>NZ_JBWGIG010000001.1:0-476745 GCF_056312595.1 Pseudomonas sp. GYB4201 | reverse complement strand
GTGGATGAATCTGTACTGATCTACAACGGGGAGCGACCACATCTCTCCCTGAAATACAAAACGCCCGATGCGGTGCATCGGGCGTTTTGAGACTGAAAGAGGTGTAAACCTATTTCAGGACTAGACACTGCAGGGTTACGCCAGGTACCAGCGTTTATCCGACACGGTCCCCTGCAACGGCACGTCCCAACTGGCCTGCGCCAGCCGCTCCACCTTCTGGCACTCATGGGCCAGGCCCAGCAGCACCGGCTTGTGCCAGGCACCACGGCGGCTGCGGTAAGCCAGGCTGCGGTCGTAGAAGCCACCGCCCATGCCCAGCCGGCCACCCACTTCGTCAAAGCCCACCAGCGGCAGCAGGATCAGGTCCAGCGCCCAGATCACCCGTTGGCGTGCCGGGTTGATGTGCGGCTCGGGAATGCGGAAGCGGTTGCGACGATATGCCTCACCCGCGCGCACCTGCTGGAACACCATTTTGGTCCGTGGCCAGGCGCTGAGCACCGGCAAATAGGTTTTCTTGCCCCGGCGCTGGGCTTCGGCCAGCAGCAGGCGCGGGTCTATTTCGCTGTCGTTGGGCAGGTACAGGGCCACGTGGCGGGCGCGCCGGAACAGCGGGTGCTGGGCCAACTGGCGGTACAGCCCACGTGCGGCTTCACGTTGTTGCGCAGGGGTCAGTGCCCGTCGGGCATCGCGCAGCAGGCGGCGCAATTGAGGGCGTGAAAGCGGTGCGGATTCGGTCATGGCGAAGGCCATCCAGAAGCGCCCGGGCCGCGCGGGGCGGCGGGGCGGGTGCCCATGCCGGCAAGGCCTGGCAGGGGCAAGTAATGCGAGACTCCCCGACGAACCGCTGTCGGTGTAGCCCTTGAACCCGAAAGTTCAAGGTGGAGATTGCAGGAGGCGTTAAGGCTTTCCGTCAAGCGGACATGCGCACCGGCCTCAGCGTGCAACCCCCGTGGTTGTGCGTATCGGCTCAGGGACATGACCGACTGGCAAGCACTCCAGGGAGCGGCGCAAGTATACCCGAAACAATCAGAATGTTTCAGCCCCGGGTTTCATCCTGATCAGTGGCGAGCACCAGGTCGACGCGTTCGAGCAGGTCGCGGACCTGTTCGCGGGTGGAACCGCTGGCGGCGATGTCGGGGGTTTCCTGCTTGTGCAACAGGTCATGGGTAATGTTCAGTGCAGCCATCACAGCGATGCGGTCGGCGCCGATGACCTTGCCGCTGCTGCGGATCTCGCGCATCTTGCCGTCCAGGTAGCGCGCGGCGCTGACCAGGTTGCTGCGCTCCTCGGGAGGGCAAATGATCGAGTATTCCTTGTCGAGGATCTGAACAGTGACGCTATTGCTTGAACTCATGAGTCTTGCTCCAGGGCCTTGAGGCGCGAAATCATCGATTCGACCTTGTGCCGGGCGATTTCGTTTTTTTCTATGAGGTGTGCGCGCTCCTCGCGCCAGGATTTTTCCTGAGCTAGTAGGAGTCCGTTTTGGCGTTTTAGTTGCTCGACTCGGTCGATCAATTGCTCGAGTCGGCCCATCAGCGCTTGCAGGTCGTTCTGTTCCATGGGGTCCCGTTCGCTACAATCAGTGAGTGGCGCAAGGCCTTGCACGTTAACGAGTTGGCCGCGTCGATGGTCTTGGCGCGCCTGCCGGTGCTAGGATACAAGGTCTTCATTCTAGTCATTGCGCCGCCTGGCGCCTAGTTGCCATGTCTATTCAGAAATCCCCGTATCAAGGCTTTGCCGACCTGCTCAACGCTGGCGGTCACCCCGTTTCCCCTGCCGAGCTGCATGGCTTGCTGCTGGGCCGTAGCTGCGCTGGCGCCGACTTCGACGCCGAAGGCTGGCTGGCGGACGCCGCGCTGTCGCTGGACACCGAACCTGCCGACAACGTGCGCAACGCGCTGGTTGGCCTGCAGGCCATGGTCCAGGGCGAACTCACCGGCGAAGACGTGACCATCGTCATCCTGCTGCCTAGCGACGACGCCCCGCTGACCGAGCGTGCCACCGCCCTGGGCCAATGGTGCCAAGGCTTCCTCACCGGCTTCGGCCTGCACTCGGGTGGCAAGACCCTGAGCCAGGAAGCCCAGGAAATCCTCCAGGACATGGACGCCATTTCCCAGGTGCAGGAAGCGCTGGAAGAATCCGAAGACGCCGAAAGCGACTACATGGAAGTGATGGAATACCTGCGCGTGGCGCCGATGCTGCTGTTCACCGAGTGCGCCAAGCCAGTGGCGGCTGCCAAGCCTTCCCTGCACTGATGCGAAAAGGGGCCCACCTGTGCCAGTAATCCACATCCCGAAGTCGGAATATGCGCGACGGCGCAAGGCTCTGATGGCGCAGATGGAGCCCAACAGCATCGCCATCCTGCCGGCGGCCGCGGTGGCCATTCGCAACCGCGACGTGGAGCACGTGTACCGCCAGGACAGCGACTTCCAGTACCTGAGCGGCTTCCCCGAGCCCGAGGCGGTGATCGCCCTGATCCCCGGCCGCGAGCACGGCGAGTACGTGCTGTTCTGCCGCGAGCGCAACCCCGAGCGTGAGCTGTGGGATGGCCTGCGCGCCGGCCAGGAGGGCGCCATTCGCGACTACGGCGCCGACGATGCCTTCCCCATCACCGATATCGACGACATCCTGCCCGGCCTGATCGAAGGCCGCGACCGGGTGTACACGGCCATGGGCAGCAACACCGAATTCGACCGGCACCTGATGGAGTGGATCAACGTGATTCGCTCCAAGGCCGACCTGGGTTCGCAGCCGCCCGAAGAGTTCGTGGCGCTGGACCACCTGCTGCACGACATGCGCCTGTACAAGTCGGCCAACGAGGTGAAGGTCATGCGCCATGCCGCGCAGATCTCCGCCCGTGCCCACGTGCGCGCCATGCAGGCGTGCCGCGCCGGCCTGCACGAGTTCAGCCTGGAGGCCGAGCTGGACTACGAGTTCCGCAAGGGCGGGGCGAAGATGCCGGCCTATGGCTCCATCGTCGCCTCGGGCCGCAACAGCTGCATCCTCCACTACCAGGAGAACGACGCGCTGCTCAAGGACGGCGACCTGGTGCTGATCGACGCCGGCTGCGAGATCGACTGCTACGCCAGCGACATCACCCGCACCTTCCCGGTCAGCGGCGTGTTCTCGCCCGAGCAGAAGGCCATCTACGAGCTGGTGCTCAAGTCCCAGGAAGCAGCCTTTGCCGCCATCGGCCCGGACCGCCACTGGAACGAGGCCCACGAGGCCACCGTGCGGGTCATCACCCAAGGGCTGGTGGAACTGGGCCTGCTGGAAGGCGAGGTCAACGAGCTGATCGTCAACGAGGCCTACCGCGCCTTCTACATGCACCGTGCCGGGCACTGGCTGGGCATGGACGTGCACGACGTCGGCGACTACCGCGTGGGCGGCGAATGGCGCGTGCTGGAGCCGGGCATGACCCTGACGGTGGAGCCGGGCATCTACATCAGCCCCGACAACACCCGCGTGGCGAAGAAATGGCGCGGCATTGGCGTGCGCATCGAAGACGACGTGGTGGTGACCCGCAGTGGTTGCGACATCCTGACCGGCGACGTGCCCAAGACCGTCGCCGAAATCGAAGCCTTGATGGCTCAAGCACGTACCGAGGCCGCATGAACCGCGTCAATCTGGCAATCATCGGCGGCGGCCTGGTCGGCGCCAGCCTGGCCCTGGCCCTGCAGGCCGGCGCCAAGGCGCGCGGCTGGAAGATCATGCTGATCGAGCCGTTCGCCCCTGGCGACAGCTACCAGCCCAGCTACGACGCACGCTCTTCGGCGCTGTCGTTCGGCACCCGGCAGATCTACGAGCGCCTGGGCCTGTGGCAGCACATTCACCGCCGCGCCGAGCCGATCCGGCAAATCCACGTGTCGGACCGCGGGCGCTTTGGCGTCACCCGCCTGACCGCGTTGGAAGAAGGCGTGCCGGCCCTGGGCTATGTAGTGGAGAACGCCTGGCTGGGCCAATGCCTGTGGCAGGCGCTGGACCCAGAGGTGGTGAGCTGGCGCGTACCCGCCGAGGTCACCCGGCTGCAGGTGCGCGAGGACGGCTACCGCCTGACCCTCAACGATGACACCAGCCTGGACTGCGACCTGGCGGTGCTGGCCGATGGCGGCCGCTCCGGCCTGCGCGAGCAACTGGGCATCGGCGTGCGCCGCCGGCCCTATGACCAGAGCGCGCTGATCGCCAACATCAGCCCCAGCCAGCCCCATGAAGGCCTGGCGTTCGAACGCTTCACCGACGACGGCCCCATGGCCCTGCTGCCGCTGCCCGACAACCGCTGCGCGCTGGTGTGGACCCGCCAGGGCATGGACGCCCAGCGCCTGGCCGAGATCGACGAGCGCGCGTTCCTCAAGGAACTGCAAGGCGTGTTCGGCTACCGCCTGGGCACCTTGCAGCAGGTCGGCGTGCGCCACCTGTATCCGCTGACGCTGGTAGAGGCCGAAGAGCAGGTACGGCCACACCTGGTGGTGCTCGGCAACGCCGCCCACGCCCTGCACCCCATCGCCGGCCAGGGTTTCAACCTGTCGCTGCGGGACGTGCAGGCTCTGGCCGACACCCTGCTGGCCAGCCAGGCACCGCTGGGCGACTTCGCCACCTTGCAGCGCTACCGCGCCAGCCAGCGCGCCGACCAAGACCTGACCGTGGGCTTCTCCGACAAGGTCACCCGCCTGTTCGGTTCCTCCCAGCCGCTGGTGGCCGCCGGGCGCAACCTGGGCCTGCTGGGCCTGGACCTGCTACCGCCGGCCAAGCGCTGGTTCGCCCGCCAGGCCATGGGCCTGGGCACCCGCGCAGATATGCAGGGTTGAGCATGGCCGCGTCGTTTTACTCCCCCATCAACCCCGTGGAACAGGCTTGAAGCATGGAAATGCGTGCAGATCTGGTAGTAGTCGGCGCCGGCATGGTGGGCAGCGCCCTGGCCCTGGCGTTGCAGAACAGCGGCCTGGAAATCCTGGTGGTCGACGGCAGCCCCCTCAGCGTCAAGGCGTTCGACGCCCAGGCGCCGTTCGAACCGCGCGTCAGCGCCCTCTCGGCCGCCAGCCAGCGCGTGCTTGAGCGCCTGGGCGCCTGGCAGGGCATTGCCCGTCGTCGTGCCTGCGCCTACGGCGACATGAGCGTGTGGGATGGCAGCGGCACCGGCCACATTCACTTCAGCGCCGCCAGTGTGCATGCCGAAACCCTGGGCCACATCGTCGAGAACCGCGTGGTCCAGGATGCGCTGCTGGAGCAACTGCACGACAGCGACATCGGCCTGCTGGCCAACGCGCGCCTGGAACAGCTGCGCCGCTCCGGTGACGACTGGCTGCTGACCCTGGCCGACGGCCGCACCGTGCGTGCGCCGCTGGTGGTGGCCGCCGACGGCGCCCATTCCGCCGTGCGCCGCCTGGCCGGCTGCGAAACCCGTGAGTGGGATTACCTGCACCACGCCATCGTCACCAGCGTGCGCTGCGCGCAACCGCACCAGCGCACCGCCTGGCAGCGCTTCACCGACGACGGCCCGCTGGCCTTCCTGCCGCTGGAGCATGCCGACCAGCAGCACTGGTGCTCGATCGTCTGGTCAACCACGCCCAAGGAAGCCGAGCACCTGATGGCGCTGGACGACGACGCCTTCTGCGCCCAACTGGAGCGCGCCTTCGAAGGCCGCCTGGGTAAGGTCGAGCACGCCGACAAGCGCCTGTGCGTGCCGCTGCGCCAGCGCCACGCCAAGCGCTACGTGGCAGAAGGCCTGGTGCTGATCGGCGACGCCGCCCACACCATTCACCCACTGGCGGGGCAGGGCGTGAACCTGGGCTTCCTCGATGCCGCGGTGCTGGCCGAAGAGCTGCTGCACGCCAACGGCCGTGGCGAACGCCTGGCCGACGTGCGGGTGCTAAGCCGCTACGAACGCCGGCGCATGCCCCACAACCTGGCGTTGATGGCGGCCATGGAAGGCTTCGAGCGGCTGTTCCAGGCCGACCCGCTGCCGGTGCGCTGGTTGCGCAACAGCGGCCTCAAGTGGGTGGAGCAGATGCCCGAGGCCAAGGCGCTGTTCGTGCGCCAGGCCCTGGGTTTGAGCGGCGACCTGCCAGCCCTGGCAAAACCCCTGTAGCAGCGGCCACAGGCCGCGTCCAAGGCGCCGCGCTGTTCCCGGCACACCGCGGTGCCCCCCGGACGCCGCCTTCGGCGGCTGCTACAGGCGCCTACCCCGCACGCAACGTGGTTTCCGCCGCGTCCAAGGCGCGGCGCTGTTCCCGGTACCCCGCGGTGAACCCGGACGCCGCCTTCGGCAGCTGCTACAGGCGCCTACCCCGCAGGCAACGCGGTTTCCGCCGCGTCCAAGGCGCCGCGCTGTTCCCGGTACCCTGCGGTGAACCCGGACGCCGCCTTCGGCAGCTGCTACAGGCGCCTACCCCGCACGCAACGTGGTTTCCGTAGCAGCGGCCGCAGGCCGCGTCCAAGGCGCCGCGCTGTTCCCGGCACACCGCAGCGAACCCGGACGCCGCCTTCGGCAGCTGCTACAGGCGCCTACCCCGCGCGCAACGCGGTTTCCGTAGCAGCGGCCGCAGGCCGCGTCCAAGGCGCTGTTCCCGGTACCCTGCGGTGAACCCGGACGCCGCCTTCGGCAGCTGCTACAGGCGCCTACTCCGCACGCAACACGTTTTCCGCCGCGTCCAAGGCGCGGCGCTGTTCCCGGCACACCGCGGTGAACGCGGACGCCGCCTTCGGCGGCTGCTACGGGAACATGGGAACTTCCGGGAAACATCTGGAAACTTCTTGCTTTCGACTTCGATTGAGATGGCAAATGCGTTTCTCTACCATTTGCCTCTCATTCGATTTCGGGGTCTATTTCCATGCTGCCTTCCAAGCGCGTTTTCATCGCCCTGGCCCTCAGCCTGTTCGCCCATGAAGCTCGCGCCGCCGATGCAGTGGTGGTGTATTCCTCGCGTATCGACGAGCTGATCAAGCCGGTCTTCGATGCCTACACCGCCAAAACCGGGGTGCCGATCAAGTTCATCACCGACAAGGAAGCGCCGCTGATGCAGCGCATCAAGGCCGAGGGCGAGCACGCCACCGCTGACCTGCTGCTGACCGTCGACGCCGGCAACCTCTGGCAGGCCGAGCAGATGGGCATCCTGCAGCCGCTGCAATCGGGGGTCATCGACGCCAACATCCCGCCGCAGTACCGCGCCGCCAGCCATGAGTGGACCGGCCTGAGCCTGCGCGCGCGAACCATTGCCTACTCCACCGACCGGGTCAAACCCGCCGACCTGTCCACCTACGAGGCCCTGGCCGACAAGCAATGGGAAGGCCGCCTGTGCCTGCGCACGGCGAAGAAGGTCTACAACCAGTCGCTGACCGCCACGCTGATCGAGACCCACGGCGAGGCGCAGACCGAAGCCATCCTCAAGGGCTGGGTCAACAACCTGTCCACCGACGTGTTCTCCGACGACATCGCCGTGCTGCAGGCCATCAAGGCTGGCCAGTGCGACGTCGGCATCGTCAACACCTACTACTACGGGCGCCTGCACCGCCAGGACCCGCAGTTGCCAATCAAGCTGTTCTGGCCCAACCAGGAAGACCGTGGCGTGCACGTCAACCTGTCGGGCATCGGCCTGACGCGCCACGCGCCGCACCCCCAGGCCGCCAAGGCGTTGGTGGAATGGATGACCGGCCCCGAGGCGCAGAAGATCTTCGCCGACACCAACCAGGAATTCCCCGCCAACCCCAGCGTCGAGCCTTCGGCGGAAGTGGCGGGCTGGGGTACGTTCAAGGCCGACACCTTGCCGGTCGAGGTGGCGGGCAAGCGCCAGGCCGATGCCATTCGGCTGATGGACCGTGCCGGCTGGAACTGACCGGCCCGTGAACCAGCGCCGCTGGTACCTGCCGGTCTTCGCCATGGCAGCGCTGGTGCTGTTGCCGCTCAGTGTGCTGCTGTTGTCCTGGCAGAGCATCGACGCTGGCATCTGGCAGCACCTGTGGGCCACGCAGTTGCCACGCCTGCTGGGCAACACCCTGACCCTGCTGGTGGGCGTCGGCATCGGCGTGACCCTGCTGGGCGTGAGCCTGGCCTGGCTCACCAGCCTGTGCCAGTTTCCGGGCCGGCGCTGGCTGGACTGGGCGCTGATGCTGCCGTTCGCGATTCCCGCCTATGTGCTGGCCTTCGTCTTCGTCGGCCTGCTGGACTTCGCCGGGCCGGTGCAGACGCTGCTGCGCGAAGGGTTCGGCAGCGGCCTGCGGCTGCCGCGGGTGCGCTCCACCGGCGGCGTGATCATCGTGCTGGTGCTGGTGTTCTACCCGTACGTGTACCTGCTGGCGCGCACGGCGTTCCTGGCCCAGGGCCGTGGCCTGATGGAAGCGGCGCGGGTGTTGGGGCACACGCCCTGGCAAGCGTTCTGGCGCGTAGCCCTGCCCATGGCGCGGCCCGCCATCGGCGCCGGCATCGCCTTGGCGATGATGGAAACCCTGGCCGATTTCGGCGCCGTGGCGGTGTTCAATTTCGACACCTTCACCACCGCCATCTACAAGACCTGGTACGGCTTCTTCAGCCTGTCCAGCGCTGCGCAACTGGCCAGCCTGCTGTTGGTGGCGGTGGTGCTGGTGCTGTACGGCGAGCGCCGCGCCCGTGGCGCTGCCCATGCCGGCGGCGAGCGTGCGCGCGGGCACCTGCGCTACCGCCTGAGTGGCTGGAAGGCCATAGCGGCGGCCAGTTGGTGCGGCCTGGTGTTCGCCTGTGCGTTCGTGGTGCCGGTGGCGCAATTGCTGGTGTGGTGCTGGCAGCGCGGTCGTTTCGACCTGGATGAGCGTTACCTGGGGCTGGTTGTGCACACGCTGTACCTGGGCGTGCTGGCGGCGTTGGCGACCGTGGCCGTGGCCCTGCTGCTGGCGTTTGCGCGGCGCCAGGCGCCTGGCCGGGCCATCGGCGCCGGCGTGGGCCTGGCCAACCTGGGCTACGCGCTGCCGGGCTCGGTGCTGGCGGTGTCGATCATGCTGGCCTTCAGTTACCTGGACAAGGCGCTGGTCATTCCGCTGGCGGGGCGCCCGCTGCTGTTGGGTAGCCTGGCGGCGCTGCTGCTGGCCTACCTGGTGCGGTTCATGGCCGTGGCCTACGGCCCGCTTGAAAGCAGCCTGGCGAAAATTCGCCCGTCGCTGCCTGAAGCGTCCCGCAGCCTGGGCGTTGGCGGTGTACGGCTGTTCAACCGTGTGTACCTGCCGCTGCTGCTGCCGGGGGCACTGAGCGCGGCGCTGCTGGTGTTCGTCGACGTGCTCAAGGAAATGCCCGCTACGCTGTTGATGCGCCCCTTCGGCTGGGACACCCTCGCCGTGCGGGTGTTCGAGATGACCAGCGAAGGGGAGTGGGCCCGCGCTTCGCTGCCTGCCCTGACCCTGGTGCTGGTGGGCCTGTTGCCGGTGATCGGGCTGATTCGACGTTCGGCACGGCGTATCGGTCAAACCTGATGGCGCCTCTGCCCAGAGGTGTCAGGGCCGCGCCTTGCGGCTACAATGCGCGGCATTCGGCGCGGCCGGTCATTGTGATCTGGTCTTATAGGCACCCCGCAAAGCCCTGTTCCAGAGCCTTGCGGGTGGTTTGCCCAGTATGCGCGCCTTCGCCAAGCCCGGAAGGAGAAACCCATGGGACAGCGTACGCCTCTCTATGACCTGCATTTGGCGCTGGGCGCCAAGATGGTCGATTTTGGCGGTTGGGACATGCCCCTGCACTATGGATCGCAGGTCGAGGAACACCACCAGGTGCGCAGCGACTGTGGCGTGTTTGATGTATCGCACATGACCGTCATCGACATCGCCGGGCCCCAGGCCCAGGCCTTCCTCCAGCACCTGCTGGCCAACGACGTCGCGCGCCTTGAGGGCACTGGCGCGGCGCTGTACAGCGCCATGCTCGACGAGCGCGGTGGCATCGTCGACGACATGATCGTCTACCTGCTGGACGACGGTTACCGGCTGGTGGTCAACGCCGCCACCCGTGACCAAGACCTGGCCTGGATCGGCAAGGTCGCCGGCGGTTTCGACGTGCGCGTCAGCGAGCGCCCCGAGCTGGCGATGCTCGCCATCCAGGGCCCGCAGGCGCGGCATAAGGTCGCGCAGCTGGTGAGCCAGGCGCGCGCCAACCTGATCAATCAGCTCAAGCCATTCCAGGGCCTGCCCGACGGCGACTGGTTCATTGCCCGCACCGGCTACACCGGTGAAGATGGCCTGGAAATCGTCCTGCCCGCCGTCGAGGCGCCTGCGTTTTTCAACGACCTGGTAGGCGCCGGCATTGCCCCGATCGGCCTGGGAGCCCGGGATACGCTGCGTCTGGAGGCGGGCATGAACCTCTACGGCCAGGATATCGACCAGGCGCATTCGCCCCTGGTGTCGAACATGGCCTGGAGCATCGCCTGGGAGCCGGCCGGGCGAAACTTCATCGGCCGCCAGGCGCTTGAAGCTGAACGCGGCCAGGGCGCGAGGGAAAAACTGGTCGGGTTGGTGCTGGAAGAGCGTGGTGTATTACGTGCCCACCAGGTAGTTCGTATCGCAGAAATTGGCGAAGGGGAGATCACCAGTGGTAGTTTCTCACCTACGTTGAGCAAATCGATCGCCCTGGCGCGCGTTCCGATGGCCACCGCTGACCGTGCCGAGGTGGAAATCCGTGGCAAGTGGTACCCGGTACGGGTAGTACGACCCACGTTCGTGCGCCATGGCAAAACCCTGATCTGACTTTTGCGCGGGCCTGCCGCCGACCTGTTGAGGACAATAAAATCATGAGCAATATTCCTGCTGACCTGCGTTTTGCCGAAAGCCACGAGTGGGCGCGCCTGGAAGCCGACGGCAGCGTGACCGTGGGTATCTCCGACCACGCCCAGGAAGCCCTGGGTGACGTGGTATTCGTGGAACTGACCGAAGTGGGCAAAGTGTTCGCCGCAGGCGATGCCGCTGGCGTGGTTGAATCGGTGAAGGCCGCTTCCGACATCTACTCGCCGGTATCGGGCGAAGTGATCGCCATCAACGAAGAACTGGCCGACAGCCCAGAATTGCTCAACGAAGAACCCTACAGGGCCTGGATCTTCAAACTGAAGCCAAGCAGCCCGGCCGAGCTGGACAAGCTCCTGGACGCCGCTGGTTACAAAGCCGCCATCGGCGAGTAACCAAGTTCCCGGCACGGGCGGCATTCTCTTTCTAGACTGAACAGGCCTCGACCCATCGAGGCCCGTCATGTCTCGGAAAAGAGAGCCGCCATGTCCCGGTTGCCAACGCTGCGCGAACTGCAAGACCCCGACGCCTTCCCTCGCCGCCACCTCGGCCCCGATGCCGCGGAACAGCGCGCCATGCTCGAAGCCCTGGGCCTGGCCAGCCGTGACCAGTTGATCGAACAGACGGTGCCGCCCAGCATCCGCTTCAACCGCCCCCTGGACCTGCCGCCGGCGCTGGACGAAACCGCTGCCCTGGCGAAACTGCGCGGCCACGCCCAGCAGAACGAGGTGTGGACCAGCCTCATCGGCCTGGGCTACCACGGCACCCTCACCCCGGCGGTCATCTTGCGCAACGTGCTGGAGAACCCCGGCTGGTACACCGCCTATACCCCGTATCAACCGGAAATCGCCCAGGGCCGCCTGGAAGCGCTGCTCAACTTCCAGCAGATGATCATCGACCTCACCGGGCTGGAGCTGGCCAACGCCTCGCTGCTGGACGAAGCCACCGCCGCTGCCGAGGCCATGGCCCTGGCGCGGCGGGTCAGCAAGTCCAAGAGCCCACGCTTCTTTGTCGACAGCAATTGCCACCCGCAGACCATCTCGGTGGTGCAGACCCGTGCCGAAGGCTTTGGCATCGAGTTGGTCATCGATGCCGTGGACAACCTCGCCAGCCACGATGTGTTTGGCGCCTTGCTGCAATACCCCGACACCCATGGCGAAGTGCGCGACCTGCGCCCCTTGATCGAGCAACTGCACGCCCGCCAGGCCATCGCCTGCGTGGCCGCCGACCTGCTGAGCCTGCTGGTGCTCACGCCTCCAGGGGAGATGGGCGCCGACGTGGTGCTGGGCTCCACCCAGCGCTTCGGCGTGCCCATGGGCTATGGCGGGCCCCACGCGGCGTATTTCGCCAGCCGCGACGAGTACAAGCGCGCGATCCCGGGGCGCATCATCGGCGTCTCCAAAGACGCCCGCGGCAACGTGGCCTTGCGCATGGCCCTGCAAACCCGCGAGCAGCACATCCGCCGCGAGAAGGCCAACTCCAACATCTGCACCGCCCAGGTGTTGCTGGCCAACATCGCCGCGTTCTACGCCGTGTACCACGGCCCTGTCGGCTTGCGGCGCATTGCCCAGCGCGTGCACCGGCTCACGCAAATCCTGGCGGCAGGGCTTGAGCGCAAAGGCATCAGCCGAGTCAACCAGCACTTCTTCGACACTCTCACCCTGGACGTTGGCGGCGCGCAGACGGCGATCATCGACAGTGCCCAGGCGGCGCGGGTGAACCTGCGGATCCTGGGGCGCGGCCACGTCGGGCTGAGCCTCGACGAAGCCTGCGACGAGGCCACGGTGCGGGTGTTATGGGACATCCTGCTGGGCGCCGACCACGGGCTGGAGGTGGCGGCGCTGGACGCTGAAAGCCTGCCTGCAGGCGTTCCGGCGGCGCTTGAGCGAGCGTCCGGCTACCTCAGCCACCCGGTGTTCAACCTGCACCACAGCGAAACCGAGATGCTGCGCTACCTCAAGCAGCTGGAAAACAAGGACCTGGCGCTGAACCAGTCGATGATCCCGCTGGGCTCCTGCACCATGAAGCTCAACGCCACCAGCGAGATGATCCCCATCACCTGGCCGCAGTTCGCCAACCTGCACCCCTTCGCGCCCACCGAGCAGGCGCGCGGCTACAAGGCCATGATCGACGAGCTGGAGCAGTGGTTGTGCGCCATCACCGGCTTCGATGCCATCTGCATGCAGCCCAATTCCGGCGCCCAGGGCGAGTACGCGGGGCTGCTGGCCATCCGCAAGTACCACGAGAGCCGCCACCAGGGGCAGCGCAACATCTGCCTGATCCCGGCGTCGGCCCACGGCACCAACCCGGCCTCGGCGCAGATGGCCAGCATGCAGGTGGTGATCGTCGAATGCGACGAGGCCGGCAACGTCGACCTCGATGACCTCAAGGCCAAGGCCCAGGCCGCCGGCGACAAGCTCTCCTGCCTGATGGCCACCTACCCCTCCACCCACGGGGTGTACGAGGAAGGCATCGTCGAGATCTGCCAGGTGATCCACCAGCACGGCGGCCAGGTGTACATGGACGGCGCCAACCTCAACGCCCAGGTGGGCCTGGCGCGGCCGGCCGACATTGGCGCCGACGTGTCGCACATGAACCTGCACAAGACCTTCTGCATCCCCCATGGCGGCGGTGGCCCGGGCATGGGCCCGATCGGCGTGCGCGCACACCTGGCGCCGTTCGTCGCCAACCACCCGGTGGTGCCCATCGACGGGCCGCTGCCGAACAACGGCGCCGTCAGCGCCGCGCCCTGGGGCAGCGCCAGCATCCTGCCCATCAGCTGGATGTACATCGCCATGATGGGGCCGCAGCTGGTGGACGCCACCGAGGTGGCGATCCTGTCGGCGAACTACCTGGCACAACAGCTGGGCGGGGCTTTCCCGGTGCTGTACAGCGGGCGCAATGGCCGCGTGGCGCACGAGTGCATCCTCGACCTGCGGCCGCTGAAGGCGCAGACCGGCATCACCGAGGAGGACGTGGCCAAGCGCCTGATGGACTACGGCTTCCATGCGCCGACCATGTCGTTCCCGGTACCGGGTACGCTGATGATCGAGCCTACCGAGAGCGAGTCCAAGGCTGAGCTGGACCGGTTCGTCGAGGCCATGCTCAGCATTCGCGCGGAAATCGCCCAGGTCGCCAATGGCCATTGGCCGGCCGAGGACAACCCGCTCAAGCGCGCGCCACACACCCTGGCCGACATCACCGCGCCGTGGGAGCGCCCGTACCCCATCGCCCAGGCGATAACCCCCAGCGGTCACACGCAGGCGCACAAATACTGGCCAGCGGTGAACCGGGTCGACAACGTATATGGGGATAGAAACCTGTACTGCGCCTGCGTGCCGGTAGACGACTACCGAACCCCGTAGCAGCTGCCGCCAGGCTGCGTCCGCGATGTTGGCCCGGACGCGGCCTGGCGGCAGCGGCTACAGAGGCTTATTCGCCGGCTGGCTCGGCGCCCTTGATCAGAATGGCGTTGGCCAATTCCATGTCCGACGCCTTCAGGCCTGGGTTGTCGGTGCGCACCTGCTGCATCGCGGCCTCAAGGTACGGGCCCTTGATGCTGCCGTTGCTCGCCACGTAGCTGCCAGCGTCGTCCTGGGCGGCGACGATCAGCTTGTGGTGGCGGAACGTGAGGTAAGTGGAACCGGTGGTTGCACCAGAGGACAGTACGTCTCTCAGGAAATCCCCGGCCATGGCGGAGCCGACCGGTACCGAGAGCAGGGCGAGCGTTACGACGGCAGTTTTGAGACGCATGATGGGTGACTCCGACAGGATTTGTTCATGATTTGGATTCTCAAGCCTGAAGCGGAGTTCCCGATAGCGGCGGTTCTATTTCAAATCATTTCTTGGAGTCACCCTCAGCACTTCCTCGACGGTGGTCAGCCCGGCGGCGATCTTCTGCGCGCCAGACAGGCGCAAGGTGCGCATGCCCTCCATCACGGCCCGGCGCTTGAGCGCTGCCAGGTCGGTCTCGGCCTGAATATGCGCCTTCACCGTGTCGGTCATCTGCATGATCTCGTACACCCCGGCACGGCCACGAAACCCGGTGTCCCGGCATTCGTTGCAGCCGATGGCGCGGTACGCGGTGGCCGGCAACGGCGCCTGCCAGGGCCGGGTCAGCGTCTGCCAGTCTTCCTCGCCGAGGGGCTGTGGGGCCTTGCAGTGCGGGCACAGGGTGCGTACCAGGCGCTGGGCCATCACCCCCAGCAGCGTCGCCTTGATCAAGTAGTGGGGCACACCCAGCTCGAGCAGCCGGCTGATGGCGCTGGGGGCGTCGTTGGTGTGCAGGGTGGAGAGCACCAGGTGCCCGGTAAGCGCAGCCTGCACGGCCATCTCGGCGGTCTCCAGGTCGCGGATCTCGCCGATCATGATGATGTCCGGGTCCTGGCGCATCAGCGCGCGCACGCCGCTGGCGAAGGTCAGATTGATGTTGGCTTGCACCTGCATCTGGTTGAACGCCGGCTCCACCATCTCGATGGGGTCCTCGATGGTGCACAGGTTGACCTGGGGCGTGGCCAGCCGCTTGAGGGTGGTGTACAGGGTGGTGGTCTTGCCCGACCCCGTGGGGCCGGTCACCAGGATGATGCCGTTGGGCTGGCTGATCATGTCTTCCCAACGGCGCAGGTCCTCGGCGCCGAAGCCCAGCGCATGGAAGTCCTTGAGCAGCACCTGGGGGTCGAAGATGCGCATCACCATCTTCTCGCCAAACGCGGTGGGCAGCGTCGACAAGCGCAGTTCCACCTCGCCGCCGTCCGGGGTCTTGGTCTTGACCCGGCCGTCCTGGGGTTTGCGTTTTTCGGCGACGTTCATCCGCCCCAGGCTTTTCAGGCGGCTGACGATGGCCATGGTCACCTGGGGCGGGAATTGATACACGTTGTGCAGGATGCCGTCGATGCGGAAGCGCACCGTGCCCTGCTCGCGCCGTGGTTCGATGTGGATATCGCTGGCGCGCTGCTGGAAGGCGTACTGAAACAGCCAGTCGACGATGTTGACGATGTGCGCGTCGTTGGCGTCGGGCTCCTGGTCGCTGGCGCCCAGGTTCAGCAACTGTTCGAAGTTGCCCGGGCTGGTGCCGCGCTGGTCGGTGCTGTTGGCGCCGCTGACCGAGCGTGCCAGGCGGTAGAACTCCACGGTCAGGTGCTGGATTTCCACCGGGTTGGCGACCACGCGTTTGATCTTGCGCTTGAGCACATGGGTCAGGTCGGCTTCCCAGGCGCTCACGTACGGCTGGGCGCTGGCCACGGTGACGGTGGTGCGCGACACGTCCACGGCCAGGATACGGTGTCGTTGGGCAAAGCCGTAGGACATCAGGGGCGTCAGCGCCGCCACGTCGATTTTCAGTGGGTCGATGCGCAGGTAGGGTTGGCCGGCCTGCTGCGCCAGCCACAAGGTGAGTTGTTCCAGTTCCAGCGCCTTGCCTGGGCGACTGCGGTCGTCCAGTTGCTGGCTGGCGATGAATTCGAGCGGGTGCAGCTGGGTGTTGTGCAACGCCCGGCGTGCGGCCATGGCGTGTTCAGCCGAATCCTGGCTGATGAAACCCTGGTCCACCAGGTCGCGCAACAGTTCGTTCAGATCCAGCCAGCGGTCCTCAATGACGGTGACGACGGACATGCGGGCTCCTTGAATCGGTCTACAACGCCCAGGCAGGAAAAGTGCGCCTGAGCGTCAAAGGTAGACCGGGGAAACCCGATGATGTTGCCGGTGCCGTGGGGAAAAAGTTTCAAGGCCTTGCAGGCCTTCAGCCAGCTGCGGCGAAGCCCTGGCTGGCCGCTGGCTGCAGCTCCACCGACAACACGCAGATGAGGTTGAGTATTTTGTTGCCGATGACTTCGGCGCGATGCCAGCTGAGCCCGTCGATGCTCAGGTCGACGTGCAGCAGGTCGTCCTCGCGTACCACGTTCAGGGCCAGCGGGGTCAGGTACTGCATCGCGAACAGGTTCAGCACGCGGCACAGGCTGTCGGGCTCGGCCTCGGCAACCAGCTGGTAACGCACGCAAGTGGTGGCCTGGTGCGGGCTCCAGGTGTCGCTGCGGGCAGGCAAATGGGCTTCGTGGGCAGTCATGGCTGGGCTCCTGGAACGATGGGCACAGTTTTCCATGACGAGCGGGGTATTTCTTGCCTCAATCAGTCGCATAATGGCGATAGGCGAATCATGCGATTCGCATGAACGTCGAAATGGAATAATTTTATGCACAGCGAGCTGGATAACTACGACCGGCGCATCCTTGCCCTGCTGCAGGAGGACGCTTCGCTTTCCAGTGCGCAGATTGCCGAGCAGGTGGGGTTGTCGCAGTCGCCCTGCTGGCGACGGATACAGCGGCTGAAGGAAGAGGGGGTGATTCGCGGGCAGGTGACGCTGCTGGACCGCAAGAAAATCGGCCTCAACACGCAGATTTTCGCCGAGGTGAAACTCAACGCCCACGGCCGTTCCAACTTCACTGAATTCACCGACGCGATACGCGGCTTTCCGGAAGTGCTGGAGTGTTATGTGCTGATGGGGTCGGTGGACTTTCTGCTGCGCATCGTGACCCCGGACATCGAGGCCTACGAGCGGTTCTTCTTTGAAAAACTGTCGTTGGTGCCGGGCATCCAGGAGGTGAACTCGACCGTGGCATTATCCGAGATCAAGTCCACCACCAGCCTGCCAGTGCTGCGCTAACCCGTAGCAGCTGCCGCAGGCTGCGTCACGGCCAACGCGGTACGTCAGGCATACCGCGGCGCCGGTGACGCGGCCTTTGGGCCGCTGCTACGGGTTATTTGCGCAGGATCTGCTTCCAGGCGCGGCACTGGGTGACGGTCAGCGCCTGGTGCACGCGCGCTTCCAGCACTTCGTCGCTGATGTCGGTGTCGGCCAGTTGGTGCAGCTTGTTCAGCTCACCGTACAGGCGGTCCACTTCCGGCAGGTCCAGCACGTTGCGCGCGTGGTGCAGCCAGGCCTGGATGCGCTCGATGCGCGGCAGCTGCTCGGCCAGGTCTTCAGGCTGTTGCTGGTAGCGGCCCAGTTGCAACGCGGCGGCTTCTTCGGCGAGGAAGTGGCTCAGCCAGTTGATCAGCTGCGCGGCGCCCTGGCGGTTGCCACGGTTGTTGCGCTCTACGGTCCAGGCACGGGCCATCAGCCAGCGCGAGGTGTTCAGCGAGAACAGGCCCCAGCGGGTGTCCTGCAGCTCTTCGATGAACTGCTCGGGGGCGGCCTGGCGCACGTCCTCGTCTTCCTGGCCGGCCTGCACCAGCGGGCGCCAGTCTTCCAGCAGGGCGTCCAGGCTCACACGCAGCTCGTGGGTGGTGCTGCGGGGGGCAGCCTGGCCGAGGCTGCCGGCCAGGGCGCGCAGTTCGATCAGTTGCGCCACCCAGTCTTGCAGCAGGCGCCAGTGGCCGTTGAAGCGGTACTGCTCGGCCAGGCGCTGGCTGCTGCCCAGCAGGTGCCAGGCCAGGGCGGTGAACGCGTCGTCCAGGCTCATTTCGGCGTTCAGCTCTGGCGCCGGCAGGCTCAGGGCGTAGCTGCCCGGCTCGGCCAGGCGGTAGCCGCGCTCGGCCTTGCTGATGTCACAGGGCATCAGCGGCAGCTTGATGGCCAGTTCCGCGGCCAGCTCCAGCAGGGCGGCCGGCTCGCCTTCGCGCAGCTCCAGCTCCAGCTCGCAGATTTCTTCGGACTGCTTGCCGACAATGACCTTGCCCAGGTCCAGGGCCGCCTCGATCACCACCTTGGCCTTGCCGCGGCCCCAGGCGATTTCCGCGCGTTCGCGGACGAAGTCGGTGGTGAACACCGGTTTGATGGTTTTCTTGTCCAGCTCGGCCAGTTCTTCCGGCCAGCATTCGCCGTCCAGCTTCTTCAGGTCCAGCTTGGCCTTGGTCAGGTCCCAGTTGTACTCGTTGCGCTCGGACAGGCCGGCAACGCTCTGGCCGCGGGTTTTCAGGGTCTGGATGATTTCATCGCCGTCCTTGCGCAGGCGCAGGGCAACCTTGGCGCCGGCCAGTTCGCCGGTGGGGGTGTCGAAATACTGATTGAACAGCTCACGGCGTTCCCAGCCACTCTTGTTGCGCTTTTTCAGCAACGGGTGTTCGCGCAGTTCAGCCAGGGTTTCGGGGCTGACGCGCAGTTTGATTTCGGTTTCTTTTTGCATGGCGGGAGAATCCAGGCGCTGTTCTGATAGGAGCGCAGATGACTGCTAAGGCCGTGCAGTGTACAGGACTAGCATCCCGGCGGTTTATTCTCGGTGCTCAATGGCTCTATGATGGGGCTCGGAACCTGGAGAAAGCCCATGCCGTTGCCATCGTTCAAAGAGCAGTTCGCCGCGCTGATTGCCGCGCCCTCCGTGAGCTGCACCCAGGCCAGCCTCGACCAGTCGAACAAACCGGTGATCGACCTGCTGGCCAGTTGGCTGGGCGACCTGGGTTTCGCCTGCGACATCCGCGAGGTGTCGCCGGGCAAGTTCAACCTGCTGGCCAGCCGTGGCACCGGCCCTGGCGGCCTGGTGCTGTCGGGCCACAGCGACACGGTGCCCTACGACGAAAAACTCTGGCAGACCGACCCGCTCAAGCTCACCGAAGTGGATGGCCGCTGGGTAGGCCTGGGCAGCTGCGACATGAAGGGCTTCTTCGCGCTGATCATCGAGGCGGTGCTGCCGCTACTGGCCCATGACTTCAAGCAGCCGCTGCTGATCCTCGCCACCTGCGACGAGGAAAGCTCCATGGCCGGCGCCAAGGCCCTGGCCGCCGCCGGCTGGCCCCTGGGCCGCGCGGCGGTGATCGGCGAGCCTACCGGGCTCAAGCCGATCCGCCTGCACAAGGGCGTGATGATGGAGCGCATCGACATTCTCGGCCGCAGCGGCCATTCCTCCGACCCAAGCCTGGGCCACAGCGCCATGGAAGCCATGCACGGCGCCATCAGCGAACTGATGGGCCTGCGCAAGCAGTGGCAGGTGGAATACAACAACCCGCAGTTCAGCGTGCCGCAGCCTACCCTGAACTTCGGCTGCATCCATGGCGGCGACAACCCCAACCGCATCTGCGGCCAGTGTTCGCTGGAATTCGACCTGCGGCCGCTGCCGGGCATGGACCCCAAGGTGCTGCGCGCCGCCATTCGTCAGAAGCTCGAGCCCCTGGCCGAGCTGCACCAGGTGAAGATCGACTACGCGCCGCTGTTCAGCGAAGTGCCGCCCTTCGAGCAGGCTGCCGACAGCGAACTGGTGCGGGTGGCCGAGCGCCTGACCGGCCACCGGGCGGAAGCGGTGGCATTCGGCACCGAAGCGCCTTATCTTCAGCGCCTGGGCTGCGAGACCCTGATTCTGGGGCCCGGCGACATCGCCTGCGCACACCAGCCGGGAGAATTCCTGGAAATGTCACGTCTTGAGCCCACAGTGCGTCTACTACGTCAGTTGATTGAACATTACTGCCTGCAGCCGGCCTAAACGGCTGCCGTGCCCATTCGTATTGCAAGAGAGGAGAGCCCGCGTGTTGCCAAGCCTGTTACGACGATAACCAGCAGCCAGCTGTGCGTTCCCACGTTGCTCGTCCACTCTTCCACAGGCTTTTGAAGTTATGCCCGAATACGTCAATTGGCTCCGTCACGCGTCTCCCTACATCAACGCCCACCGCGACTGCACCTTCGTGGTGATGCTGCCCGGCGATGGCATCGACCATCCCAACTTCGGCAACATCGTCCATGACCTGGTGCTGCTGCACAGCCTGGGCGTGCGCCTGGTGCTGGTGTACGGCTCGCGCCCGCAAATTGAAAGCCGCCTGGCCGCCCGTGGCCTGACCCCGCACTACCACCGCGGCCTGCGCATCACTGATGCTGCCACCCTGGAGTGCGTGGTCGACGCCGTCGGCGCCCTGCGCATCGCCATCGAAGCGCGCCTGTCCATGGACATGGCTTCCTCGCCCATGCAAGGCGCCCGCCTGCGCGTGGCCGGCGGCAACCTGGTAACCGGCCGCCCGATCGGCGTGGTCGAAGGCATTGATTACCACCACACCGGCGAAGTGCGCCGCGTCGACCGCAAGGGCATCAACCGCCTGCTGGACGAGCGCTCCATCGTGCTGCTGCCGCCACTGGGCTACTCGCCTACTGGCGAGGTGTTCAACATTGCCTGCGAAGACGTGGCCATGAGCGCCGCCATCGAGTTGGGTGCCGATAAGCTGCTGCTGTTCGGCGCTGATCGCGGCCTGATCGACGCCAATGGCAAGCTGGTGCGTGAGCTGCGCCCACAGCAGGTGCCCGCGCACCTGGAGCGCCTGGGCATGGAAAACTACCAGGCCGAACTGCTCGATGCCGCCGCCCAGGCGTGCAAGGGCGGCGTGGGCCGCAGCCACATCGTCAGCTATGCCGAGAACGGCGCGCTGCTCACCGAGCTGTTCACCCGCGACGGTGGCGGCACCCTGGTGGCCCAGGAGCAGTTCGAGCAGGTGCGCGAGGCGGCGATTGAAGACGTTGGCGGCCTGCTGGACCTGATCAGCCCGCTGGAAGAGCAGGGCATCCTGGTACGCCGTTCCCGCGAGGTGCTGGAGCGTGAGATCGAGCAGTTCAGTGTGGTGGCGCGCGAAGGCATGATCATCGCCTGTGCGGCGCTGTACCCCATTGCCGACTCCGAAGCCGGCGAGCTGGCGTGCCTGGCGGTGAACCCCGAATACCGCCATGGCGGCCGTGGCGACGAGTTGCTGGAGCGCATCGAGCACCGTGCGCGGGAGATGGGCCTGAAGACCCTGTTCGTGCTGACGACCCGCACCGCCCACTGGTTCCGCGAGCGTGGCTTCGAGCCAAGCGGTGTGGAGCGCCTGCCGGCGGCGCGGGCGTCGCTGTACAACTACCAGCGAAACTCGAAAATCTTCGAAAAAGCGCTCTAAAGCTATCGCGGCCAAGGCCGGCTCCTACGCTGATCGTCGTAGGAGCCGGCCTTGGCCGCGATGGGCACGACGCGTTATATCAGTTGCTGATACCCAGGATGCTCGCCTGGTACGAGCCCACGAAGGTGTCGAAATCGCCCACCTCGGTCTGCTCCAGCTCCGCCTGCTGGGCGATGGACTTGCGTGCCATATCCTCGAACTTCGCCTGCTCTTCCACGCTCAAGGCCTGGCTGCGGAAGAATTCCGCGTGCACCTGGCTCTGGCGCAGGGAGAACTGCGCGAAGCTTTCCTTGTGTTCAGCCATGCTCGCCAGCACCTGCGCCGACGGCGTCAGCGATGGGTCGCTGACCTTGGCGCGCTGGGCGGCCAGGGCCTTGGCGTGTTCGTCGCTGCCGTGGCTTTCGTCCAGCAGTTCTGCCAGCGGCGCGATCTGGTCCAGCAGCTCGGCGGCCCATTGCTTGAGCTCCACCGGCTGGCCGTCACGTACCAGCTGCAGGCCTGGCTTGCGGCCTTCCTTGACCACGCTGAGGAAGTTGTTGGTGGCGCCGCCGCATTCGTTGCTTTCCAGCAGCGGGCTGTCCTGCAGGGCGCAGTACAGCAGGAACGCATCGAGGAAGCGCGCCTCGGGCAGGTCGATGCCGGTCGGCAGGAAAGGGTTGATGTCCAGGCAGCGCACTTCCACGTATTGCACGCCGCGGGCCATCAGCGCCTGGATCGGCCGTTCGCCGGTGTAGGTCACGCGCTTGGGGCGAATGTTGGAGTAGTACTCGTTCTCGATCTGCAGGATGTTGGTGTTCAACTGCACCCACTCGCCATCCTTGTGAGTGCCGATCTCCACGTACGGCGCGTACGGCGTGGCCACGGCCTTGCGCAGGCTGTCGGTGTAGCTGGCCAGGTCGTTGTAGCACGGCGTCAGGCCGGCCTGGGCATTGCTCTGGTAGCCCAGGTCGCTCATGCGCAGGCTGGTGGCGTACGGCAGGTACAGGGTGTCGGCGTCCAGCTGTTCCAACTGGTGGCCGCGGCCACGCAGGAAACCGGCGTCCAGGGCCGGCGAGGCACCGAACAGGTACATCAGCAGCCAGCTGTAGCGGCGGAAGTTGCGGATCAGCGCGATGTAGGCCGAGGACTGGTAGTCGCGGTCGCTTTCAACGGCGCCTTCGGCTTCGCGCAGCAGTGGCCACAGCTGCTCGGGCAGCGAGAAGTTGTAGTGGATGCCGGCGATGCACTGCATGGTGCGGCCGTAGCGCAGGGCCAGGCCCTGGCGGTAGACGTACTTGAGCTGGCCGATGTTCGAGGTGCCGTAGTAGGCGATCGGAATGTCTTCCTCGGCCGGCAGCGGGCAGGGCATCGAAGGGCTCCAGAGGAACTCGTTGCCCAGCTTGGAATAGGCGAAGCGGTGGATTTTCTCCAGGCTTTGCAGGGTCTGCGCCGGGTCGGCCAGGGCTGGGGTAATGAACTCCAGCAGCGACTCGGAGTAGTCCGTGGTGATCTGCTCGTTGGTCAGGGCAGCGCCCAGGGCCTCGGGGTGCGGCGTCTGTGCCAGACGGCCCTGGGCAGTGACGCGCAGGCATTCGCGCTCGATGCCGTGCAGGCAATGCTCAAGCAGGGTCAGGTTGGCACGCTCGCGCAGAAGGCGCAGGCGGCGGTTGAGAATTTCGCTCAAGTTGGATTCCTTCACGCGTCAGTCGCCCCAATATGGGGGTAGAGTTGACGGTCTACAAGGGTGACGAAAGGAACCGGCGTTGTCGCCTGGTACAGTTATTGGTGTCAGATTTTTCGCCTGACGTTCCATTTGTATCCAGCGAGTCGATTCCGGCACCGCATACGCAGTGCCGAAATTAACCCATTCAGGATACAAACCGCTAGAGAACCACGAAGGTCCCCTGCGCTTTTGCCATCAGTTTGTCGCCCTGAAGCACTTCGGCGTCGACCACCAGGGTGCGACGGCCGCCGTGGACGATGCGGGCGACGCACAGCACCTCGCCCTCGGCCACCGGGCGCATATAGTTGATCTTGCATTCCAGCGTCACGCTCTGCTGGTCGAAGCCGTGATGGCTGGAGCACGCCAGGCCCATGGTGATGTCCACCAGGCTGAACAGCGCGCCGCCATGCATCACCTGGCCGCGGTTGCGCAGGTGCGGCTCCAGCGCCAGGGCCACCTGCGCCTCGCCTTTTTCAAGGCTGTGCAGGCGGCACCCCAGCAGCTGGCTGAAGGCGCTGTGGACCAGCGCTTCAGGGATGTCCATCAGCGTTTCTTCAGCTGCTTGGCGTTGGCGAACAGCGAGGCCATGGCGTTGTTGGCCGGGGCTGCCGCAGGCTCTTTCGCACGTGCAGGCGCGCCTTGCTGGCGTGGCGCCGCGCCCGGGCGGCTGCCACGGGCACCGTCGACTTTCTCGCCCGGGGTGTCGCTCATGCGCATCGACAGGCCCACGCGCTTGCGGGGAATGTCGACTTCCATGACCTTGACCTTGACCACGTCGCCGGCCTTCACCGCTTCACGCGGGTCCTTGATGAACTTCTCGGACAGCGCCGAGATGTGCACCAGGCCGTCCTGGTGCACGCCGATATCGACGAAGGCACCGAAGTTGGTCACGTTGGTCACCACGCCTTCGAGGATCATGCCCGGCTGCAGGTCCTTCAGGTCTTCCACACCTTCCTGGAACTCGGCGGTCTTGAACTCGGGGCGCGGGTCGCGGCCCGGCTTGTCCAGTTCCTGGAGGATGTCGGTGACGGTAGGCAGGCCGAAGGTTTCATCGGTGAACTTCTTCGGGTCCAGGCGCTTGAGGAAGCCGCTGTCGCCGATCAGCGAGCGGATGTCGCGGTCGGTCTCGGCGGCGATGCGCTGCACCAGTGGGTAGGCTTCGGGGTGGACCGCCGAGGCGTCCAGCGGGTTGTCGCCGTTCATCACGCGCAGGAAGCCTGCGGCCTGCTCGAAGGTTTTCTCGCCCAGGCGGCTGACTTTCTTCAGCGCGGCGCGGGTCTTGAAGGCACCGTGCTCGTCGCGGTGGGCAACGATGTTCTGCGCCAGGGTGCTGTTGAGGCCCGAGATGCGCGCCAGCAGCGCCACCGAGGCGGTGTTGACGTCGACGCCCACGGCGTTCACGCAGTCCTCGACCACGGCATCCAGGCCACGCGCCAGTTTCAGCTGCGAGACGTCATGCTGGTACTGGCCGACGCCGATGGATTTCGGGTCGATCTTCACCAGCTCGGCCAGCGGGTCCTGCAGGCGGCGGGCAATGGACACGGCGCCACGGATGGACACGTCGAGGTCGGGGAATTCCTTGGCGGCCAGTTCCGAGGCCGAGTACACCGAAGCGCCGGCTTCGGAAACCATGACCTTGGTCATTTTCAGGCCTGGGTACTTTTTGATCAGTTCTGCGGCCAGCTTGTCGGTCTCACGGCTGGCGGTGCCGTTGCCGATGGCAATCAGGTCCACCGAGTGCTTGGCGCACAGGGCGGCCAGCACGGCGAGGGTCTGGTCCCATTTGTTGTGCGGCACGTGCGGGTACACGGTGGCGGTGTCCAGCAGCTTGCCGGTGGCATCGACCACGGCGACCTTGCAGCCGGTGCGCAGGCCCGGGTCCAGGCCCAGGGTGGCGCGCGGGCCGGCTGGCGCGGCCAGCAGCAGGTCGTGCAGGTTGTGGGCAAAGACGTTGATAGCCTCGGCCTCGGCGCCATCGCGCAGCTCGCCGAACAGGTCGGTCTCCAGGTGGGTGTACAGCTTGACCTTCCAGGTCCAGCGCACCACCTCGCCCAGCCACTTGTCGGCAGGGCGGTTCTGGTTTTTCAGCTCGAAATGTTCGCCGATCATCATCTCGCACGGGTGCAGGGTGCCCGGCAGCTCCTCGCCCACCTTCAGGGTGGAGCTGAGCACGCCCTCGTTGCGGCCACGGAAAATGGCCAGGGCGCGGTGCGACGGCATGCTCTTGAGCGGCTCGTCGTGTTCGAAGTAGTCGCGGAACTTGGCGCCTTCCTCTTCCTTGCCAGCGACCACGCGGGCGCTGAGGGTGGCTTCCTGCTTGAGGAAGTTGCGCAGCTTGTCCAGCAGGCGGGCGTCTTCGGCGAAGCGCTCCATCAGGATGTACTTGGCGCCTTCCAGGGCCGCCTTGGTGTCGGCCACGCCTTTTTCGGCGTTGACGAAGCGCGCGGCCTCGGTTTCCGGGGCCAGCATCGGGTCGGCCAGCAGGCCATCGGCCAGCTCGCCGAGGCCGGCTTCCAGGGCGATCTGGCCCTTGGTGCGGCGCTTCTGCTTATAAGGCAGGTACAGGTCTTCGAGGCGGGTCTTGGTGTCGGCCAGGTTGATGTCGCGGGCCAGTTCGGGGGTCAGCTTGCCTTGTTCCTCGATGCTGGCCAGGATGCTGGCGCGGCGATCGTCGAGTTCGCGCAGGTAGCGCAGGCGCTCTTCCAGGTTACGCAGTTGGGTGTCGTCCAGGCTGCCGGTCACTTCTTTACGGTAGCGGGCGATAAAAGGCACCGTCGAGCCTTCATCCAGAAGTGCCACGGCCGCTTCGACCTGTTGCGGGCGTACGCCGAGTTCTGCGGCGATGCGGCTGTTGATGCTGTCCATGAGACCACCTGAGCAATTGTGAATGCAGAGCCGCCGGCCGGGGCTGGCGAACAGGACTGCCGGGCGCGCCCGGCATAAAAGGGGCGCATTATAACCAGCGATGCCGGCTTGGGGGATGCTGGCAAAATCACCTGTCGGCGCGTCTGTAATGGCAACCCAGGTAAAATCTGCTAACAATGCACACAGCACACTGATTCGGCACCTGCGCCATAATACGTGCCGAGATCACAGGAGTAAGCCATGAGCAGTACTGCACAAGCACCAAAGATTCTGATTGTTGACGACGATCAGGTCATCCGGGATCGGCTGGTGCGCTTCCTCACCGAAAACACCGACTTCAACGTCCGCGCCGTGGGCGACACCAAGGAAATGGACCGGCTGCTGGCCCGTGAGTCCTATAACCTGGTGGTCATGGACCTGATGCTGCCCGGTGAGGATGGCCTCACGGCCGCCGCGCGCCTGCGCCGCGAGAAGGTCAACCCGATCCCGGTGATCATGCTCACCGCCAAGGGTGACGACCAGGACCGCATCGCCGGCCTGGAACACTGCGACGACTACCTGGGCAAGCCGTTCAACCCGCGTGAACTGGTTGCCCGCATCAAGGCCGTGCTGTTCCGCCGCGTGGCCCCGGTGCCCGGCGCGCCCGCCAGCGAGGACGAAGTGGTCACCTTCGGCGACTATTCGCTGTCGCTGGCCACCCGCGAACTCAAGCGCGGCGACCAGGTGAACATGCTCACCACCGGCGAGTTCGCCGTGCTCAAGGCGCTGGTCATGCATGCCCGCGAGCCGCTGACCCGCGACAAGCTGATGAACCTGGCCCGCGGCCGCGAGTGGGATGCCCTGGAGCGTTCAATCGACGTGCAGATCTCGCGCCTGCGGCGCATGATCGAGCCCGACCCGTCCAAGCCGCGCTATATCCAGACCGTCTGGGGCGTGGGTTACGTCTTCGTGCCGGACGGCAAGAGCAAGTGACGGGGCATTTGTAGGAGCGGGCCGCGAAGGCTCGCCATCCGCAATCAGTGCGAGCGGTGCTCGTTCCTGCAAGTTTTATGGCTGCTGTATATGAAGACCCCCGTTTGGTTCCCCCAGAGTTTCTTTGCCCGCACGTTGTGGTTGGTGCTGGCTGTCGTGCTGTTCTCCAAGGCCCTCACCCTGGTTTATCTATTGATGAACGAGGACGTGCTGGTGGACCGCCAGTACAGCCACGGCGTGGCACTCACCCTTCGGGCCTACTGGGCGGCCGATGAAGATGACCGCGAGCGCATCGCCGATGCCGCCGGCCTGATCCGGGTGGTGGGTGGCGGGGTGCCCGAGGGCGAGCAGCATTGGCCCTACAGCGAGATCTACCAGCGCCAGATGCAGGCCGAGCTGGGCGCCGACACCGAGGTACGCTTGCGCGTGCATGCGCCGCCGGCGCTGTGGGTACGTGCGCCCAGCCTGGGCGCGGGCTGGTTGAAGGTGCCGCTGTACCCGCACCCGCTGCGTGGGCAGAAAATCTGGAGCGTGCTGGGCTGGTTCCTGGCCATCGGCCTGCTGTCCACCGCGTCGGCGTGGATCTTCGTGCGCCAGCTCAGCCAGCCGCTCAAGCGGCTGGTGTTCGCGGCGCGTCAACTGGGCCAGGGCCGCAGCGTACGCCTGCCGATCAGCGATACCCCCAGCGAGATGACCGAGGTTTACCGCGCGTTCAACCAGATGGCCGAGGATGTGGAACAGGCCGGGCGCGAGCGCGAACTGATGCTGGCCGGGGTGTCCCACGACCTGCGCACGCCCCTGACCCGCCTGCGGCTGTCCACCGAGTTCATGGACCCGTCCAGCGACCTGGCCGCCGACATGCAGCGCGATATCGAGGACATGGACGCCATTCTCGACCAGTTCCTGGCGTTTATCCGCGATGGGCGCGATGAGGCCATCGTCGAGGTCGACCTCGCGCAACTGGTGGAAGAGACCGTGGCGCCGTTCAACCAGCCCCAGGAGCGCGTGCGCCTGTGCCTGGAACCGATCCCGCCGTTCCCGTTGCGGCGTATTTCCATGAAGCGCTTGCTCACCAACCTGATCGGCAATGCGCTGCATCATGCCGGCGATGGCGTGGAAGTGGCGGCCTACGTGTCGGGCGACAACAGCGCGCCGTACGTGGTATTGAGCGTGCTGGACCGTGGCACGGGCATTCCCGAGGACGAACTGGCGAGTATCTTCGACCCGTTCATTCGCGGTGACCGCGCCCGCAGCGGCAAGGGCACTGGCCTGGGCCTGGCGATCGTCAAGCGCATTGCCGCCATGCATGGCGGCAACGTGGAGCTGCGCAACCGCTCGGGCGGCGGCCTGGAAGCACGGGTGCGGCTGCCGCTAGGGCTGATGCTGCCCCGCGACGCGGTCTGAGTTCGGCGCTCGGACGCGGCCTGCGGCCGCTGCTACGGGAAGCGCACACCACCCCACGCATCGCGACTAAAGTCGGCTCCTACTCTGTTCGTGGTAGGAGCCGGCCTTGGCCGCGATGCAGGCGACGCGATGGGGTATCCGCATTCGCGTAGCAGCTGCCGAAGGCTGCGTCCGGTCAGCCCTTACCCTTGGTACGCGTAAGGTTCGGCCCGCCGTTCTTTTCCAGGTGTTCGATGATCATCCCGGCCACGTCCTTGCCGGTGGTCACCTCGATACCTTCAAGGCCTGGCGAAGAGTTCACCTCCATCACCAGCGGCCCGTGGTTGGAGCGCAGGATGTCCACGCCCGCCACGCTCAGGCCCATGACCTTGGCAGCGCGGATGGCGGTCATGCGCTCCTCGGGGGTGATCTTGATCAGGCTGGCGCTGCCGCCGCGGTGCAGGTTGGAGCGGAACTCACCGGGCTTGGCCTGGCGTTTCATCGAGGCAATCACCTTGTCGCCCACCACGAAGCAGCGAATGTCGGCGCCGCCGGCTTCCTTGATGTACTCCTGCACCATGATGTTCTGCTTCAGGCCCATGAAGGCCTCGATCACCGACTCGGCGGCCTTGGTGGTCTCGCATAGCACCACGCCGATGCCCTGGGTGCCTTCCAGCACCTTGATCACCAGCGGGGCGCCGTTGACCATCTGGATCAAGTCGGGAATGTCGTCAGGGGAGTGGGCGAAGCCGGTCACCGGCAGGCCAATGCCGCGGCGCGACAGCAGCTGCAGGGAGCGCAGCTTGTCCCGGGAGCGGGCGATGGCCACCGATTCGTTCAGCGGGAACACGCCCATCATTTCGAACTGGCGCAACACCGCGCAGCCGTAGAAAGTCACCGAGGCACCGATGCGCGGGATCACCGCATCGAAGCCTTCCAGCGGTTTGCCGCGGTAGTGGATCTGCGGCTTGTGGCTGGCGATGTTCATGTAGGCGCGCAGGGTGTCGATCACTACCATTTCGTGCCCGCGCGCGACCCCGGCTTCAACCAGGCGGCGGGTGGAATACAGACGCGGGTTCCGCGACAGCACAGCGATCTTCATGCAACACCTGTGGAAGAGGTAGTAGAGGCCGGAAAAGCCGGCTTGTCTTGAACGTAGGTAACGCCTGGGTTGACCACCAACTGGCCATGCACCAGGGCCTTGGAGCCCAGCAGCAGGCGGTAGCGCATGGCCTTGCGGCAGGCCAGGGTGAACTCGACCTGCCAGATCCGATCGCCCAGCGCCAGGGTGGTGCGGATGACGTAGCGGGTCTGGGCGTGGCCGTTGGAGCTTTTGATGGTCTTCATCGCCACCAGCGGCGCTTCGCAGCGCCGGTGACGCAGTTGCACCACCGAGCCCAGGTGCGCGTTGAAGCGCACCCATTGCTCGCCATCACGCTCGAACGGTTCTATCTCCGTGGCGTGCAGGCTGGAGGTGCTGGCACCGGTATCGATCTTGGCGCGCAGGCCGGCAACTCCCAGGTCGGGAAGCGCCACCCACTCGCGCAGGCCGATAACGGTCAAATGATCAAATGTCTTCAATGGGGCAACCGAGGGTAAAAGGTTTCTGATCGCAGCATAGCCGCCGTGGGGCGGCCGCGGAACGACCCGTCTCGCAAAGCGCGGTATTCACGCAGAAACCGGCGCAAATGGCGATAGATATTGAGTGGCAAGCTGAAGATTTCGTTCATCTGCACGGTCCTGTTGGCGATCCATTGCCGGAGCCTGGACTTTAAGCCCAGAGCGTCTGACCTTGCATCCGACAGGCACGGTAGTACAGTTCCATTAAATTCCTGAGTCGAGGGTTTGCTGTGGCACAAAAACAGGAAGAAGACGACAAGGTTCGTCTGGATAAATGGTTGTGGGCGGCGCGGTTCTACAAGACGCGCGCCCTGGCCAAGGCCGCCATCGAGAGTGGCAAGGTGCATTGCCGTGGCGAGCGCTGCAAGCCGGGCAAGGAGCCCAGGGTAGGTGATGAATTCCAGCTGCGGACCGGCTTCGACGAGCGGACCGTGGTGGTGAAGGCGCTGTCGGTGGTGCGCAAGGGTGCGCCCGAGGCTCAGCTACTCTATGAAGAGACGCCACAGAGCGTGGCCAAGCGCGAGGAAGCGGCGCAGTTGCGCAAGGCTGGCTCGCTGGGCGTGACCACCGATGGGCGGCCGACCAAGAAACAGCGTCGGCAGCTCCATCAGTTTCACAGTGAGTCCTAGGCGCTGACCACGCTCAGGCACTTGAACAGCGGCAGGCGCTGCAGCACGCGGAACAGCGGTTGGGTCACGCGCAGCAGCCAGCCCGAGATACCGGCGGCGAACGGCGTGTAGTAGCCCCAGCCCAGCGCCAGCAGGGCCATGGCCACGCCGCCGATGTAGTCATCCTGGCCCCAGTGGGCGCCAGCGACCAGGCGCGGCATTGAAAACAGCAGCACCAGGCCCCAAATCACCAGGTACTGGCCGAAGCGGCGGGCGAAGATGCTCATGAACATGCCCCAGATCAGCAGCACGGAGGCGTGGTCACCCGGGAAGCTCTGGTTCGAACCGTCCTTGAGCTCCAGGTGCGAGTCGATGTGCGGGTACAGGTCGCTCAGGCGGATGGCATCGCTCAGCACCAGCGATGGGCTGTGATGTTGCCAGCCCATGGCGTCGCAGACCTTGTCGAACAGGGCGCGAATCACCAGCAGCAGTACCAGCATCGACACGAAGGCCAGGGTGGCCCGGCGGGTGTGAATGGCCTCGATCACCCAATTGCCACGGATCAGCAGCGACAGCAGGATCAGCCCGACAATGATGTCGAACGGGCGCATGCTCGACACGGCCCAGATCGAACGCCACACCACGTGGTCGGCCAGGGGCTGGTTGAGCAGGTGGAACAGCCATTCGTCGAAAGATGTGAATAGCGCGTGGCCGGCTGGCAGCAACCACAGCCCGATCAGCCCGAACGCGATTAGATTACATAGCAGAAGGCCTCGTACGTTCCACCTTGCTTGGAACAGTGCGGGTTTGTTCATAAGATACCTCTATGTCAGACAGAGCGATCCGCACCAGGCTGGTGCTCTAAAACGGGCTTTTATAGGCCCTTGTAAACATCTTGTCACTATTATCAGATACCCAGACTCCTATGCACGACACACCGGATACCGATTACACCCAACGTTTCATCTTCGACGAATGCGACATTCGTGGTGAGATGGTTTCGCTTGAGCGCAGCTACGCCGAAGTGCTGGCCAAGCATCCCTACCCGGAACCGGTTGCCCAGTTGCTGGGTGAATTCATGGCTGCCGCCGCGTTGCTGGTCGGTACCCTGAAGTTCGACGGCCTGCTGATTCTGCAGGCGCGCTCCGAAGGCCCGGTGCCGCTGTTGATGATCGAATGCTCCAGCGAGCGCGACATCCGCGGCCTGGCGCGTTACGAAGCCGACGCCATCAACCCGGGCGCCACCCTGGCCGACCTGATGCCCAACGGCATGCTGGCCATGACCGTAGACCCAAACAAGGGCCAGCGCTACCAGGGCATCGTCGAACTGGACGGCGCCGACCTGTCGGAATGCTTCACCAACTACTTCAAGATCTCCGAGCAACTGGGCACGCGCTTCTGGCTCAACGCCAACGGTTCGCGCGCCCGCGGCATGCTGCTGCAGCAACTGCCGGCCGACAAACTCAAGGACGCCGAAGAGCGCGAGGCCAGCTGGCAGGACGCAACCGTGCTGGCCGGCACCCTCACCGCCGAGGAACTGCTGGGCCTGGACAACGAGACCATCCTGCACCGCCTGTACCACGACCAGGCCGTGCGCCTGTTCGACGTGCAACCCCTGCGCTTCCGCTGCAGCTGCTCGCGCGAGCGTTCTTCCCGCGCGCTGGTCAGCCTCGGCGAAGCCGATGCCCAGGCCCTGGTGGCCGAGCGTGGCGGCGTGATCGAGATCGATTGCCAGTTTTGTAGCCAACGCTATCTCTTTGATAGCACTGAAGTTACACAGCTTTTCGCCGGCGGTGGTCTTGAAGTGCCGTCAGATACCCGTCACTGAAACGTTTAAGTAGAACCAGATCGCGTAAGTGCCGCCGGGTTGCCGCCGTTTCGACAGGAGGCCTCTACTATTTCCGGACGTTTCTGGCATAATCCGGCCCACTTTTAGAGCTGTAGTAGTTTTTTTGTCTCTACTACAAAACGTTTGGAGTACTCGGCCCTGGGCCGACGGGGAACCTCATGACGCAAGCTAATAACACCGTGTACACCGATCTGAGCATCGATGAGCTGGTACAAGAAGCCCTGAAGCGCGGTGAAGGCGAGCTTGCCGATACTGGCGCGCTGGTCGTGAAAACAGGTCACCGTACCGGTCGTTCGCCGGTTGACCGTTTCATCGTTGAAGAATCCTCCACCCAGGACGCAATCGCCTGGGGCCCAATCAACCGCAAGTTCCCGGCCGACAAGTTCGACGCCCTGTGGGACCGCGTTGCCGCCTACCTGGGCGAGCGCGAGCGGTTTGTCTCCCACGTTCACGTAGGCTCTGACGAAGCGCACTACCTGGCCGTCAAGATGACCACCGAGACTGCCTGGCACAACCTGTTCGGCCGTTGCCTGTTCATCAACCCGGAACACTACAACCCGGGCGCCAAGCAGGAATGGCAGGTCATGAACGCCCCTTGGTTCGTGTGCGAACCAGAGCGTGATGGCACCAATTCCGACGGTACCGTGATCATCAATTTCGCGGCCAAGAAAGTCCTGATCGCCGGCATGCGCTACGCCGGTGAAATGAAGAAAGCCATGTTCTCGGTGCAGAACTTCCTGCTGCCGGCTGCCGACGTGCTGCCAATGCACTGCGCGGCCAACATGGGTGAAGAGGGCGACGTGACCCTGTTCTTCGGCCTGTCGGGCACCGGCAAGACCACCCTGTCGGCTGACGAAAGCCGCTACCTGATCGGCGACGACGAGCACGGTTGGGGCGAAGGCGTTGTCTTCAACATCGAAGGCGGCTGCTACGCCAAGTGCATCGACCTGTCCGAGAAGAACGAGCCGGTCATCTGGAAAGCCATCCAGCACGGCGCCGTCCTGGAGAACGTGGTCCTGGACCCGGTCACCAAGAAAGCCGACTACGCCGATGACAGCCTGACCCAGAACAGCCGCGCCGCCTACCCGCGCGAGCTGATCGAGAAGCGCGCGCCGAAAAACCTCGGTGGCGAGCCGAACGCCGTCATATTCCTGACCTGCGACCTGACCGGCGTGCTGCCGCCAGTGTCCATCCTCAGCGAAGAGCAGGCTGCCTACCACTTCCTGTCGGGCTACACCGCGCTGGTGGGTTCGACCGAAATGGGCTCGGGCGCCGGCATCAAGTCGACCTTCTCCACCTGCTTCGGCGCGCCGTTCTTCCCGCGCCCGGCTGGCGAGTACGCCGAACTGCTGATCAAGCGTATCCGTGGCTTCAACTCCAAGGTCTACCTGGTCAACACCGGCTGGACCGGCGGTGGCTACGGCGTTGGCAAGCGCTTCAACATCCCGACCACTCGTGGCGTGATCGCGGCCATCCAGAGCGGCGCGCTGATCGGTGCCGAGACCGAGCACCTGGGCACCATCAACCTGGACGTGCCGAAGGCCGTACCGGGCGTGGATACCGTGCTGCTGAACCCACGCAACACCTGGGCTGATCAAGCCGCTTACGACGAAGCAGCCAAAGGCCTGGCCAAGCTGTTCATCGAGAACTTCAAGAAGTTCGACGTCAGCGACGCCATCCGCACCGCCGGTCCACAGCTGTAATAGCTGCCCGACCCGAAAAAGCCGCCCCCCGGGGCGGCTTTTTCATGCCTGTACGACAGACTTCTAGCCGCTGCCGGCAGGCTGCGCTGGGCCTGATGGTCACAGGAGAACTTCAGCGGACGTGCGGGCCAGCGCAGCCTGTCGGCAGCGGCTACGGGCGTTCAGAGTCGCGAAGCCGCATCCAGGTCCATCAACCCCTGCCCATAAGCCTCGCTGTTGGCATAGATCCCGCGCTTGTTGGCCGTGCTCAGCAACAAGTCCCTTAACTGCTGTGGACTCTTGTCCGGATAGCGGCTCTGCAGCCCCGCCAACGCACCGGCCACCAACGCCACCGCCGGCGAGGTACCCGCGGTCTCGACGAACCTGCCGTCCTTGCCCGTGGTCAGCAACCCTGCGCCGGCATCGCCGCCCGGCACGGCAATGCACCAGGCCCGCGCCACCCCGCAGTAATTGGACTTGGCATTGATGGCCGTGCCGTCGGCTTTCAACGCCACCACGGCCAGCCAGCCTTTCTCCAGCTCCGGCATGGCCAGCGGCAACCCTGGCTCGGCCAATGGTTCGCGCTTGAGTTCATTGCCCGTGGGGAACACGAATACCGCGCCTTTGGCCACCAGTTCGCGGGCGCCAAGCAGCGACGCTTCCATGATCTGCTTGTAGCGCGCCTCGGTAATCTCCGACGCCGGCACCGCGTTCGCCCAGGAGTTGCTGAGGATGCGCGCGCCCTTGTCGAAGGCGAAGCGCCAGGACTTGGCGATTTCCTCGTCAAAATAGAACGGCTCGTTGTCATCGCCGAAGCGCAGGGGCACCAGTTGGGCCCGGTAGGCAATGCCGTGCATGCCTTGGGCGTCCTTGTTGGCCGCCAGCACGCCGGCCATTTGCGTGCCATGGCCGACCCGGTCGATGGTGCCGCTTTGCTTGGCCACGTAGTCGTAGCCCGGGTCGGCGATGCGCCCGGTGAACGAGGGCAGGTCCAGGTTCAGGCCCGAGTCGATCAGGCCGACGATCACCCCCTCGCCAGTGCCGCCGCGGGCATACAGGGCTGACGCCTTGACCACTGCCAGCGCCGGCTGGGCGGCGTATTCCGGGGTTTCGAACGCCTTGCGTTCAACGGCAGCGGCGGTGGCGGTGAAACCCAGCAACAGGGCGGGAAACAGCAAGGCGAGGCGAGGGCGAAGAAGACGGTGTGCGTCCTGCATGGGAAGCTCCAGGGATAGAAAAACAAGGCACCCACTATCGGCATTTCACCCCGCCGTTGCATGGCGGTACTGTTTCCAGGTGTTTGATGAATTCAGCCGCTGAATAAGCCTCATCACACGAATAAAGTTCAAAACCGGGCCGTGCTGTTCTATGGTTTGGGGATTGCCCAGCTACCTTCATCAGAGGATCTGCCATGAGCCAAAGCACCTACGACATCCAGCGCGCCGCCGTTATCGGGGCCGGAACCATGGGCCGGGGCATTGTGATGTGCCTGGCCGCCGCCGGCATCCAGGTGAAATGGATGGACAGCAACCCGCAGATGCTCAACCAGGCGCTGGAGATCGTGGGTCACACCTGGGCACACAATGTCGAGCAGGGGCGCATCGATGCCGCCGAGTCGGCGCGGCGCCTGGCGCGCATCGCCAAGGTTGCCGACTACCCGGCCATCTTCGACGTCGACCTGGTGATCGAGGCGGTGTACGAAAACCTCGAGCTCAAGCAGCAGATCTTCCGCGAGCTGGACCGCGTACTGAAGCCCGGCGCCATCCTGGCCAGCAACACCTCGGCGCTGGACATCGACGCCATTGCCTCGGCCACCAGCCGCCCCGAGCAGGTGCTGGGCCTGCACTTCTTCAGCCCCGCGCACATCATGAAGCTGCTGGAGGTGGTGCGCGGCGCCAAGACCTCGCCCGAGGTGCTGCAGGCGGGCCTGGCCCTGGGCGACCGCATGGGCAAGGTCAGCGTGGTCTCGGGCAACTGCCACGGCTTCATCGGCAACCGCATGTTGCACCCTTACGCCAAGGAAGCGCGGATGATGCTGCTCGAAGGCTCGCTACCGTTTGAAGTGGACTCGGCGCTGCAGGGCTTCGGCTTCGCCATGGGGCCGTTCCGCATGTACGACGTGGTCGGCATCGACCTGGAATGGCGCGCGCGGCAGTTGTCTGGCCAGGGCATGAACGAGCCCGAGGTGCAGATCGACAACCGCCTGTGTGAAATGGGCCGTTTCGGCCAGAAAAGCGGCGATGGCTACTACCACTACGAACAGGACAGCCGCCAGGCCGAGCACGACGACGAGGTCGACGCCCTGGTGATCGGCGTCAGCCACGGCATGGGCTACGACCGCCGGGCCATCGGCGCCGAGGAAATCGTCGACCGCTGCGTGCTGGCGCTGGTTAACGAAGGCGCGAAGATTCTGCAGGAAGGCATCGCCCAGTCCGCCCACGACATCGACCTGGTGTACCTCAACGGCTACGGCTTCCCCAAGGAAGGCGGTGGCCCCATGGCCTGGGCCGACAAGCAGGGCCTGGCCGAGATCGAACGGCGCCTGCTGGAGTTCAAGGGGCGTTTCGGCGAGCATTGGCAGCCGGCTGAACTGATCAGCCGGCTGGCCCGCGAGGGCGGTACTTTTGCACAGGCGACCCACGGATGAATGAAGCAATGCCCCAGCGCGAGGATTACCGGCACTTCCAGCCGATCACCACGCGCTGGCACGACAACGACGTGTATGGGCACGTCAACAACGTCACCTACTACAGCTTTTTCGACACGGCGGTGAACACCTACCTGATCGAACAGGGCGGCCTGGATATTCACGACGGCGGGGTGGTGGGCTTTGTGGTGAGCTCGTCCTGCGACTACTTCGCGTCCATCGCCTTCCCCGAGCGCATCGAGATCGGCCTGCGCGTGGGCAAGCTGGGCAACAGTTCGGTGCAGTACGAGTTGGCGGTGTTCAAGGCGGGCGAGGCGGACGCCTGCGCGGCGGGGCGTTTCGTGCATGTGTTCGTGGACCGCGCCAGCAACCAGCCGGTGCCGATCCCGCCGGCGCTGCGCGACGCCCTGCAACGCCTGGCTTGACTCAATAACGCGTCGCCTGCATCGCGACTAAAGCCGGCTCCTACGCTGATCGTGGTAGGAGCAGACTTCAGTCGCGATTCAGGCGACGCCGTTTTAGCGGCGGTGCCAGTGGCGACGGTCGTGGTGGTCCCAGCGACGGTCGTGGCCACGGTAGTGACGGCGGTCGTCGTAGCCGCGGCTGTGGGCCTCGCGGTTGCTTTCATTGCCCATGTAGTTGCCCAGCGCGCCACCGGCGCCACCGCCGGCTGCTGCGCCGATCAGGCCGCCAGTGCTGCCGCCCATGCTGTGGCCCAGCACGTTGCCGCCTGCGGCACCCAGGCCACCGCCAATGGCGGCTTGGCCACGGCTGTGCTTGTTGGCGCCCACGGCCGCGCCACCGGCGCCACCCAGGCCGGCGCCGATGGCAGCGCCGGTGCTGCCACCCAGTTGCTGGCCGACGGCTGCGCCCAGCACCCCACCCAATGCGCCACCAATACCTGCTTCTGCAGTGCCGCCAGCGGAGGCGAAGCCGCTGACCAGGCTCAGGGACAACAAGAGAATCGAGGTGTACTTCATAGACAAAGTCTCAGTGGAATGACGGCGCGATCCTGAGGCTCTGTAAGCAAGCTGACAACATGAAACCGACGAATAACACGACTTGTACACAATTTAACAAGTCATTGTTTTCATGATGAAACTTTATGAATTTCGGCCGGTCATATGTACTTCGGGGAGGCCTTTTCAGCAGTGAAAAGGCCTTTTTTGTTGGTTTTGCTACATGACTTTCCTGAAGCATACCGCAGTGTTCAAGCCTTCGAAACGCTGTACACCCGCGGGCCGCTTTTCTGCGGAAGATGAATCAGGTTCAAGTTGTGCCGGCGCGCCCACTGCACCGCCAGGCCAGTGGGAGAAGACAGGCTGACCAAGGTCTGGATGCCCGCCCGCAGCACCTTCTGAATCAGTTCCAGGCTGCAGCGGCTGGTGACAATCGCCAGGCCGCCGCTGGTGGCCACCTGCTGGCGGATCAAGGCGCCGATCAGCTTGTCCAGCGCGTTGTGGCGGCCAATGTCCTCGCGGCCCATCAGCAGTTCGCCCTCGGCATTCATGAACAGCGCCGCGTGCACGGCGCCGCAGTGCTGGCCCAGCGGCTGGAATGCGCTGATGCGCTGGCGCAGGCCGTCCAGCCACTGTGCCGGGGGCAGGGCGCCGCCGGCCAGCACCTTGAGTTCAGGCAGCGCCTGTTCCACCGCTTCCACGCCGCACAGGCCGCAGCCACTGGTGCCGGCCAGTTGGCGGCGCTGGTCCTTGAGGTTCCAGAACGCCCGGCTGGAAATTTCCACCTCGGCCTGCTGCGCCGAGCCGCAACCACTGAGCTTGAGGTCGTAGATGTCGTCCGCGGAGCTGATGATGCCGCTGCCGATGCTGAAGCCGACGATGAAGTCTTCGAGGTCCGTGGGGCTGACCAGCATCACCGCCTGGCTGATGCCGTTGTAGGCGATGGCCAGGGCCACCTCTTCGGCCAGCGCGGTGTCGGCGGTTTCGTGCAGGTCGAGGCTCTGGTAGCTGTAGGTCAGGCTGGCCGGTTGCAGGGTGTCCATGGAGGCGTACCGCTTGAGTGTGTGGGGAAAGCCTAGGCTTGGGCGGCTTTAGCGTCTAATTGTTAAGGGCAATCCGGTGATCGATGAGGTCGATGGTGGTGCGTTTGACGCGGCCTTGAGGCCGCTGCTACAGGGGGAGGCGGCGTTACCGAACCCGTAGCAGCTGCCGAAGGCTGCGTCCGGCGGGATTACAACCCCGGCAACAATTCGCGGTAATCGTCCACTGCGGCGAATTCTTCGGTGTCCTTGCGGCCCTTGCGGCTGTCCGGCTCGCGCACCGCCAACAGGTGACCGACGCCAAAGGCGCGGGCGCTGCGCAGGATGGGCAGGGTATCGTCGATGAACAGGCTGCGCGCCGGGTCGAAGCCGATGTCGTCCTGCAAGGCGCTCCAGAAGTTCTGGCTCTCCTTGGGGAAGCCGTAGTCATGGGAGCTGATCAGCCGCTCGAAATACGGCGCCAGCGCCACACGCTCAAGCTTCACCGACAGCGAGTCGCGGTGGGCATTGGTGATCAGGATGACGCGCTTGCCGGCCTGGCGCACGGCGGCCAGGAACGTATCGGCATGAGGGCGCATGGCGATCAGATGCGCCGTTTCCAGCTTCAGTTCGCGCACCGGCAGGCGCAGCTCGTTGCTCCAGAAATCCAGGCAGTACCAGTTCAGGGTGCCGGCGTTGCGCTCGAACAGCGGGCGCATTTCCAGCTCCGCCATGGCGCGGCTCACGCCGTGGGTCTCGGCATAGCGTTGGGGCAAATGCTCCAACCAGAAGTGATTATCGTAATGCAGGTCCAGCAGGGTGCCGTCCATGTCCAGGAGGACGGTGTCGATATCGCGCCAGGTTATGGAATGCATACGAAAGATTCTCAAGCAGTGGTTGGACAAGAATGGCCTGTGCTGCGCCAAGCCACGGTATAGTAACCCGTTCACGCCAAGGAGCCGCCCCATGCGCCAGAAACCCACCGTACTCGCCCGCGAAATAGTCGCCAGTAGCCGTTTGTTCCGGGTCGAGGAGGTGCAGCTGCGGTTCGCCAACGGCGTGGAGCGCACCTATGAGCGCCTGGTGGGGCGCGGCAACGGCTACGGCGCGGTGATGATCGTGGCCATGGTCGACGCCGAGCACGCGGTGTTGGTGGAAGAATACTGTGGTGGCACCGACGCCTACGAGCTGTCGCTGCCCAAGGGCCTGATCGAGCCGGGCGAGGACGTGCTGGCCGCAGCCAACCGCGAGCTCAAGGAAGAAGCCGGCTTTGGTGCGCACCAGTTGGAGCACCTCACCGAGCTGTCGCTGTCGCCCGGCTACATGAGCCAGAAAATCCAGGTGGTGCTGGCCACCGACCTGTATGAAGAACGCCTGGAGGGCGACGAGCCCGAGCCCATGCGCGTCGACCAGATCAACCTGCGCGAGCTGTCCACCCTGGCCACCCACCCCCAATTTTCCGAGGGCCGCGCGCTGGCCGCGCTGTACCTGGCCCGTGACCTGCTGATCCAGCGTGGAGCCTTTACCCTATGACCTATCCTCATCCGCTGTTGCCGGGCGTCATCGCGCTGGCCCACCAGGCTGGCGAGGCGATCCTGCCGTTCTGGCGCGCCGATGTGGCGGTGACCGCCAAGGCTGACGAGTCGCCGGTGACCGCGGCGGACCTGGCCGCCCACCATGTGATCGTCGCCGGGCTGACCGCGCTGGATGCCTCGATCCCGATCCTGTCGGAAGAAGACTGCGGCATCTCCCTGGCCGAGCGCCAGGGCTGGACGCGCTGGTGGCTGGTGGACCCGCTGGACGGCACCAAGGAATTCATCGCCGGCAGCGAGGAATTCACCGTCAACATCGCCCTTATCGAGCAAGGCCAGGTGGTGTTCGGCGTGGTGTCCACGCCCACCAACGGCAGCTGCTACTACGGCGGCGCCGGCCTGGGCGCCTGGCGTGCGCGTGCGGGCGAAGCGCCCGAGGCGATCCGGGTGCGCACCCAGCCACCGGCGGGTGAAGCCTTTACCGTGGTGGCCAGCCGGCGCCATTCCAGCCCTGATCAAGAGCGCCTGCTGACGGGCCTGGCGGCAAGCCTGGGCGAGCTGGCGCTGGCCAATGTCGGCAGTTCGTTGAAGTTCTGCCTGCTGGCCGAAGGCGCCGCCGACTGCTACCCGCGCCTGGCGCCGACGTCGCAGTGGGACACTGCCGCCGCCCAGGGCGTGCTGGAAGGCGCGGGTGGCGAGGTGCTGGATGTGGAGGGGCAGCCGTTCACTTACCCTGCGCGCGAGTCGCTGCTCAATACCTTCTTCCTGGCGTTGCCGGCTGCGGCGCCGTGGCGTGAGACGCTGTTGCGGCTGGCGCGTATCTGATGGTTTTGTGGTGCCTGGGGACGCGGCCTGCGGCCGCTGCTACGCACGCGGCGTGCACATTATTCCGCGTAGCAGCTGCCGAAGGCTGCGTCATCACCGGTGCAGCACGTACTGCCCGGTGAACTGCACCGCGGGTTGATTGCTGCCCTGGTTCACCACGATGGTGCGCAGCTCAAGCCGCGCGCGCCCGTGGCGGTGCCAGGTGGCCACGAAGCGTTTCCAGGCTTTTTCGTCTGGCGCCTCGCACACCGCCTCGGCATCACCGGTCACCGGTAGCGGATAGCTGATCTGGCCTTCCTGGATCACGATATGCCCGCCCTCGATGCCTGCCTCGCGCAGGCGCAGGTGCAGCCAGCCCCAGCCTGCCAGCACGGCGCCACAGTAGAGGCTGCCGCCGAACATGGTGCTCTTGTGGTTGACGTTGGGGGCCAGCGGCAGGTGCAGGCGCAAGGTCGAGCCTTGCCAGCTGCGGACTTCCATGCCCATTTCCCGGGTCAGGGGAATATCGCCGTGCAGCACGGCTTGTAGTTCAGTGCAGTCCTGGTTCATGTTCATGCCTCGCCCTCATCGCCAGCGGCGAAGTTCAAGCCGTGCTTGCGCAGTTTGTCGTGCAGGGTCTTGCGCGGTACCCCCAGGGCTTCGGCCAGGCTGCGCAGCGAGCCGTGGGGCCTGGCCATTTCCGCGGCAATCAGCGCGCGTTCAAAGTTTTCCACCTGCTCGCTGAGGTTGCCGGTCATCGGCACTTGCTGGGCGGCTGGCGCGGGCGCGCTGTTGTCCAGCTCAAGGTCCAGCCCCAGGGCGAAGCGTTCGGCGGCGTTCTGCAGTTCGCGCACGTTGCCCGGCCAGCTGTGGCGCAGCAACAGCGCGCGCTCGCCAGGCAACAGCTGGTTGGGCAGCAGGCCATGGCGCTCGCTGGCGGCGGTGGCGAAGTGCTCGAACAGCACCAGTGCATCTTCGCCGCGCTCGCGCAGGGCCGGAATGCGCAGCGAGGCTACGTTCAGGCGGTAGTAGAGGTCGGCGCGGAAGCGCCCCTGGTCGGCAGCCTGGCGCAGGTCTTCCTTGGTGGCGGCGATGATGCGGATGTCCAGCGCGATCAGCTGGTTGCCGCCCAGGCGTTCCACCACGCGCTCCTGCAGCAGGCGCAGCAGCTTGACCTGCACGTCCAGGCTCATGCTCTCGATTTCATCGAGGAACAGCGTGCCGCCGTTGGCGAATTCGAACTTGCCGATGCGGCGTTTCTGCGCGCCGGTGAAGGCGCCGGGCTCGTGGCCGAACAGCTCGCTTTCCACCACCGACTCGGCCAGGGCCCCGGCGTTGATGGCCACGAACGGGCCATTGCGGCGGCTGGACAGGTCGTGCAGCGCACGCGCCACCACTTCCTTGCCCGCGCCGGTCTCGCCCAGAATCAACACGTCGGCCTTGGTCGGCGCCAGCGCGCCGATCTGTTCGCGCAGGCGCAGCATGGACGGGGATTGCCCCAGCAGCCGCGCGCTCAGGGCGTGGCGGTCGCTGAGGGCCAGGCGCAGGCTGCGGTTGTCCAGTACCAGGCGGCGCAGGGCCAGGGCGCGGCGCACGCTGTCCAGCAGGGCGTCGCTGGCGAAAGGTTTTTCCAGGAAGTCGTAGGCGCCGGCGCGCATGGCCTGCACCGCCAGCGGCACATCGCCGTGGCCGGTGATCAGCAGCACCGGCAGCTCGGCGTCCTGGGCATGCAACTGCTGCAACAACTCCAGGCCATCGAGGCCCGGCATGCGGATGTCGCTGACGATCACCCCCGGCCAGTCACGTTCGATGCGTTCGGCCAGGCCATTGGCGTCGGCCAGGGGCAGGATCTTCAGGCCGGCCAGGTCCAGGGTCTGGCTCAGGGCCTGGCGCAGGTGCGGATCATCGTCCACCAGCACCACCTGGGTCTGGCTGTCGATGGCGGGGGCCGTGCTCATGCGGAAGGGTCCTCGGGTGGTTGCAGGTTGACGCCGGGTGGTGCGCTGCGCAGGCGCAGGGTCAGCAGTGCGCCGCCCTGGGGGTGGTTGGCCAGCAGCAGTTCGCCGCCCAGCGCCCGCATCAGGGTATCGCAGATGGCCAGCCCCAGGCCAAGGCCCTGGGTGCGGGTCTTGGTGGTGAAGAAGGGTTCGCGGGCGCGGGCCATGGACTCACGGGTAAAGCCGGGGCCGTTGTCGCGAATCAGCAGTTCCACGCCGTCGGCGGTCTGCTCGGCGCTGATCCACAGGCAGCGGGGCGTGGCTTTTTCGGTCAGGGCATCGAGGGCGTTGGCCAGCAGGTTGCTCAGCACCTGGCGCAGCCGCGTTTCACCGGCCTGCACCCACAATGGCGCATCGGGCAGGTCGCGGAACAGCTCCACCGCCATGGCTCGCCGGCGCTTGGCCAACAGCGCCAGGGCATCATCCAGGGCGGGCTGCAGGGCCACGCTTTCCAACGCATGGCGGTCGCGGCGGGCGAAGGCGCGCAGGTGGGCGATGATCGAGGCCATGCGCCCGGTCAGCTCGCCAATCAGCTTGAGGTTGCCGCGGGCGTCTTCGGTGCGCTGGTGGTCCAGCAGCACTTCGGCGTTCTCGGCGTAGCTGCGGATGGCCGCCAGCGGCTGGTTGAGTTCGTGGCTGATGCTGGCCGACATGGTGCCCAGCACCGACAGCTTGCCGGCCTGCACCACTTCGTCCTGCACGCGCACCAGCTCCTGCTGGGCCTGCTCGCGTTCCAGCACTTCCTGGCGCAGGCGGCTGTTGAGCGCCTCCAGGTCGCGGGTCCGCTCGCTCACCCGTACCTCCAGTTCACCCCGGGCCTTGGCTTCGAAGGCGATGCGGTCAAGGTAGTTGCGCCGGCGCTGCATCATCAGGCCCAGCAACAGCATCAGCACCAGCAGGGCCGCGCCGCCGATGGCCAGCACCGTGCGCACCGGGCGGTCGACCAGCGCCCGCGGCGCGAGGATGCTGGCGTTCCAGCCGGTCTCGGCAATGGGATGGGTTTGCATCAGCCAGGCCTTGTCGCCCAGGCTCAGGGGCTGCGGCTCTTGGGTGGGATAGGGTTGGATGGAAGCGATGGCCTGGTGTTCCTCGTCCGTCAGCGGCCGGGTGGCGCGGAAACGCCATTCGGGGTTGGAGGTCAGGATCACCACGCCGTGCTGGTCTGTCAGCATCAGCTGTTCGGGGGTGTTGCCCCACAGGTTCTCGGTGTGGTCCAGGTCGACCTTGACCACCAGCGCGCCCACCACCTTGTCGCCCTCGTGCACGGCGGCGGCGAAGAAGTAGCCGCGCTTGCCCGAGGTGGTGCCCATGCCGAAGAAACGGCCCAGGCGCCCGGCGATGGCGTCGCTGTAGTAAGGCCTGAAGGCAAAGTTGCGGCCCACGAAGCTGTCTTTCTTCTCCCAGTTGGACGCTGCCAGGGTGTTGCCGCTGGGGTCCAGCAGGTACATCACCTCGGCGCCGGTCTGTTCGCTGATGTCCTTGAGCAGCCGGTTGGCGTGCTCCACCACCTGCGGGTTGCCCGGCTCGGCCAGGGTGGCGCGCAACGACGGCAGGTCGCCCAGGATCTGCGGCAAGGTTTCATAGCGGTGCAGGGTGCCCAGCAGGTTGGCCACGTACAGGTCCAGGGTCTGCCGGTTCTGGCTCGCCAGTTCGCTGCGGTAATAGCGTTCGGCAAGGTGCTGCAACGGCCATAGCAGCGGGGCCAGGCACAGGGCCAGCAAGGCGAGGCTGCGCCAACGGGGGCGGCGGGGAAGCGAGGGAGTCATGTCAGGAACAAATGCGCCGGAGGGTGTCCGGCGCATTATGCGTCATGCCAGGGGAGCCAGGCACTCAATCAGCGCTTCGCGCCAGTTGGGCAAGTGCAGGTTCCACTGTTGTTCCAGGCGGCTGCAGTCCAGGCGCGAGTTCAACGGGCGCACCGCTGGCGTCGGGTAGGCGCTGGACGGAATGGGCTCCAGCGTCGCGCACGGCTTGTCCTGCGCCAGCAGGTGCTTGCCGATTTCCTGGGCGAAACCGAACCACGAGGTTTCACCCTTGGCGGTCAGGTGGTAGGTGCCCCACGGGCCGGCCTGGCCGTTGAGCCAGTGCTCGATGAGGGTCTGGGTGGTGGCGGCGATGGTGCCCGCCCAGGTGGGCGCGCCGATCTGGTCCGCCACCACGCGCAGCTCCGGCTTCTCTTGCAGCAGGCGCTGCATGGTCAGCAGGAAGTTGCGCCCGTGCAGCGAATACACCCAACTGGTACGCAGGATCAGGTGCTTGCCGCCCACGAACCGAATAGCCTTCTCGCCCTCCAGCTTGCTGCGCCCGTAGACGCCCAGCGGGTTGGTTTCGTCGTCCTCGGTGTAGGCGCCTTCCTTGCGGCCATCGAACACGTAGTCGGTGGAGTAGTGGATCAACGGGATGTCCAGCGCGGCGGCCTCTTCGGCGAAGATGCCGGGCGCGGTGGCGTTGATGGCGAAGGCCAGATCCTCTTCCGTTTCCGCCTGGTCCACCGCCGTGTGCGCGGCGGCGTTGATGATCAGGGTGGGGCGCAGCGTGCGCACTACTTCGCGGATGGCTTCGGGCTGGGCCAGGTCCAGCTTGTCGCGGCCCAGCACGTGCAGCTCGCCCAGGTGGCCCAGGCGTTGTTGCAGTTCACGCGACACCTGGCCGAACTGGCCACTGATGAGGATCTTCTGGCTCATGGGAACAGGTCAGCCTCTTGCAGGGATTTGCCTTGCTGGTCCTTGGCCGACAACTGCGGGACGATGCCGTCCAGTTCCCAGTCAATGGCCAGTGTCTCGTCGTCCCAGCGAATGCAGCGCTCGGCGGAGGGGGTGTAGTAGTCGGTGGTCTTGTAGAGGAACTCGGCGTGGTCGCTGAGCACCACGAACCCATGGGCGAAGCCCTTGGGGATCCACAGCTGCCGGTTGTTTTGTGCACTCAGGCGCACGGCCACCCATTTACCGAAGGTGGGCGAGCTGCGACGGATGTCCACGGCCAGGTCCAGCACCTCGCCGGCGGTGACCCGCACCAGCTTGCCCTGGGCGTTTTCGATCTGGTAATGCAGGCCACGCAGCACGCCTTTCTGCGAGCGCGAGTGGTTGTCCTGCACGAATGCTTCGGTAATGCCGGTGGCCTGCTCGAAAGCCTTGGCGTTGAAGCTTTCGTAGAAAAAGCCGCGCTCGTCACCAAATACCTTGGGCTCGATGATCAAGACCTCGGGTAGTTCGCTGGCGATCACATTCATCTGGTTTCCCCTGCAATGCTGTACAGATATTGGCCGTAGCCGGTCTTGCCGAAATATTTGGCGCGCACGAGCAGTTGCTCGCGGTCGATCCAACCGTTCTGGTAGGCGATTTCCTCCAGGCAGGCCACTTTCAGCCCCTGGCGGTGCTCGATGGTCTGCACATACTGCGAAGCCTCGATCAGGCTGTCGTGGGTGCCGGTGTCCAGCCAGGCGAAGCCGCGGCCGAAACGCTCCACGCGCAGGTCGCCGCGCTGCAGGTAGGCGTTGTTGACGTCGGTGATTTCCAGCTCGCCGCGTGGGGACGGTTTCACGTCCTTGGCGATCTGCACCACGTCGTTGTCGTAGAAATACAGGCCGGTCACCGCGTAGCTGGACTTGGGCTGCGCCGGTTTTTCCTCGATGGACAGCGCCTTGCCGTCCGCGTCGAAGTCGATCACGCCGAAGCGCTCCGGGTCTTTTACCCAGTAGCCGAACACCGTGGCGCCCTTGGGCTGGCTGGCGGCGCGCTTGAGCTGCTCGCCGAAGTGCTGGCCGTGGAAGATGTTGTCACCCAGGATCAGGCACACCGGGTCCTTGCCAATGAATTCTTCGCCAATCAGGAATGCCTGGGCGAGGCCGTCCGGCGAGGGCTGCTCGGCATAGCTGATGCTGATGCCGAACTGGCTGCCGTCGCCCAGCAGCTGGCGGTACTGCGGCAGGTCGGTGGGGGTGGAGATCAGCAGGATCTCGCGGATGCCTGCCAGCATCAGCACCGAGATCGGGTAGTAGATCATCGGCTTGTCGTAGATGGGCAGCAGTTGCTTGGAGACACCCAGGGTGATGGGGTGCAGGCGTGTGCCGGAGCCACCGGCCAGTACGATACCCTTGCTCATGCGATCAGATCCTTTGGTTCGGTGGAGCCCAGGCGTTCGCCCTGGTAACTGCCGTCCTGGACGCGACGGCACCATTCCTGGTTGTCCAGGTACCACTGCACGGTCTTGCGCAGGCCGGTCTGGAAGGTTTCATCGGGCACCCAGCCCAGCTCGCGCTCGATCTTGCTGGCGTCGATGGCGTAGCGCAGGTCGTGGCCCGGGCGGTCCTTGACGAAGGTGATCAGCTCGGCGTACTGGCTGATGCCGGCCGGGTGGTTGGGCGCCAGTTCGTCCAGCAGCGCGCAGATGCTGCGCACCACGTCGATGTTCTGCTGCTCGTTGTGGCCGCCGATGTTGTAGGTCTCGCCGACCTTGCCCTCGGTGACTACCTTGAACAGGGCGCGGGCGTGGTCTTCCACGTACAGCCAGTCGCGCACCTGCTTGCCATCGCCGTACACCGGCAGCGGCTTGCCCTTCAGCGCGTTGAGGATGACCAGCGGGATGAGCTTTTCCGGGAAGTGGAACGGCCCGTAGTTGTTCGAGCAGTTGGTCACCAGCACCGGCAGCCCATAGGTGCGCTGCCAGGCCCGGACCAAGTGGTCTGAGGCCGCCTTGCTGGCCGAGTAGGGCGAGCTGGGGGCGTACGGGGTGGTCTCGGTGAACAGGTCGTCGACGCCGTGCAGGTCGCCATACACCTCGTCGGTGGAGATGTGGTGGAAGCGGAAGGCTTCCTTTTCGCCCGCCGGCAGCTTGGACCAGTAGGCGCGGGTGGCCTCCAGCAGGCTGTAGGTGCCGACGATGTTGGTCTGGATGAAGTCCGATGGACCGTCGATGGAGCGGTCGACATGGGACTCGGCCGCCAGGTGCATGATTGCATGGGGCTCGAAGCGAGCCAGCACGGCACTCACCGTGGCCTGGTCGGCAATGTCGGCCTGGACGAATTCGTAACGGCTGTTGCTGGCAATGCTGGTCAAGGATTCCAGGTTGCCGGCGTACGTCAGTTTGTCGAGGTTGAGCACTTCGTGCCCAGTGTTTTCAATCAGATGGCGCACGAGGGCCGAGCCAATGAAACCGGCACCTCCGGTAATCAGGATTCGCATATCGATATGCCTTCTTCCATAAACTGACATTGAGCCGATGGAGCATAGCTTGTGGGCAAGGATTGCCTGGTGCAAGCGTGATTCATCGACAAATAGTCACAAGCAGCCATGAGTCATCAAATTTCTCGCGGTGCTTGCGTAACAAGGGGCGCAATGGCGATATAAGCGCTTAAAACTACAAGAGGTCGCCCTGATGTCGCTTGCCACGTTGATTCACCGGTCCAGCCAGCCCAGCCCCACCGTCGGCGTCGCACAGGCGCTGGAGCTGCTGCGGGCTTACTACGGCCTGCACGGTGCGTTGACGCCATTGGGCAGCCAGCAGGATCTTAATTTCCTGGTTGATACCGATGATGGACGCTTTGTACTGAAGATCTGTCACGGTGGCTACGCAACCAGCGAGTTGCAGGCCCAGCATGCCGCCCTGGCCCACCTGCGGGCGCGTGGGCTGCCGGTGCCCGCGGTACGCCTTGCCAATGATGGCCGCGACCTGTTGAGCCTTGCGGTCGATGGGCAAGCATTGCAGGTGCGGGTGCTTGAATACGTTGACGGGCAGCCATTGACCCGGCTGCGGTATTTCACCCCCGGTTTACGGGCGGAAATCGGCCAGTTGTGCGCGCACGTCGACCAGGCCCTGGCCGATTTCGACCACCCCGGGCTGGCCCGCACCCTGCAATGGGACCCGCGCCACGCCCATGCCTTGATCGCCGAGCTGCTGCCGTCGCTGGCCGACCTGGACCGTCGCAGCCAGGTGGCCGAAGCGGCGGCCCAGGCCGAGCAACGGCTGTTGGCGGTGCAGGATGAGCTGCCCAGCCAGGCGGTGCACCTGGACATTACCGACGACAACAGCGTGTGGCGCCGCGACGCCCAGCGCCACTGGCGCCTGAGCGGGCTGATCGACTTCGGCGACCTGGTGCGCACCTGGCGCGTCGCGGACCTGAGCGTGACCTGCTCGGCGCTGCTGCACCACGTGGACGGCGACCCCTTCGCGATTTTGCCGGCCATCAAGGCCTACCACGCCCACAACCCGCTGACCCGCGCCGAGTGGCTGGCGCTGTGGCCGATGGTCGTCGCCCGCGCGGCCGTGCTGGTGCTCAGCAGCGAACAGCAGTTGAGCGTTGCCCCCGGCAACGCCTACATCGCCGAGAATATCGCCCATGAGTGGCAGATTTTCGACGTCGCCACCTCGGTGCCCTTCGACCTGATGGAGGCGGCCATCCTGCAGGCGGTCGGGCTGGCGCCCACGTTGCCCGACCTCAGTGGCTGCGCCCCGCTGTTGCCCAGCCTGCAGCCCGCGGCATTCCAGCGCGTAGACCTGGGCGTGCTCAGCGAGCATTTCACCGAGGGTAATTGGCAGCAGCCCGGCGCCGACGAGCGGCTGCTGATGGCGTATCCACAGGCGAGTGCCCTGTACGGCCAGTTCCGGCTGTCGCGCACCTGCATCGACAGCGCCCAGGAGCCCGACACCTGCGCGCTGCACGTGGAACTGCACGTGCCGGCCGGCACCGCGGTGCAGGCGCCGTTCGCCGGTCTGCTGCGCCGCGCGGCCGACGCCGGGCTGTGGCTGGTGGGCGCAGGCGTCAGCCTGCACCTGTGGGGCGTGGACAGCGAGTTGGCTGCCGACACACCCCTGGCCCGTGGCCAGGCGCTGGGCCAGGCCAGCGGCATGCTGGTGGTACAGCTGTGCAGCGCCGAGGAACTCAGCCCGCCATTGTTCGCCCCGCCCTCGCGCGCGCTGGCCTGGCAGGCGCTGTGCCCCTCGCCGCGGCCGTTGCTGGGCTTCGATTGCGATGCGCCACCCCAGGTTGACCCCCAGGCCTTGCTGGCCCGCCGTGACGCCAGCTTCGCCCGTTCACAGAAGCACTATTACCAGGCGCCGCCGCAGATCGAGCGCGGCTGGCGCAACCACCTGATCGACCTGCAGGGCCGCTCCTACCTGGACATGCTCAACAACGTCGCGGTGCTGGGCCACGGCCACCCGCGCATGGCCCAGGTGGCGGCGCGGCAGTGGTCGCTGCTCAACACCAACTCGCGCTTCCACTACGCCGCCATCGCCGAGTTCTCCGAACGCCTGCTGGCGCTGGCGCCCGAGGGCTTCGACCGGGTGTTCCTGGTGAACAGCGGCACCGAGGCCAACGACCTGGCCATCCGCCTGGCCTGGGCGGCCAGCGGTGGGCGCGACATGCTCAGCGTGCTGGAGGCCTACCATGGCTGGTCGGTGGCCACGGATGCCATTTCCACCTCCATCGCCGACAACCCCCAGGCCTTGAGCACGCGCCCCGATTGGGTGCACCCGGTTACCGCGCCCAATACCTATCGTGGTGCGTTCCGCGGCGCAGGCAGTGCGGCAAGCTACGTGGCCAATGTCGATGAAACCCTCGCCAGGCTGACCGCCGAGCACCGCCAGGTGGCGGGCTTCATCTGCGAGCCGGTGTACGGCAACGCCGGTGGCATCGCGCTGCCGCCGGGCTACCTGCAACAGGTCTACGCCAAGGTGCGCGCCTTGGGCGGCGTGTGCATCGCCGACGAAGTGCAGGTGGGCTACGGGCGCCTGGGCGAGCATTTCTGGGGCTTCGAAGAGCAGGGTGTGGTGCCCGACATCATCACCATGGCCAAGGGCATGGGCAACGGCCACCCCTTGGGCGCGGTAATCACCCGCCGGGAAATCGCCGAGGCGCTGGAGGCCGAGGGTTACTTCTTCTCCTCCGCAGGCGGCAGCCCGGTCAGCTGCCAGGTCGGCATGGCGGTGCTGGATGTGATGGCCGAGGAAGGCCTGTGGGACAACGCCCGCGTGGTGGGCGGCCACTTCAAGGCGCGCCTGGAAGGCTTGATCGAACGCCACCCGCTGGTGGGCGCCGTGCATGGCTCGGGCTTTTATCTGGGGGTGGAACTGGTGCGCAACCGCGAGACCCTGGAGCCGGCCACCGAGGAAACCGCGCAGCTGTGCGAACGCCTGCGCGAACTGGGGATTTTCATGCAGCCTACCGGTGACTACCTGAACATCCTCAAGATCAAGCCACCGATGGTCACTACCCGCCAGAGCGTGGATTTCTTCGTGGATTGCGTGGACAAAGTATTGTCTGAGGACCTTTGATCCGGATTAATATCGATTATGTGTCGGTTTAAAATCACAAGCTTCCAACAATCCTGAATTTACTTTATCTTTATTCAGATATTTATCGATTTGCTGAACGCCCCCGAGGGGGCCCAGGAGTCTGACCCGCCATGACCACGCTAACCACTACCCCACGCGCCGACGGCTTCCACATGCCTGCCGAATGGGCTCCGCAAACCCAGGTGTGGATGGTCTGGCCCGAGCGCCCGGACAACTGGCGCCTGGGCGGAAAGCCGGTGCAGGCTGCCCACGTGGCCCTGGCCAAGGCCATCGCCCGTTTCGAACCGGTAACCGTTGCCGTCTCTGCCGGCCAGTACGACAACGCTCGCGCACGCCTGGACGCACCGAATATCCGCGTGGTGGAAATCAGCAACGACGACGCCTGGGTGCGCGACACCGGCCCAACCTTCGTCATCAACGACCAGGGCGAAGTGCGCGGCGTGGACTGGGGCTTCAACGCCTGGGGCGGCTTCGACGGCGGCCTGTACTCGCCGTGGAACCGTGACGAGCAGCTGGCCAGCAAGGTGCTGGAGATCGAGCGTTGCAACCGCTACCACACCGAAGGCTTCGTGCTCGAAGGCGGCTCCATCCATGTGGACGGCGAAGGCACCCTGGTGACCACCGAGGAATGCCTGCTCAACCGCAACCGCAACCCGCACCTTACCCGTGAGGAAATCGAGGGCGTGCTGCGCGACCACCTGGCGGTGGACACCATCGTCTGGCTGCCCGACGGCCTGTACAACGACGAAACCGACGGCCACGTCGACAACTTCTGCTGTTACGTGCGCCCGGGCGAAGTGTTACTGGCCTGGACCGATGATTCCAATGACCCCAACTACAGCCGCTGCCGCGCAGCCATGAGCGTGCTGGAGCACACCAAGGATGCCAAGGGGCGCACCTTTGTGGTGCACAAGATGCCGATCCCCGGCCCTTTGTACGCAACCGAAGACGAATGCGCGGGCGTCGATCCGGTGGCTGGTACCCAGGAACGCAACCCTTCCGTGCGCCTGGCAGGCTCCTACGTCAACTTCCTGATCGTCAACGGCGGCATCATCGCGCCGAGCTTCGACGACCCCAAAGATGACGAAGCCAAGGCCATCTTGCAGCGCATCTTCCCCGATCATGAGGTGATCATGGTGCCGGGTCGCGAACTGCTGCTGGGCGGTGGCAATATCCACTGCCTGACCCAGCAACAGCCGGCGCCGTTTAAAGGCTGATCGAAGAGTCAAATGAAGAACCCGTCATGTGACGGGTTTTTTGTATCTGTGCGGAAATGTCCGGCTTGCGTGGCACAGGTTTTGTATCGGATACAACGGCTTAAATGCCGGTACGTGTCAACCGTACTGTCATAAAGCGTGGGTAAGTTTGCCGCTCACGGATCCGGGAAAAAGGTGTCGATATGAACGCAATCAGTGAGCCGGCTTCGCATCCATCGTCTATCACTGCAGAGTCCCTGCAGCGTGTGGCGCAGTGGTTGAAATGCAACGGCAGTATCAAGATTCAAAAGGCAGACCCCCTCCAGGTGCTCAGCGAGCGCTACCCGGCAGGCCTGCTCAGCCAGGCGGAACTTGAAGCGCTGCTGGGCTCCTTCCACCACTAGTTGCAAAGTCGTCACGACGACGCAGTGCCATGAGGCATGGAGCCTCCCCCTCCTGTTGCAAATTTGGTTATAACCCCCGAACTTCTTGTAAATTGACACTTGCGCTGGCCCCCCGCTAGGATTCCGCCCAACGCCTGTGGCTAACAGCCACCTGTCCAGTATTCGATAAGGCCCGCGTTGCATTCGTGCACGCGGGCCTTTGCGTCTAGCGTCGGGGAGAACTTACTGGGCGGGGCGTCTTAACCAGCAATAAGGAAAACAAGATGTTGAACAAAAGTATCGGTCTGATCGCCCTTGGGCTGATCGGCAGCACCCAGGCCATGGCCAGCGATCAAGACGATGCAAAAGGCTTTGTCGAAGACAGCCACCTGTCGGTGCTGGTGCGCAACGCCTATATCAACCGTGACTACAAGAACCACAACGACGACAAGTCCGAGTGGGGCCAGGCCTTCATCGGTACCTTCACTTCCGGCTTCACTCAAGGCACCGTGGGCGTGGGCGTCGATGCCTTCGGCCTGTACGCCAAGAACCTGGAACAGTCCGACAGCCGCAGCGGCGCTGGCGGTATCGACTTCTTCCGCCAGGGCAGCGACGGTTCGCCTGCCAGCGACCTGGCCCGTGCCGGCGCCGCGGTCAAGTTCCGCGTCTCCAACACTGTGCTGAAATACGGCGACCAGATGCCGTCGCTGCCAGTGCTGAGCTACGACAACAGCCGCCTGCTGCCGGAAAGCTTCACCGGTACCATGATCACCTCCAAGGAGATCAAGGGCCTGGAGCTGAACGTGGGTCACTTCACCGAAGAAGCGCAGAAAAGCGCCGAAGGTCGTGACAGCGGCGAGCTGAAAAGCCTGAACGTCTATGGCGGCAGCTACGCCTTCACCGACAACTTCAAGGCGTCGCTGTACGGCACCACCATCGAAAACGTGATGAAGAAGCAGTACCTGGGCATGACCTACGTATTGCCGATCCAGAAGGACCAGTCCCTGACCCTGGACTTCAACGGCTACAAGTCCGAGATCGACAAGCAACAGGTCACGAAGGCCGAGCTGGACGGCGACGCCAACACCATCTGGAGCCTGGCGGCCACCTACGCCGTGGGCCCGCACTCGTTCATGGTCGCGCACCAGAGCAGCACCGGCAGCACTGGCTACAGCTATGGCGGCTACCAGCGTAAAGGCGGCGTCGGCGACGGTGGTACGTCCATCTACCTGACCAACTCCTACTGGTCGGACTTCAACGGTGAAGACGAGCGTTCGTGGCAGCTGGCCTACGGCCTGGACTTCGGCGCCTACGGCGTGCCGGGCCTGACCTACAAGTTCGCCTACGTGCGCGGCGACAACATCACCGCAGGCGACGCCACCGGTGGTACCGAGCGCGAAATCTTCAACCAGCTGCAGTACGTGGTGCAGCAAGGCCCGGCGAAGGACCTGACCCTGCGCGTGCGCAGCTCGATCCTGCGCGTGTCTGACAACGTCAGCGCCTACAACGTCAGCGGTAACGAAGTTCGCGTGTTCGTCGACTACCCAATCAACATCTTCTGATTGGCTGGCAACGCATGACCAACAAGCCCCGCTTATAGCGGGGCTTGTTGTTTGTGGGCGCATGGGCTGGGTTGGCCGGTACACGGCTTGTGCGCCTGGGGTACTATCGGATCCTCATTCGCACAGGACGTTTCGCGCCATGCTCCAGTTGCATCTTCGATTGGGGGCCACGACGCTGGCCTTGTTCGTCAGCCTGATGGCAGGCGCGGCAGTGCCGGCAAGTGCAGGGGAAATGATTGCCCTAAGCTCGGCCCAGCAGGAAATGGTAGACGGTATGGTCAAGCTCGACGGTAAGGTCGAGTATCAGAATATTGCCTTCGGCTTCGGCGTGCTGCCCGGAGTGCCCACGGCCTATCAGGGCAGCGGCACCGATGACGGCGTGCTGATACCTTTGGGCGGCGACCGCGAGATCACCGTCAACGCCGGTTACGACGCAGCCATGCTGGGCAGCACCCGGGCGGTGATGGACAGTGAATTGTCGGAAGTGGAGCCGGGCGGTGTGCAGCGCTCACCCGTGGTGCTGGATGCGCAACCCGCCGAGCAGGCCCAGTGGAGCGATAGCCAGGCGGTGCGCCGGGTGATCGTCGAATACCGCAGCACCGGCCCGGATGACGGCATCAACTACACCCTGCGCCTGCGCACCGATGCCCAGCACCAGCAGGCCGATGGCCAGGCGTTCGACGCGGTGGTGAAGTCGTTCAAGCACTACCAGATCCAGGAAGACTGACCCCTCCTAACACACCGCCCGCGCAAGACGCCGCCCCCGTAGCAGCGGCCGCAGGCCGCGTCCCACTCGCCGCGACCCGCCTGAAACACCACCTGCGCGAGACGCCGCCTGGCGGCAGCTGCTACGGCCCGCCGCACCGTAGCAGCGGCCAAAGGCCGCGTCCCCGACGCCGCGGTCCGCCTGGCACACCGCCTGCGCAAGACGCCGCCTGGCGGCAGCTGCTACGGCCCGCCGCCCCGTAGCAGCGGCCGCAGGCCGCGTCCCATGCACTTGCAGCCAACCACATCACTGCTCGGTAGGAACAATCTCCACCGCAGTGATCTTCCAGCTGTCCTTGTCCTTGGCCAGCGTCACCTTCAGCACCTGGCTGTTGTCCTGGGTGGTGCCCAGCACCACGTTTTCCTGGGCGGTCGCGCCCTTGGCGGCCGTCTCGGTGACCTGGATATGGGTCAGCCAGGAATCATCGTAGTCCTGGGACTTGATGAAGTAATCCTCGTCCAGCCCGTCCTCGCTCTTGGCCTGCTTGTCGATCGACTTGATCAGGCTGTCGGCCACGTACTGCTGCATCTGCTGCGGGTTGTCATCCAGCGGCACCTTGTCGTCGCTGAGCCGCTTCAGGTACCAGGCGTAGAAACTCTGGGTGGTTTGCTGGGCCGACGCAGGGGCATCGGCCATGGCGATGGAAAGGTGGAAACCAGCCAGTACACACAACAGGGAAAGCAGACGCTTCATGATCAGTTACCCAACAGAATGAGTGAGGGGTTGACGCAGCAAAGGCGTACAAAACAGCACGCATAGTACAGAGACCGGGCAGGGCAGGGCCAGTTGCACCACGCACAAATGAAAACGCCACTCGGGTGAGTGGCGTTTTTTTCAAGCGGCGGTCAGTAGTGGAAGTTCAGCGTCACTTGCGCCGAACGCCCCTCTGCCCAGGTGGCGTAGATGGGGTACGAGGAGGCGAAGTACTTGCGGTCGAACAGGTTCTTCAGGTTCAACTGCACGTCCATGGACTTGGAAATCTTGTAGGACGTCATCGCGTCGAATTCCGAATAGCCCGGGGTCCATTTTTTCGTCGTCGCGCTGACCGAGGCGTAGGTCAGGCTGGAGGCTTTCATGCCGGCGCCCACGGTCCAGTCCGGGTTGATGTCGTAGTAGGTCCACAGGGTGACGTTGTGCTTGGGCACCATCACCATCGGCAGGCCGTTGCCAGTAGGGTTGGACGGGCCGGCGTCGGTGGTCACCGCGTCCAGGTAGGAATAGCCGCCGAACACGCGCCAGTTGCTGGTCAGGTCGCCCGCTGCGCCCAGCTCCACGCCGCGCACGCGCTGGGAACCGGCGTTGACGATGCCGCCCAGGCCATCGCTGACGCGGGCATTGGTCTTGTCGGTCTGGAAAATCGCCGAGGTCAGCGACAGGCGGCTGTCCAGCACGTCCCACTTGGCGCCCACCTCGATGTTGCGGCTGCGCTCCGGCGACAGGTCATTGTTGGTGGCGGTCAGCTGGTCGCTGCCACCGCCCAGGCCACCATTGGCGCCCGGCGGGTTGGCCGAGGTGCCGTAGGAGGTATACAGGCTCAGGTTGGTGACCGGCTTGTACACCAGGCCCACCTGGTAGCTGAACAGGTTGGCGATGTTCTGCAGGTCGGCGGCGCCCGACTGCTCGGCCTGGATGTTGTAGTAATCCAGGCGCACGCCGGTGTTCAGCAGCCATTGTTCCGACAGCTTCAGGCTGTCGAAGGCGTAGGCCGATGCCGTGTTGGTAGTGGTATAGGTGGGCTTGCCGGGGAAGCTGTCGCCGTTCAGCGTCGAGGTGCCGGTCCAGTCCATGTCCGGGTCCCACTGGCCGATATAGGTGCAGTTGCCGGCCACCGCGCAGCTGCCGCCGGTACGGATGTTCTTGCCGGTGCTGTCGGCCACCAGGTAGCCCTCGTACTGGCTCTTCTCGTGGCTCAGCTCGATGCCGGTGGTCACGGTGTTGTCCAGGCCGAACAGCGAGGTCTGGCCGGTCAGCTCGGTCTGGTTGGCCAGGGTGTTGGTGGCGTACTTGCCGCTCTTGGCCTGCAGCTGCAACTGGTTGGACGTGGCGCTGACGAACTGCGGGTTGGTGGCGATGTAATCCAGGGTCGAACGGCCGTAGGTGGTGGTGTTCTTCACCTTCCAGTTGTCGTCCAGCTCGTGCTCCACGCGGATCTCGCCGGTGTCGGTCTGGCCACGGCGGTAGTCGCGGTCCTTCAGGCCGTAGAACTGCGAGCGGCTGATCTCCGATGCAGGGGTACCACCGGCAGCGTGGAACGGCACGCTGAAGTCCGGCATGTCGTCGGTGGACAAGTGGTAATAGCTGAGCGTGACCGTGGTCGGCTGGCCCAGCCCGAACGCGATGGAGGGCGCGATGCCCCAGCGCTTGCTGAACACATCGGTGCGCCCCGGCTGGTCGGCGTCGTGGCCCATCACGTTGAGGCGGAAGGCAGTGCTGTCGTCGATCACCCGGTTCACGTCCAGGGTGGTGCGCTTGTAGGAATCGGTACCCACGCCAACGCTGGCATCCAGCGAGTCCACCAGCTTCGGCGTCTTGGTCTCGATATCGATGCTGCCGCCCACCGCGCCGCGCCCGGCGTACACCGAGTCCGGGCCCTTGATCACGCTGATGCGCTCCACGTCGAAGGTCTCGCGGTTCTGCACGCCGGTGTCGCGCATGCCGTCCACGAAGATCGAATTGCGCGACTCGAAGCCCCGTATCACCGGCCGGTCCGCCGACGGGTTGGCCGCCGCGTCACCGCCCAGGAAGGTAATGCCCGGCACCGTGCGCAGGGCATCGGTGAAGGTGGTGGCGCCACTCTTCTTGATCACTTCCTGCGGAATGACCGTGATCGAACGCGGGGTGTCGATCAACGGCGCCGTCAGCTTGTAGGACGGCAGCTCTTTGGTCTGCGTCTTGGCGTCGGCAACGGCGTCCACGGCCGTGGACGGCAAGGTGATGTCGGCCGCGTGGGCCAGCGGCATCAAGGTAACGAACGTGCTACAGAACAGGGCGGTATGCAGGCGTGATGGGGTGAACGTGAGCATGGGTTTTCCGCAGAGGGGCGAACGAGGGTGCGGAAAGATAGAGGGATTGTAACAAGTTGTAAATAAAACATATTCGTATTCGCGTTATATTTACACATCCCCGTAGCAGCGGCCGCAGGCCGCGTCCCATACGCCGCGCATGGGGGCTGGCCTTGGACGCAGCCTTCGGCAGCTGCTACGGGGGAGGGTTTAACGCACTGGGTTGCTGACGCCTTCGATCTGGCGTTTTACCTGCAACGGGTCGTCGATGCCCTTCAGCACCAGGTCGCTGATCCCGCGCCCGGTAATGCGCACCGTGCCGAAGCCCAGCAGCCGGCCCATCACCGTCTGGTCCAGGTCCACGGTCTCGATCGACGACAGCTTCATCTCGTCCGTGGTGCGGCTGATGATCCCGCGCTTGTGGATAACCCGCTTGTTGGTCACGCCGTTCTCCTGGCAGCGCAGGCTCAGCCACTTGTAGATGGCCACCGGCGACAAAATGCCCACGGTCAGCACCGCCAGCAGCACCCAGAACCACACATTCACCCAGCTCAGCCAGTGCAGCTTGAAAATGGCCTCGACCTGCTCGCCGGTCGACAGGGAACTCTCGATATAGGTTTTGCTCGCCACGGGTAACTCCTTGCAGTTGATGCGCAGGACTCTACCACCCCCAGCCGGCGCAACGGCAAGCACACCCGTCGGACAGACGGTTGCCCCCCGGCCAACCTGTGCGATGATGGCCCCAGGCCTTCTTCATGGTGACAAGCGTGGACGCTGATAGCGAACAGCCCCCACAGACCGACGTGACCGCAGACGAGCGCTTCCAGGGCCTGACGCGCTTGGCGCAACGACAGTTCGCCGTCGCCTGCGCCATGCTCATGCACACTCGCGACGGCCAGCCCGTGCTGCGCGCCAGCAGCGGCACGGCGCCGCGCGGCGACGCCGAAGTGCCGCGCAGCACCACGCCCATCCTCGATGCCGCCGGCCAGCCCCTGGGCGCGTTCATTCTGCTGGGCCGCCAGCAGCTGCACCCCGGCGAACTGCAACTGATGCACGACCTGGTGCAACTGGCCGCCGCCGCCCTGCTGGCCGAACAACAGGAAGCCGCCACCCGCCAGCAACTGGCCCGCCTGGCCCTGGCCATCGACAACAGCGGCACCGGCGTGTGGGACCGCGACGTCGCCAACAACCAGATCCACTACTCCGCCGGCTGGAAAGCCCTGCTGGGCTACGAGCCCCACGAACTCACCCCGCACCTGAGCGACAGCTACAACCGCGTCCACCCCGACGACCTGCCCTTCGTGCAAGCCACCATCCAGGCGCACTTCCAGCAACGCACCAGCGCCTACGAAGTGGAACACCGCATCCGCTGCAAGGACGGCACCTACAAATGGATCAACAGCCGCGGCAAAGTCGTCGCCCGCGACGCCGCCGGCAACCCCCTGCGCATGATCGGCACCACCACCGACATCACCGAGCGCAAGCGCCTGGAAGCCGACCTGCAGGCCCACGCCAGCATCGACTTCCTTACCCAACTGCCCAACCGCCGCCACTTCATGCAACAACTCAACGCCCAGCAAAACAACGCCTGCGTGCTGATGCTCGACCTCGACCACTTCAAACACATCAACGACCGCTGGGGCCACGCCACCGGCGACCTGGCGCTAAAACACTTCGCCAGCATCCTCAGCGCCCAACTGCGCAAGACCGACGTCGCCGGGCGTATCGGCGGCGAAGAGTTCGCCGTGTTGCTACGCGGCACCCACAGCCGCGAAGCCTGCGCCTTCGCCGTGCGCTTGCAGGAAATGCTGGCGGTGACGCCGTTGATGCATGGCGGGCAGGTGATTGGGCTGACAGTAAGCATCGGCGTCAGCGACCTGCGCGAAGGGGATGGTGGGGCAGAGGCAGCCATGGGCCGCAGCGACCGGGCGCTGTACCGCGCCAAGGCCAGCGGCCGCAACCGCGTAGTCGCCGAATGAAACATTTCCCCTCAATTACCCACGACCGTTCATCGGCATTGGCGCCCGTGTAGGGGGCCTTTCCCCAACCCCACTCGCTACACTGGGGGCATACTTTCGAACCGCGTGCCCCATGAGCCAAGCTGCCTTCATCAACCCCACATTACTTGCCTGGTCCCGCGAGCGCGCCGGCCTGTCCGAAGCGCAGCTGGCAAAAAAACTCCAGGCCAAGCCCGAGCGCGTGCGCACCTGGGAAACCGGCCAGAGTCTGCCCACGTTCAAGCAGGCGCAGCATTGGGCCAACGTCGTTCACGTACCGTTTGGCTTCCTGTTCCTAAAGGAACCGCCGGTTGAAAAGCTGGCGCTGCCAGACCTGCGCACCGTCGGCAACGTCGCGCCGCAACGCCCCAGCCTCAACCTGATGGATACCGTCAAAGAGGTCATGGCCAAACAGCAGTGGTACCTGGAGTACTTGGACGAGCACGGGCGTGAGCCACTTCCCTTCGTGGGGCGCTTCGATCGCTCGGCTGCCGTTGCGGACGTGGTCGCCGACATGCGCGCCACCCTGGCAACGGACCCACACGCCGGGCGTTTCACCTACGAAGAGTACGCGCGGCACCTCATCCAGGCGTGTGAAGCCATCGGCATCCTGGTCATGCGCAGTGGCGTCGCCCTGGGCAACACCCACCGCAAGCTGGATGTCGGCGAGTTTCGTGGCTTCGCCATCAGCAACGTCTACGCCCCCGTCGTGTTCATCAACAGCGCCGACGCCCCCACCGCACGCTTGTTCACGCTCATGCATGAACTGGCGCACCTGTGGATCGGCAGCAGCGGCATCTCCGATGGCGGCGGCCCCGAAGGGCGGCAGGAAGAAGTGTTTTGCAATGCCGTGGCTGGGGAGTTCCTGGTGCCCGAGCAGCAACTGCGCAAATTGTGGCAGGCGGACATCGACTGGCAACAGAACCTTACCCCCTTGGCCAGCCATTTCCACGTCAGCACGCTGGTCATAGGCCGTCGCGCGCGCGACCTTGGCCTTGTCACTCGCGAGGCCTACAGCGCGTATTACCTTCAGGTGCTGCAAGCCTACCGCGACAAGGAAGGCGGGGGCGGCGACTACTACCGCACCGCCACCGCCAAGAACAGCGCACGGTTCAGCAAAGCCGTGCTGGCGCAGACCATGAGTGGCCGAATGCTGTTGCGCGAGGCAGGAGCACTGCTGGGCGTGCAGCCCGCGAAACTGAAAACCTATGCAGGCAAGCTCACGGAATGAAACACCTACTGGATTCGAACACGCTCATTGAAGCCAAGAACCGCTACTACTCAATGGCTGTCTGCCCTGGGTATTGGAGCTGGTTGCTGTTGCAGAACGAGGCCGAGCAACTCGCCAGCATCATCCCCGTGCGGGATGAGCTGATCAAAGGCAATGACGAATTGACCCAGTGGACTCACGAAAACGCTGAACTATTTCAGGACGTGAGCGACGACGCTACTCAAGAAGCTCTCATTCAAGTGGTCACCGCAGTAGCGGAGCACGCGCCTGCGATGAGCGCCGGTGCTATGGACGAATTTCTGCGCGGCGCCGATCCATGGCTGATCGCCAGGGCCATGACCACCGGTGCGGTAGTGGTGACGCACGAAGTCTACAACGCCGCAATCAAGCGCAAATTCATCATCCCCAACGTGTGTGAATGGTTCGGCGTGCCCTACATGAACACCTTCGACCTGCTGGGCAAATTGGAAGCCCGATTCGTGCTGCCCGCCTGACTGATCTACCGTTCAACCCGCTTCGGAAATTTCCTACTTCTTCCGCGCATCCCCTTACGGATCATCGCGACAAAGCCCACGGCTTCCCGCTCATGAACCTACAGGAAACCACCCCATGCGCATCGAATTCGACCTACCCCTGACCCCCGCCGAACTCACCGAAATAGCCCAGATCATCGGCACCCCCACCGCCACCCTGCCCACCGCCATGGCCGGCTACGCCACCTCGGCCCTGCAGGAATACCTGGGCATGATGCGCGGCCAGCGAGCCTTCAAGCGCGGCACCGACATCCACGAATACCGCCTCTTCCTGCTGGTGGAAAACGTCTTCGGCCGGCGCATCCCAGACGAACAGACCGTCAGCAAAATCTTCCAGACCACCCCCAGCGAAAGCCGCGGCCTGCTGCGCTCCATCATCTCCAAATACCAATACCTGCTGCGCGACGCCATCGACGCCACCCTGGTAGTGGTACTCGAAGCCGCCACCGCCCAAACCGCCACCGGCCCGTACCTGGTGACCATGAGCAGCGTCAACGTGATCGAAGAGCTCAACAAAAAACTCGCCACCCTCGACGGCACCCTGGCCTCCGTCAGCAAAAAGCGCGGCAGCGTGTCCACCTACGAAATCACCAAATCCTCCTACGACCGCTTGTGCGCAGAGCTGGGCGCCACCCCGGCGGCGTACGTGCCATGAGCGACGCCATCTCGGCGGCCAGCCTGCTGATGGCCGTGGTCGCGATTCTCTACGGCGCCTGGTACCAGGAGATCAACCACGCCACTCGGTTGAGTGTGCCGATTCACGATCGGCATGAGCCCTTGGCCGTGGTCGAGGCAGCCCTGTTCGGCCGGTGCCTGCCGTTGGCGGCGATGGGATTGCTGGTGGTACTGGTGTTTCTGCCGGATGTGTTGGAGATCGTTTGGCACGCGTTTGGAGTGGCGCGGGAGAGGGGGCTGGGGGCGTACGCGATGTACGACTCGGCGCGGGTGGCGTTCTGTTTGGTCGTGGTGGTGGGGGGAGCGGTGGCGGGGCATTTGTGGTGGATGACGGGGGTGTTGGTGGGGCTGAGGCGGCGGCTTAAGGCGTGATGTTCAGGGTATTTATCCACAGCCGGTTTGGCCGCCACTTTCGGTGTGGGAGCGGGCTCTGCCCGCGAAAAGAACGCTGCGGTTGTGCAGGAAAAACTATTAACATCAGTGAGTTATACATGTGGACAACTTGGTTTTGGCTCGGTCTTTAGGGCGCTTTGTGTTGTTGGTAAAAATATCCACAACACGCGCCTAGAGATTTTCCACAGGCGCCTAGCCCACCCACCGCGACCAAGTTATCCACAGCCAAATCGCTGACCTAAAGCGCCTGCCGAGCGTCCTCAATCACCGCACCCAACCGCTCCCGCAACGGTTCAATCAGGCACCGAACCTCGTCCGCCGGCAGCTGATCCGTATGCGCCGAATCCAGCAGTTTGGCCATCAGCGCCATCCCATCATGCACGTCGGCCGCGCCCTGAAATGCCCCTCTTAACGCCTCCACTTCAAGGATCACGATGCCCAGCATCGTCTGCCAATCCTGAAGCAACTCATCCTCCACCGGCTCGCCAGAACCGATGAACTGCTGAAGCTCGTTTTGCAGCTTGCGTAGGTATTTATCGATATTCACAGCAGCTAATCCTTGCGGAAGCCCGGCATCAAACCGCCACGCTTCGCGCTTAAAAAGGCAATGACGCAGCCTTCCATCATGACTGCGCCCAGGCGTCCTTTCCCTCAAGAAAGCACAGATTCTGCCGAATACTAAGGAAGTCTTAGTATGTGGTCAACGTGAATCTAAGAATCTCTTAGCCTTTACGCGGCTAAAAAATGAGCACGTTCAGCAAGCGGTTGAAGGAAGCACGGAGAGCGGCAGGGATCTCCCAGGAGCAGTTGGGGATCGAGGCAGGGATTGAACCGGCGTCGGCCAGCGCACGGATGAATCAGTATGAGAAGGACAAGCATGTGCCGAACCCGGAGATGGTGAGGCAGATTGCTGCGGTGCTGAGGCTGCCGGCTTCGTATTTTTACAGCGAGGATGATGATGAGGCGCGGTTGTTGGTGGCGTTTTATCGGATGTCGGGGGAGGAGCGGGCTAGGGTGATGGGGGTTGTGGCTGGAACAGGTTGAGGCGTTGCAGACCTGGGTGCTATTGGCCGGCTGACTGCTGCGCTTGAAGCATCTTGGTACGTTAATCCGCTGTTCAATCGAGCCTATAAGGATAAATTCGCGACGTGCCGAGATGAGTGCGGTCGTCCCGTAATCTTCTTCAAGGAAAAAAGCAGTGGGGAAGACAAAGCATTGCTTTTGTTGCGACGCGAGCGATGCGATGGTTCATTTCGACGATCGAGCCATGACTGTCGATTACCAGAGCCTCTTTCGTGAGGTGGTTGGACTTTCTGGCTGGGAGTGCAGAGAGTGTGGTGAGGCTGAGTTTGATGGGGAGAGCGCGGTCCGTTATGCAGCGGCGAGTGACCAATTGATTGAGGACGGTAGAGACTGTAGCCGCTGAGATGAAGAGTGCCCGCAAGAAGATTGTTTTCACGCAATCTGTCGCCTTTCGGTTCTGTTGAGAAGAATAGGTAGTTACCCACGAACCTGAGTTCAAGGATAGGAGTTGATGGGGTGCCAGACGGACTGTTGTTGGCTATAAGGTCACGATTTTTGCAGGACTGAAATTTGATGAATTTTTAGACTTACCTCATAGGGTATCTATAAACAAATCAGCTAGTTATGGCTTTCTATGAAATCGAATAAGAAGTTTTTTTGGTTAAAATTACTGAAGGTGATGTTGCGCGTAAGGTATGTTTTTTGATTCTTGCATTTTCTGCTGATGACGCCCGCGTCAAAGCGGGCGATATATGATCAGTATTCTTTCTAAGGATCTTTCTTAAGTTTTTCGCTTCATTAGCGCATAAAGCTTTTCACCGACATCTGGTCGGCTAAGTAAGTGCTGCAATGCACTTTCAAGTGCTTCTTTGTTTTCACAATATATCTCAGAATCTTGATTAATTATCTGGCAGGGATAACCATTTAAATCTAACTTCCAGCCTGCAATCTCACTAGCTGAATTATCTTCGGCTAGAGGATTTTTGGCGCCAATAAACTGATAATCTGGCTTGGGTTGACCACCTGAAAAGCCAACGAGAGAGGCAAATGGATTAGTCTTGGTATAGGTGTAAATTTCAAGTTTGCCATCGAACGCCTCAGAGAGTTGATCGTTGAGAGTCTTGAAAACTGAATATATTTCAGATCTATTTTTCTCTGCCTGTTGAGCAGCGTTTAGACCTTTCTGAAGAGAACTAATAAAGTCAATCATTTTCAGCTACCCTTTCAATTGTTCCATAAACTGGTAGGTGGTCAAACTTAGAGGATGAGTCCTTTACCAGCTTAGTGTAGTTGGAAAGCTCTAAGATGTGATCGCAATCGTCAGCTAAACGCCATTCCTTCCCAGCTATGAAGGCGTGGGAAAATATAATCTGGTCAAATGTATGCCATCTAGTTACTTCGCCGGATTTATAGTAATAGCTTCCAGCTGCGGGGCTCTCACTTTGAAGTTTTGATAAATATTTCCAAAATGGATTGTAAAGCAAATGTTGACGGCGATAAACTAAGTCGATGTCGCGAGATGCCATAAGCTGTTGGCTCATAGATTCGTCGAACGGTTCGTCATTGTAGTCGCCCAGGAGAATTAAAAAAGGATGCCCAGCAGTGGTGGAAATAATGCCGTCTATATTATCGCGCAGCCTAACTCCTAGTAAGTGACGCTTTGCATCATGCTGGCTACACCAAAGTCTGCTGGGCCAGTGAGATATGTATATGTGGAATAGTGAATCCGACCCAGTAGCGAAGGCTTCAAGTTTTTTTGCAACTTTTAGTATGGAGTTTCCACGGTCGGATATAATATCTTTTGTTGAGTGGATGTATAGTTTTCTGCTGTTATATATATAGCAGATGTCAAAACTTGATCTGCCAGCGTTAGATATTTCGTTGACGAATTTGTATCCGTCTACTTTGCATTTTTCTGAGATATAAGAAAAGTCATCGTCAGACATTTCTCCTAAGGCGATTACATCCGCTTCACAAACAGCAATCAAATACATTATGACGGAGCATGCGACATCTTGTTGCTCCTGAGTCGAGCGGCTGACCGCTGAAGGAGCTAAACTTGTGTTCCACCATGCAAATGTAATTTTCTGTCGTGCATCTGAAGTCATTTGTTATCAACCCATACCTACCCAATTCCTGCAGCACTCAATGTCGCCAAGATCAACTGGAATTGATCATAGGGCAATGGAATGATACTGCGTACGGTTGCTCAAAGGAAGCCTAAATAGCTTCACTAGATTACCTGTAGGGCGCACGCGTGAAGGGTGGCGCGCCTTGTGTTCTTCTAGGGTGGCGCGCGTGTGAGCTCTTGTTCAACTACTGCGGGTGCCTGCCGCCATATAGTGCCCGAAAACTACCTCCACAGTTGGAAATTTTGTAATGCTGACTGATTGGCTGGAATGTCTCTTGCAGTCACTATAAAACGGCGCCTGTGCGTGGCGTAAAGCTTGGAGATGATTAGTGATGTTGCCCGCGCTTCGACCTGCACTGGGAATTGCGCTGTGTCTCGCGATTAAGCCATTCGCATACTTCAATTCATACGACGTTAGTTCTGACGGGATGTTGTTGTGGGTGCTGCACAATAACAATATTCAAAGGGTCCACCCCAGCCAACAGCCGAGGCGAACCCAACGCTTATTTACAGCAGTTCGTCAATGCTGTCTCGCAGGTAGTTCCATGCTTGAAAAGCACGGTTTGCTAACCACAAGAAGCTCAGTACGTTTCGGATTAACTTCCACATACCTTGGCCTCCTTAGCGGTGGCCAAGCCTCCAGCATGCTTACCGGAACACGCATGCCTTCGGACAGTCTGCTGACGTATCCAGCGAGGCGGCCGGGCGGGTGACCCACTGCGCGAGTCCGGCACGGATTACGAGCCCGTGGAAGTGGGGCTTGAAATCTGAGCGGGCTCCGATCGTCTCATTGGGTGTCAGCAGTGAGAGCGGGCAGATGGTAATGTTTTTTTGGAATGGCGGCGGGACGGATTTCCGTATCAATTATATCTGGTTATTTCGTTTGTTTGAGTTCGGAGTTAATGGAATGGTTCGTTAATATATAATTTTGAGATGAAGAAACATTGTGTTAAGTGTTTGTGTTGACAGTGCAGGCGGTCGAGCCGTAGCATTTGCCTTCTGCTGACGTGTCCAGTGATGAACGTAAATCGGGATTACGGCCTGAATTTACTAGCTAAAAATTTATCGTGAGAACCCGCTGGCTAAGCGGGTTTTTTCGCTTTTGCAGTATGCAATGTTGAAGCGCTCGCTAGCGGCCGAGGGTAGTTGGCCGCTGCAAAGCCGGTATTCGATTGATAGCAGTTTGGATAAGCAACCGAGCCACGGGACACGCGGGCGAAAGCCTCCCCCCGAGGACATGCGAACCAACGAAAAAACCCGCCATGTTGGCGGGTTTTTTCGTTTTTGGGTTTCGGGGGTGTACCAGGTAGGAGCATAGGCGGGCAGAGTTGATCTGGGTGATGTTGCGTTGCCGAGGGCCAGCGCAGCCTGGCGGCAGCGGCTACGGGTGGTGGCCTTTGGGGCAGCGCCAGCGATGCCTTTTTGCGTGCAAACAAAAAAGGCCCACCTTGCGGTGAGCCTTCTTCGATACTGCGTATGGTGCGGCACCATGAGTCGAAAAAATCAAATTTTTCCATCAAATACAGTTAGATAAGATCTATGATTATTTAACACTATCCCTAAATGTATCCTTTTGTCTCGAGATTGTTCCGGAAAGAATTTACTCCGATAGTGAATGCATTGATGTTCTCCATGAGCTTCAGAAGCCGAATTTACGATTTCGGCCTTTTAAAAGCTTTTTAAGTCAGGCCGAAATCATGATTTTTTATCAATGCTGGTATATTAGAACTTAAATTATACAAAATTCTCTAAAAACTCAGTTAGCGCGTCACCTTGGGAGTCGACCTGAGATGAAAGCATGCTTATTCCCCATTGGTTAAGAATGGCTTCTTGTACAGGATTCGGCCTAGGAGAGAATATGTAGGAGCGAGGCTGCGCTTCACTGTTGCAGTTGGCTTTCCAGATTTTTGACAGTTTATAAAATAGAAATCTTAAGTTTATATCGGCTAGTCGATAGCCAATAAATAATACCGATTTTCCAAGCACATCGGAGCGTAGCTTGATGTCTAAAGGTGTTTCGAATTCTAGTCTTTCAAAGTAGCTCGTTTCATCAAGTACTATCGAGGTGTCATCATCGAAGTCCCCGTGGAACTTGACTATTTGAGTGCTCCCATGTCTTATCTTGGTTACATCCGATACTGATGCTATTTTGGTATATGGCTTTTCGAAATGATCAAATGTGTGTTCGAGCCAACGATCATAATTTGTAGTGTAAATTATTGGAAAATTAGCTTTTACGATCAATTCATGGATTTTTGACGAACTGATATCAATGGTAGGTGCATGCCAGCTTCGATCCATCCAGCTTCGGAGGGGACCAATATTCCCTTTTTTTATTCTGTAATATTCAGCAAGAGCGTAATTGTCGCCAAACGTTTTGTAAATCTCAGGATCATACCCTAGATCTTGAGCAATCTTGTCGATCAATTCGCCCCAAGAAGGGAGCCCCAGGTTAGTGGATACGCCAGCACCAACGAAAAGTATAACATTGCCTTGTTTAAATGATGATAGTAACTGTTCCATCATATGCTCCCGGCTGTGAGGAAATGTTTAAACTTATCGAATGCAAGGCGTCTCATCGAGATGTCATTTTTTCTATCACCCATTTCCGCGAAAGTTTCAGTAAAGCCTTCTGGGATAAAGACACAATCCCACTGAAAGTCTCTATTTCCTCGAGGGGCTGCAGATATGGTGCCTTTTATTGCACCTTCAAAGAAGTGAATTTTCATAGAGTCGCAATAGCCTATCATCGTTTTTGCGACTAGGTTAGTGTTTTCTCCTGAACCTAATAAAGTTGAAAATTTGTCAGCTTGAAGCTTATCCCAAAAAATTTGTGTTAGCCCACCAGGAAAACCATTGAGGCTGTCAATGTATAGTCCGGTATGCTCTACAAATACTGGTCGGCCGATAATTTTGAAAGCCTTAAGTAATTTATCTCTGACTAAGCTCTCAACATTCTCGGTTTGGATTTCATCAATCGAGTATCGGGCCGCGACGACCTCTACTCCTGTGTCCTGAAGTATTGTTTGAACTTCTTGGACTTTGAAGTTATTTTTTGAAACAAATCTAATTTTCATTCAAGCCTTCCATGAAGCTGTATTTTTTTTGTAGGTAGAACATGTTTTCTAGAATGGTATCGTTATTTGTTTCTTTGTAGAATTCATTATAGTCGTCGCTTATGCCAGCTCCATGAATCGCCGGATTGTCTGAGCAAATAACGAATGGCACGCCGAATTTAATAAACTCGCTTACAGGATGAGACTCGCTTGGCTTTACAGCGCCTGTTAGGCGGTTGCTAATCGGGCATACCTCTACACATATGTCCAGTTTATTCAATAGCTCCATAACTTTTTTTGATTTGAATGCCGCCGTGCCGTGTCCAATCCTATCTGCATCAAATTCATTTATAGCTTCTATGATGTTATGAGGATTGCCAGTTTCCCCCGCGTGTATGGTGACTTTCAATCCGAAGTCAGCTTTTGCTTTTCGATATAATTGAGGAAGTTCAGTTGGAGAGACAGTGTCTTCGTTGCCCGCTAGGTCTAGCCCCACGATTATGCTGGGCTTACCAATGGATACATATGCAGTTAAGAGAGTGCGAAGGTGTTCTGCTGCGTAGTCCCCGCGTGAAACGGTCAGTATCAGTCCGCCTCTAATTCCGTATTTTGAAGAGGCGCTGTCTATTTCTTCGGTTAACCACAAAAGCGCCTCGGGTACGGTTATGTTGTTAAGAAGTGCTAGATAAATTACGCTACTCCGTAACTCAACAAACTTTACATTCTGACTCGCTAGGTTTTCGAATGCGCTAAAAACCATTAAGTTAAGTGCTGTTCGACCCTGGGGGATAAGCCTTAAAACCTGCCAAGGCTTTAGATATGTCTGAAGGTCAGGAGAGGGTGTAAGCCTGGTCAGATCCTTCTCTAAGTCAAAGTTGTCAGGGATTTCTGCTCCTTGCTGCTGCAGTAAATCAATGACTAAGCGGGTACTGACGAGACCATTTAAGTGAACGTGCAGCTCACCCTTCTCCATGTTTTTAGTAAGGTGTTCCATTGTGGTGCTCATCATCTATCAGGATTGGTCTTGAGACAGAGCTATGTTTGTGCGTCGCGGGGTAACATGAGTAGTAAATATATATAAAATTTTACTGGCCATAAGGCTTGCTTGCAGGAGTAAAAAATTAGTGTGGTGATTTTTATACATCCATGCGCTTGAGTTTGTAAGGTTGCTGGGGTGTCCATACCCCATTGTATACAGTAACTCACCATTGTACCGCGTTGGGGGTTTTCAAGAGCTAAGTGCGCGCTCTTCCATGCTTGAACCCATAACGGAAAGTTCAAAGTTGTTAACTTCGGCCATTACATAAGCCAGATGGTGGCTAGTATCATTTGTGATCCATTGCGGGTGGCCGCCCATACATTCTTTTTTGCTGCATTCTAAAATACGTTTATCGCCCCAACTAAACGCCTCCCCCATATAATACCTCGACTCAACAACAGTCTGGGCAAGCCCCCACATTTGTTGACCTTTTCCTGGAAGCTTCATAGAGTGGCCACGTACTATGAAGAAATGTTTATCAATCGTATATCTGATTTTTCCATTGGCGTGAGGATTTCGAATACCTTCGTTACTCGATGGCCCTCGTACTCCATAGTCACTATAGATGACACGCAATTTTGGGCTGCCTTGACGGATCGCTTGCCACACTAGCATTTCTTTGCGTGGGATGATATCTGACGTATCGGGTTTCTTTACAGCTAGATCAATGGATTTAGGTAGTGAGCACCCGGATACAGCAATATAACTGAATGCGTATTTTTCAAGAATGGCAAGAGCAGAATCTACCTTGTCCAGCATATCCTCAACTGACCACCCACTCACGTCGCCAAAATCAATTAAGCAGGAACAGTTATTTGGCTCAAGTGATAAGCCGTCTAGAATAGACTCAATGTTCTCTTCAAAAAAATCGGGTTCTTCAGTGTCTTCTAGTGCTTGAAGATCAAGGCGAATACAGGAATGACTTAAAAGTGCTGGGTCTAAATTTTGTAGTGCCAATCGGTAAGCTTGGTTTTCCCAACGGTCATACCCAATGATCGGACGGATATTAACTCCGAGCGCAGTGAGTCTGCCATAAATGTATTGGACGATATGCTCGCCGGATTCTACAGTCGCTTCTGGTTGCCAATGGAAAGCATCGACCATCGAAGTTCTGCCTTTCCATACAGAGGCAATTCTGTCTGTCATTTCATTTAGGTACGCTGTGGTGAGATTAGCGCAGCCCTCAAAACGTTTAGCTTCAGTAATATTTTTGCCGATACGAGGGATTTCAAATAAAGGGAGAGTTCGATCCGCAGTGACCCTGCTCATTTGAGCAATTGCTTTGATTTCGCTGTCCATTGCTTTGAGAATAGGTATATATCGAGGGGTCATTTGAAAGCCTCGTAATCAGCTGTGGATAAAAATAACGATTTTACTTGGTGCTGCCCTGTTAAGTCTGGAAAGCTACTATAATTCCCTGACTCTTTTCTCAATCTTCCGGCAATTATAGCTGGGTGGATTCTTAGTTCTCTAGCTAGTGCGTCTATATTTTCTCTATTCGGAGAGATAAAAGCCTCACTTCTTCTCCAGATTCCTCTGGGAATAAATGCCTCTCGCGCTAGCCGGTTGGCTTCCGCTTCACGCCGATCCTCCGATTCAGTATTAAGGTCGTCTAAAAAGGCGTCTTCATTTCCGACATGCTTCCAAATATGGGCGACTTCATGAAGCAGCGTGAACCAGAAATTGTCTAGCCTATCGTATCTAAGCGTTAACGCGACGATTGGTGTGCCATCGTTATCTTTCAGAGCGGCACCGTCCAATTGAGTACCTTTAAGGTGGGGCTCAATTACTACTGCTACTCCATGCCTTTCCAAATACTCTACTGCAAGTAGTGGGCCGCGTTCAGACCAGCTAAGTTGTGCAAGTTCTCTTAAGAAGTTACTGGATATATTTTCAATATCAAATTGGCCGAGTTTTGATTTTCTCATGCGTGCGGACTGAATTACCCTTGCTAGCCAAGCATAAAGGGAGTATTGGGTCGTTGGAGATTTTGCTTCTCCTGAAAGCGTTCTTCGAAATGCAGCGGCTCCGAACTGTAAGCCCGCATCTGAGATGAAGTGCTTAACAATATCTTCAGCGGAAGTTTTGGCTTTAAACGAAAAGTTTTGCAGCCACCCTCTGCGTGTCATTTCCTTAATTGGAAATTTTGACCAATCTATATCTTGCTTCGTTTGTTCGTTATCTGGGCTTGACAAACCTATGAGAGTTTCTGCAGATATTCCCAACCCTAGCGACAAGGCTCGAATCATCTGGACAGTTAAAGGTCTTTTTCTGTTCAGAACCTCTGAGACTCGACTGCTGGTACCGAAATAGGGAACAAGGTCTGCCTGCTTTAAGCCCTTTTCTTGCATGCGAAATTGAATTGCATCAATTGGATCTGGCGGCTCAACAGGGTATTTACTATTTTCGTAGGCTTCCAGTAGAACTGTGAGTACTTCAAGTCTGTCGCTATCGGCAGTGTAGAGAGATGGATTTTTGGCCATCAGTACCTGAACTTCTTCAAGGTATGCTCGGTACTGTTCGTCTGTACGGATAACCTTAGTGTCCATGGGCGTCTTCGCTAACTTTTAGATCTGTAATAAGGGCTACACCCTGCGGAAAGACGATTAACAGTTGTATAGTTAAAACGCCATTGCATGCGGGGAATATAAACGTACCATTGCCAGTGCTTTTGGCATTCGGGAACTGAATGCTCACTTCAGTGGGATGCTTCCAGTGAGCGTTCATGACTTCAGAGGCCCAGGTTCGCACCCATTTCTCAATTTCGCTGCCGATGCCTTTCAAGCTGGCTAGCTTTTCACGTCCTATGAGTCGCATATTTTTTCTTCCCAATTTGGGAAGATGATGCTGGTATTCCATTAGGCTGTCAATATCCCAATTTGGGAAATTTAACCGTATGAAGGCGCCCACGTTTCTCCATGAAGGGTTTCGCATGGAGGTTCGTCCGCCTGAGCGCTTTTCGGGAGCCCGCAAGGTCTCCTTGACTCGGCTGGCAGTCAGCCTGGAGGAGCCGATTTGAATGTGCATAGGGTCCAGGCTTTCCCGGCCCTTTTACAAACCAAATGCGCAGTGCTCAGATAGTAGGCCCGCGTATGGGGGGAGTACCGGGCTAGATGAACATCGAAGAACCAGACGAGATGCTTTCGCTGCCAGGTCCACGGATTGTCTCGCTGCCAATGATCGGCGATTGCTGATTGGATTGCCTTCGCCTGCCGGAGGTGACGTTGGCGAGTGGCATGCGACCCGGTTAGGACGCCTGCCAGGAACAGTTCCATATCGAATAGCTTGCTCATGCTCGGCCTCCGATGTAAGCAGATATCACGTCCATGCGGCCGTGCCCCAGCTCATAGCTGATTTGGCCTCGAGCCTTCCGGTCAATATGTCGGCCAAGCTGATAGCAATGACCACCGATGATGGGCGCGGGGTGATGGGTGATTTGCTCGTAGCGTTCGCACGCATAGGCTGCCCGTAATTCGTGGAAGCCTTTAAGGTTGTGCTGATGGAGGATGTGTCGGGCGTGGAGGACGGTTCCCTGTTGGAAATCGAGATAGCTTTCATCTGGTGCAAGTAGGTTGCGGCTACCTTTGGGTGAGACTTGAAGGGCAAACTCCAAAGCTTCGCGGATGCGGCCGTCCGCGGTAATCCAGCGGGGTGCTGAAGCACCGGATCTGCCGCCTTTGGTGCCATCCTGAATGTTGATCCTCCCGAGGCTCTCGGCCTCACGCCACAGTCGGGGTAAATCAGCCAAAATCGCCTCACGCAACCTCATGCCGGTAGCTCGCGCCAACTGAACAATCGCGGCCGCCCGAAACTGTCCACTACTAGACAGCGCATCAACCACCTGCTGAACCTGCGCCCGATTTTGCCCCTGCGGCACCGACTGCCGAATACCGCTGCGCTGCATCCCCAACGCCCTACTCGGACTCGGCACCCGCACATACTGATCACCGCGAAGCGCAGCCATGGTCCGGTTCACACTTGAAATACGATTCTGCCCCGTACTTACCGCGAGCTCACCCCGCTCAACCTGACCACGAACGTGCGCCGCGTAATCAGCCAACACTTGCCGATCAATCCGCCGTGCATCATTGACCCCAGGCCCATCCTCAGACCGACACCATTTCACAAACGTCTGCCACCGATCCGCGTGCGCCTTCACTGTGCCGAAGTGGCCACCGCCGAACATGTCCTTCAGCGCCATCGGCCCGGCATAGCTCAGTTGCCTGCCGTACCCAAAATTCCTGCCATCACGTTTCCCGACTAGCCCCATGCCTGCTGCCCTCTATATATACAGTCCCGGTTCCTCGCCCCACGTCATCCCGCCAAGAATGCTCAGTGTTATCAGGGATCAAGGCCCCTGCGACCTGTGGGGGTGTCCACTTACGCGGGACTGACGGCTCCTTACGACCGGGAGCATGGGCATCTCATGATCTGGCCTCCTGAGCACCGTTACCGGTGGGCGGGTGGAGGCTGCGTTGGCTGACGAAACCAGCGCCGCGAGATCTTGAGTCGGGTGAAGGCAGCAATGCGATGACCGGGGCATGCCTGGCTGTCAGCCAGGTGCAGTCCAACCCTTGGTCTGCGGCACCATCATCTACATCGCTGTTGCTGGTGATTTCGGTGTTTGTCACGCCGATTGTCACGAGGAGGATTGCGGCAAAGCCACGTCCTATATGGGCTGCAGCAGTGGTCTGAGCGCCCGTCTCTTTCCTGGCGAAAGAGACGGGCAAAGGGTTGGCGCACACGAAATGGCCAAGCGGGGAGGTTGCTGCTGGGCATAAGGGTAGGGTGGTTGCCGCAGTGGCAACGATATTGAGTAGGCATCCATCACATGGGTAGTGACCGTACGAGCTACCGGACGCGAATCGTACTTGGGATGAACCGCCTCACGAGGGGCGTGACCTTTCAGGTTTCTGGCCACATTTGCTGCCTCGGCAGCGCTTGCAATGTCTGGTTTACGCCTGTGGACAAAAGTCGTCAAGCGGCCTGATTTCAGATAATTAGCGCCTGTGGATAAAACTATCCTCCGGTGGACAATGTTGGATTTCGACAGACGCTTAGCTGTGCCAGCCGTATTTTTTCAACGGTCGGTCCTTTTAAACGGGGCGGCTTTGCAGCCCCGTTTAAAAGGACCCGCGCGGAGGAGCTTCATGCGGCGCGGCATGTAACTTCAGAACGAGTTTGTAGCGGTGGGGCGGCGGGCTACTCGGCCCACCTGGCACTGCGAATGCGCGTGACGTTCTCACCCGACTGCTTGGCAAATTCATGCGGCGTCACATGGTCCTCGCGGTTTGCCTCCAGAAACCGGCTCCACCAAGTCATGATCATCCGACGCTCCTCAAGGAACTCGGCCTTGTGGATATACGCGGCGCGCACATTGTTGCGCTCCTTATGGCTCATCTGGCGCTCGATGGCCGTCTCCGACCACAAGCCGGACTCGATCAACGCACTGCACGCCATGGAGCGGAACCCGTGGCCGCAGATGTCTACCTTGGTGTCGTAGCCCATCGTCCTCAAGGCAGCGTTCACCGTGTTCTCGGACATCGGTTTCCATGGTTTGGCGTCTCCGGCAAACACTAGGTCGAATTTGCCGGTGATCTTGTGGATCTGCTCCAGCAAGGTCACCGCTTGCGGGGATAAGGGTACAAGGTGAATGTCTCCTGCCATTTTTGTACCCCGTGTGGAAAAGGGTACGCCGTCCAGCGCTGGGCGGGTGTCGGGGATCTCCCAGATACCGCGCTTGAGGTCAAATTCATTCCAGCGAGCGAAGCGCAATTCGCTGGAGCGCACGAACACGTGCAAGGAGAGCATCACCGTCAGCCGCGTTAGGGCCCTGCCGCGATAGGTGTCTATGAGTTCCAGCAGTTCTGGCAGGCGAGCCAGTGGCAGTGCTGGCCTATGTTTTACGCGGGGGGCCTTTATTGAGCCTTCGAGATCGTGCGCCGGGTTCTGGGTGATCAGCCGGAGCCGTTTGGCTTCCCGCATTATGCTCTGGAGGTAGTTTTGTACCCTTAAGGCAACGTCGATCGTGCCGCGCTTCTTGATTGCCTCAAGCGGCGTCATCAGGTCGTGGGTATCCAGATCGACGATGGCTCGGGCGCCAATCAAGGGGAAGACGTGAGTCTTGAGCCGGCTCAGTACGGTTTTGGAGTGGCCGGGCGCCCACTTGGCAGACATTTCCCTGTGCCAGTCCAACGCTACGTCTTCGAATGTGCGGCCGTTGATAGCAGCCGTGGTCTTGGCGTCACGCTTTGACTCAATGGGATCAACGCCATTCGCCAGCTGCCTTTTCGCCTCGAGCCGTTTCCGTCGTGCATCGGCGAGGGTTATCACCGGGTAGTTGCCGAAAGAGGTCAGGCCCTCTCGCCCGTCAGGCTTCACATAGCGAAAACGCCAGCCCTTGCGGCCATTCGGTTGAACGAGGAGGTAGAGCCCGTCGCCATCGAAGAGCTTGTAGGCGCGGTCTGCAGGCTTTGCCGAGCGGCAAGCGGTGTCGGTAAGAGGTGCGGTTGTACGCGACATAAGGGTACTCCTTATTATCGAATTGAAACCTACCCTAATCTTTACCCTTAAAAGTACTGGCTGCCACCGGAATCCGACGGAACGCCAAAACGAAAAAACCCGCCAGAAGGCGGGTTTTTCAAGGGTTGCAGAGATTTTGAAAGCCTTCTCTGGAACCTCAAATGGTGCCGGCACCAGGAATCGAACCCGGGACCTACTGATTACAAGTCAGTTGCTCTACCATCTGAGCTATACCGGCATGTGAGGGCGCTGATTATAGCGACTCGTCGGCCCTAGGCAACCCCCAATTTGCACTATTTTCATGGCAACTGCTGCCACCGCCAAAAACGCTTATGCACAATCCCCCGGTGAACAGACCAAACGCCCCCTAGCGCGGTGCCGATTTTGCACTCTTTGCGCAAATGGCTGTTTTTGCTGCGGAATAAATGATGAACAAAAAATGACCAGTTGGAAAACTTCGTTGGATCCAGCGATTTTCTTAGCTTGCTGGGGATTCTGCCCACAGAGTTATCCACAGGCTGTGTGTTAGTTTTGAAACGATTCTGGGCGTTCTGCCAGCAGCATGAGGTTGCGGGGGGTGAGCTGGGGTGTGCAGAAAACGCCCAGCCGTACCTGGTAGCCGTTTTCCTGCAGGAACAGGGCGCGGTCCAGGGTTAGCCATAGCTCCAGCGGGCGGCGGAACAGGTTGCGCACCAGCTCCAGGTTGCGCACTTGGGCCAGGCGTTGCCAGCCGTTGGCTTCGGCGGTTTGCCAGGGGATGTCCACAGGCAGCGGGACGCCTTTCAGCTGTGCCAGTTCGCGGCAGTAGTCTGGGAAGGGTTTGGCTAGCCAGGCGCTGGGCAGCGAGGGGGTGGGCAGGTAGGTGTCGGTGCCGCTTGCCTGGCGTTGCAGCAGGTCGAAGGCCAGGCGCCAGGCCATGGACTGGTCGCGCTGGCGGCGGACGCGGGCGCCGGCGGTGACGGTTTCGCTGAGGGGCAGGCCGAGGTCGTCGCGGCTCAGGCGCAGGGCGCTGGTGGCTGCGGTGCTGGAGAGGGGCTGGTAGTGGTCGGCGGCGGTGCGGTTGTAGCAGCAGGGGGCGATGGCCAGTTGCGGGCAGCCGTCGGCGGCGGCGCGTTGCAGCAGGCGTACGTGCAGGTCGCCGCAGGCGTGCAGGGCTACGGCGGCTTTGTCCACAGGCAGGTGGCAGTCGGCGGCCATGACGTCTTGCAGGCGGTGGTCGGCGCTGAGCTGGTGGTGCTGGCTCAGGGCCTGGCCGGCGTCGACCAGGGCGGGGTCGTATTCGTAGCAGGTGAGGCTTTGCGCTGGCTGCAGCAGGCGGCGGCCCAGGTGGCCTTTGCCGGCGCACCAGTCCAGCCAGCCGTGGGTGGGGCGCTGGAAGGTGAGGGCGTCGGCGAAGGCTTCGATTTGTTGCCATTTACGCCCGGGCACATCGACGTTGAGGCGCGCGTGGCAGGGTTGCAGGGCGCCGGTGGCTAGCGTGGGCAGTTCGCTGAGGGCGGCGGCCTGGGCGGCGATGGCGGGGTAGGGCGCGGGGGCGTCGAGCAGTTCGGGATGGTTGTGCTCGGCTTCGGCCTGTTCCAGGGTGCGCTTGCGTAGCCAGCTGGCCAGTTGCGGGTGGGCGGTTTCCCACGGCAGGGTGAGCTGGGTGAAGGGCTTGGGGCGCCAGAGGGGCTGGTGGGCCAGCAGGAAGGCGTCGAGGGCCTGGAAGTGGGTGGCAAGGTTCATGGGGTGTAACCCTCGTAGCAGCTGCCGCCAGGCGGCGTCTTCGGTGGTGGGGCCGGACGCGGCCTGGCGGCCGCTGCTACGGGGGTTGGGGTAGCGGTTACCGGCCTTGGCAGGCGTCCACGCGCAACCAGCGCTCCAGGCCTTTGAAGCCTTGCACCAGCACGAACGAGATCAGCAGGTACAGTACGCCGGCGGCGAAGAAGATTTCCACCGGCAGGTAGGTGCGGGCGATGATGGTACGCGCCATGCCGGTCAGGTCCAGCAGGGTGACGGTGCTGGCCAGGGCGCTGGCCTTGAGCATCAGGATCACTTCGTTGCTGTAGGCCGGCAGGCCGATGCGCACGGCGCGCGGCAGCATGATGAACAGCAGCGCCTTGGTGCGCGACATGCCCAGGGCGCGCGCGGCTTCGATCTCGCCCTTGGGGATGGCCTGGATGGCGCCCCGCAGGATCTCGGCAATGTAGGCGGCGGTGTGCAGGGTCATGGTGGCGGCGGCGCACCAGAATGGGTCACGCAGGTAGGGCCACAGGGCGCTGTGGCGCACGGCGTCGAACTGCGCGGCGCCGTAGTACACCAAAAACAGCTGCACCAGCAGCGGCGTGCCGCGGAAGAAGAAGATGTAGCCGTAGGGCAGGGCGCTGACGTACCACTTGCGCGAGCTGCGGGCGATGCCCAGCGGCACGGCCAGGATCAGCCCGGCCAGCACGGCAATGGCCACCAGCTCCAGGGTCACGGTGGCGCCCTGGGTGAGCTTGGGCAGCCACTTGATGATTACTTCCCAGTTCATTGCGCGGCCCTCGTGAAGCCGCGTGCGGCGTATTTTTCCATGAAGTGCATGCCGATCATGGCCAGCACGGTCAGGCCCAGGTACATCACCGCGGCCACCATGTAGAAATTGAACGCCAGCTTGGTGTCGGTGACGGCGTTCTGGGCGTTGCGCATGATTTCCTCAAGCCCGATGACGGAGACCAGGGCGGTGTCCTTCATCAGGATCATGAACAGGTTGCCCAGGCCCGGCAGGGCGATGCGCCACATTTGCGGCAGGATCAGCCGGGTGAAGATGCGCAGCTTGGACAGGCCCAGGGCCTGGCCGGCCTCGCGGTGGCCCTTGGGGATGGCGATGATGGCGCCGCGGAACACTTCCGTGGCGTACGAACCAAAGCACAGGCCCAGGGCGATGACGCCGGCGGCGAAGGGGCTCAGGGTCAGCTCGGGCATGCCCAGCCAGCCGCCCAGCGCGGCCATCATGTTGACGGTGCCGAAGTACAGCAGCAGTACCCACAGCAGTTCGGGTACGCCGCGCACGATGGTGGAATAGGTGCCGCCCAGCGCTTGCAGCGCCTTGTAGGGCGAGGTCTTGGCGAGCGCGCCGAGCAGGCCCAGGACCAGGCCCAGGCACAGGGCCGACAGCGCGAGTTTGACAGTCATCAGCGCGCCAGCCGCCAGGGCCGGGCCGAATCCGTGGAGATCAATGTTCATGGGCAGGCTTTTTTGAGGACCAGCCGCCGCGCACCGGGCGCGGCGGCAGTCGGGCAGGTCATTCGATGCTGAACGGGAAGTACTTGTCGTTGATCTTCTTGTAGGTGCCGTCGGCCTTGATTTCCTTCAGGGCGGCGTTCAGCTTCTCACGCAGGGCGTCGCCCTTGCGCACGGCGATACCGATCTTGTCGCTCTGCTCCACAGGCTCGCCCTTGAACTCGTAGTCCTTGCCGGCTGGCGATTTCAGCCACTCGTAGTTGGCGTACTTGTCGGCCAGGATGCCGTCCAGGCGGCCCGAGGTCAGGTCCAGGTAGGCGTTTTCCTGGGTGTCGTACAGTTTCACCTGCACGTCCGGCATGTTGTCTTCCAGCCAGGTGCCCGACAGGGTGGAGCGCTGGGTGCCGATGATCTTGTCTTTCAGCGCGTCCTTGTCCACCTTGAAGTCGACGTTCTTGGCGGCGATGAACTGCAGCTTGTTGGTGTAGTAGGGGTCGGTGAAGTCAACGGCCTGCTTGCGTTCGTCGGTGATGGACATGGACGAGATCAGGAAGTCGAACTTCTTGGCGTTCAGGGCCGGGATGATGCCGTCCCAGTCGGAGGTGACGATTTCACACTCGACCTTCATCTTGGCGCACAGGGCCTTGCCGATGTCGGCGTCGAAGCCGACGACGTTGCCGCTGGCGTCCTTGCTGTTGAAGGGAGGGTAGGCGGCTTCGATGCCCATCTTCAGGGTGTCGGCCATCACGTTGGCGCTCATCGCCAGGCTGGCGGCAACGGCCAGGATCAATTTTTTGTAAGTCTGCATGCGTGATGCTCCGTTAACGGTTGCTGGACATGAATTGTTTGCAGCGTGCCGACACTGGGTTGTCGAATACTTGATCAGGTGTGCCTTGTTCTTCCACCAGGCCCTGGTGCAGGAACACCACTTCGCTGGACACCTGACGGGCGAAGCTCATCTCGTGGGTGACCAGCAACATGGTACGGCCTTCTTCGGCCAGGTTGCGGATGACGGTCAGCACTTCCTGGACCATTTCGGGGTCCAGCGCCGAGGTGGGCTCGTCGAACAGGATTACTTTAGGCTGCATGGCCAGGGTGCGCGCGATGGCCGCGCGCTGCTGCTGGCCGCCGGACAGCTGGTTGGGGTACACGTGGCGCTTGTCGGCGATGCCGACCTTGGCCAGCAGCGCCTCAGCCACTTCAATGGCCTCGGCCTTGCTCTGGCCCAGCACGCGGCGCGGCGCCTCGATGATGTTGTCGAGCACGGTCATGTGCGGCCAGAGGTTGAAGTTCTGGAACACGAAGCCGATTTCGCTGCGCATGCGGTTGATCTGGCGGTTGTCGGCCGCCACCAGCTCGCCGTTGCGTGCAGCCTTGAGCTTGAGCTCTTCACCGGCCACGAAGATCTGCCCCTCGTGGGGGTTCTCCAGCAGGTTGGTGCAGCGCAGCAGGGTCGACTTGCCCGAGCCGGACGAGCCCAGGATCGAGATCACGGCGCCTTCCTGGGCGCTCAGCGAAACGCCCTTGAGCACCTCAAGCTGTCCGTAACGTTTGTGCAGGTTGCGGATTTCCAGCGCGGGCGTGGCCTGGGCCATGTGCGGTCCTCATCTATACGGTTGCGTTCCCGCCCTGAAGCGGTGCGCCAAACTAGCATGGCGCCGCCGTTATGGCAGTGGGCACGGGCACGGGGTGTCGCATGGCTGTAGCGGCATGTCGCCGACCAACGCCCATGGGGCCCGCGCGCAAGCGGGTGCGCGTGAAAAAAGGCGCGATGGTGCCAGTTTTGGCCGCCAATGGAAAGTAACCATTCATTAAACCGACCGGTGTGCACTGTGCCCAGTGACGTCCGTTGGTTGCACGTTTTTGTCGTAAAAGGCCATGCCAGGTTGCACCTTTGGTTGCACTTAAATTGTGCATTGGTGTTACCGAAGTCAGTTTTTGGTGCGACATTTCGTCCTGTTATTGTGTAGGCCGGTAACCCTTGGTTACAGGTGTACCGAAATGTCATTTTGATCAAGGGCTTGACCAATAGGGCTCAAAAGGCCGTCCTAGCGCTTTGGCATCACCGGTGAAAGGTTTTGGCGCAATATTTGCGTCAAAAATCCTCAACGGCATGTTGCATTCCCACAACACGGGTAGGTGTAACGCCAATTGCTGGACCGAACGCTATTCTTTGCATAGGTAGTTTTATGAGCAATAAGCACAACCACAACGACCTCGGGTCGGGGCTCAAACAGCGTCACGTCACCATGCTGTCCATCGCCGGCGTTATCGGCGCCGGCTTGTTCGTGGGTTCCGGCCACGCGATCGCCGAGGCCGGCCCTGCCGTGCTGCTGGCCTACGCTGCTGCCGGTACGCTGGTAGTGCTGGTAATGCGCATGCTGGCCGAGATGGCCATCGCGCAACCAGACACCGGTTCGTTCTCCACCTACGCTGACCGCGCCATCGGCCACTGGGCCGGTTTCACCATCGGCTGGCTGTACTGGTGGTTCTGGGTACTGGTAATTCCGCTGGAGGCCAACGCCGCCGCCGGCATCCTGCATGCCTGGTTCCCGGACATCGCCGTGTGGGTGTTCACCCTGCTGATTACCCTGGTGCTGACCGGTACCAACCTGCTCAACGTGAAGAACTATGGTGAATTCGAGTTCTGGTTCGCGCTGATCAAGGTAATCGCCATCATCGGCTTCATCATCCTGGGCGCTGCTGCCGTGTTCGGTTTCGTGCCGGGCAGCCAGGTCAGCGGTGTCAGCCACATCGTCGACACCGTAGGCTTCATGCCCAACGGCCTGGGCGCCGTGGTTGCAGCCATGCTGACCACCATGTTCTCGTTCATGGGTACCGAGATCGTCACCATCGCCGCTGCCGAATCGAAGGACCCGGGCAAGCAGATCACCAAGGCCACCAACTCGGTGATCTGGCGGATCTTCCTGTTCTACCTCGTGTCGATCTTCCTGGTCGTGGCCCTGGTGCCGTGGAACAACCCAAGCCTGCCGGCCATCGGTTCGTACCAGACCGTGCTGAACCTGATCGGTATCCCCAACGCCAAGATGATCGTTGACGTGGTGGTACTGGTTGCCGTGACCAGCTGCCTGAACTCGGCGCTGTACACCTCCTCGCGCATGCTCTACTCGCTGAGCAAGCGTGGCGACGCGCCGAAGATGGCCCAGCGCACCAGCAAAGGCGGCACCCCGTACTGGGCCGTGCTGCTGTCCACCGCTGCTGCCTTCCTGGCCGTGTTCGCCAACTACGTTGCCCCGGCTGAAGTGTTCGACTTCCTGCTGGCCAGCTCCGGCGCCATCGCGCTGCTGGTGTACCTGGTGATTGCCGTGTCGCAACTGCGCATGCGCAAGCAGCGTGAGCAGAAGGGCGAGAAGGTCGAGTTCAAGATGTGGGCGTTCCCGGTGCTGACCTGGGCGGTGATCGTGTTCATCGTGGGCGTGCTGACCGTGATGGCCATTCGTGTCGACCACCGCATCGAGATCGTTGCCACCGGCCTGCTGACCATTGCCGTGGTTGCGGCTGGCCTGCTGGTTGACCGTCGTCGCAAGGCTTTGCCGCAAGGCCAGGCTGCGTTCGGCAAGTGATGTGCGGTGCTTGCTGACGCGGCCTGCAGCCGCTGCTACAGGTAACCCGTAGCAGCGGCCAAAGGTCGCGTCCAAGGCCCACAAAAAAGCCGCTGCCAGCAATGGCAGCGGCTTTTTTGTGGGCGGCGTTCAGGAGAATTTCACTAACCGGCAGGCATACTGGGCCTTTCAATTCGAACCGTGCCCAGCCCCATGAAGCAGATCAACACCGCGCTCCTCGACGAGCTCACCGCCCGCGCCCAGCAGTCTCCACGCCTGCGCGCCCACCACAACATGCACCCGCAATTGGTCGACCCCACCCAGCGCCTGGCCGTGGCCATGGAGCCGGGCACCTACGTGCGCGCCCACCGCCACCCGCACACCTTCGAGCTGCTGCACTCGCTGCGTGGGCGTTTCGTGGTGCTGCATTTCAATGACGCGGGCGAGGTGACCGACCGCGTGGTGCTGGGTGAAGAGACGAAGATGGTCGAGACCCCGGCCGGCGTCTGGCACGCGGTGTTGTCGCTGGACGAGGGCGCGGTGATTTTCGAAGTGAAGGACGGCGAGTACACGCCGATCCCCGAAGAGGACTACATGCCCTGGACCGTCGCCGAAGGCGAGCCAGGCATGGAAGCGATCATCGCCTGGTACGCCACCGCCCAGGTCGGCGACCGCTTCCAGTCTTGAAACCGCGTTGCCGGAAGCCTACACCGTGCGTGGTACGAGCCGGCCTTGGCCGCGCTGCAGCGGCCCTGTAGCAGCTGCCGAAGGCGGCGTCCGGGTGCACCGCGGCGCCTTGGACGCGGCCTGCGGCCGCTGCTACAGAAACTGCGTTACGTGCGTGGTAGGAGCCGGCCTTGGCCGCGATGCAAACAACGCGATCCGCAGGGCGCACCGCGGCGCCTTGGACGCGGCCTGTGGCCGCTGCTACGGTATCAGGCAGCCTGGGGCTGGATGTGCAGGTTGCCGTCGATGTCCTTCACCAGGCCGCTGGCCAGGAACAGCGGCACCAGGCGCTTGTGCAGCTCTGGCTCGACGAAGCCCTTGATGGCGGCCAGGTCCAGGATCGCGCCGTTGCCCAGCTCGGTCTTGGTGTACGACAGCCAGGCCTTTTTCAGCACCAGCAGCACGTCGCTGCCGGCGGTCAGCGCGTAGCGGCGGTTCAGCGCCTGGCCTTCGAGGTTGAAGGTGTGCTGGAACTCGTAGCCGGTTTCATCGCCACTGCTGGCCAGGCAACGCACGCAGGTGCACGTGCCGTCGCCAAAGGCGGCTCGCAGGTAGCTGTTGAAATCGGTGACGGGCTTGAGCGACAAGCGCTTGTCTACTTCAAACAGGTCCCCGGTCATTTTTTCCTGGGTGCTCATGGTCAATTCCTCGTCGTTCGGTTGCACAGGCGGTGCACGATACCAGCCGAAGACGGGGAGTGCTGCCAAACATTAGTACATCAGGGTGAACAGGCCCTTGCCGCCTACCTTGTAGTTCAGGTCGTGGGGGCGCTCGCCCATGGGCTTGGCGCCGCTGCCGCCGACGATCTTGTAGGGCGCGATATTCTTCGCCACCAGGGTGTTGGCCGTCACCACGGCGCCGCGGCCGATGCGCACGCTGTGGCCGATCAGGGCGCGGGTGGCGATCCAGGCGTAGTCGTCGATGTGGATGGGCCCGGACACCGACCAGAACTCGGGGGCGGTGAGGTCATGGCTGCCGGCGATGATCAGCACGTGGGAGGCGATGGCCACGTGGTCGCCGATGATCAGCCCGGCGCGCGCGTCGATCTGGCAGTGCCAGGCAATCACGCTGTCGTTGCCGATGACCAGGTTTTCCACGCCCAGCACTTCGGTGTTGCGCCAGATGGTCGAGCCCTTGCCGATCTTCGCACCCCCTAGACGCAGCCAGGCCAGGCGCACGTTGTGGCTGGGGATCTTGTTGATGATGATGTTGTAGGTCTGCTCCCACACCCGCAGCCAGCGGTCCTTGAGGGTCGCCCAGTTCTTGCCGTAGCGCGGCACCAGGGTGGTGGGGATGTCCTGCCGCAGGCGCTGGTACAGGCGCTTGGCCAGGGGGTCGTCGATGGTGGTCTCGATATTCACCGAGCAGATGCTGTAGCGCGCCTGCTCACCTTCGCCCTCGGCGAACAGCACGTTGTTGCTCATGCCCCATTGGTAAACCGCTTTCAGCCGGTCGAGGGTGACGCCCAGTTCCTCGGCCAGCGAGGGCAAGCGTTCGGGGAGGTCGGTAGAGTGGAAGATGCGATGTTTCATGCCTGACAGTCCTTTGGGCGCCCACCAGTGGTCGTTTGATGAGGGCAGGCGATCCTGCCTCATGTTTGGGGTCCATCAGCAGCCAATGCGGAGCGGTAATGGCAAAGGGCCAAACAGCGGCAATCTTAGCCCAGAACGGGGCCTGGTGCCGCCCACCGTGTGTCGGCATTTATACGAGATCGAAGAATCGCAGACAACAAAAAACCCGCACTAGGCGGGTTTCTTGTGGCTTTCAGGTACTGCATGCACCACCTGAAAGCGGAAGGTGGTGCCCAGAGACGGAGTCGAACCGCCGACACGAGGATTTTCAATCCTCTGCTCTACCGACTGAGCTATCTGGGCAACGGGGCGCATTAAAAGGCTTTTTCGACCTTGCGTCAAGCACGATCGCAAAAAATTTTTAATTAATTCCTCCGCTTACGTTTTTCCGGGCTCATTCGCTCGGCGGCACGTAGCCTTCGGCCTGGGCGTAATCCTCGCCGCTGAAGAACTTGTCCATTTCGCCCTGCAGGTATTTGCGGTCTTCGGCATTCATCATGTTCAGGCGCTTTTCGTTGATCAGCAGCGTCTGGTGCTTCTGCCAGTCGGCCCAGGCCTTCTGCGAAACGTGTTCGAAGATGTCCTGGCCCTTGGCACCCGGGTAGGGTGGGCGCTCAAGGCCTGGCAGCTCTTCTTTGTACTTGCGGCACATTACGGTGCGGGTCATGACAACTCTCCTGCATTCAAGGCATCGGCCGCGCGTTTCAGCAGTTTCTTCACCGGGGCGGCAAGGCCCAGGCGCGGCGGGGTGGCGAGGTTATACCAGAGCCAGTCGGCCTCGGCCACGTGGTGGGCCGACTCTTCGACGTGCACCAGCCACGGCGCGATGGCCAGCTGGAAGTGGCTGAAGGTGTGCGTCAGCGGCTCCAGGGCCTTGGGCGCCGCCATCACCAGGGCGTGCTGGGCGGTGAGGTGCTCGATGTCCTCGTAGCGGTCCAGCTCGGGCAGGCTCCACAGCCCGCCCCACAGGCCGCTGGAGGGCCTGCGGTAAAGCAGGATGGCGCCCTCGCGGTTCATCAGCAGGGGCATCAGCGTGTGCTTGAGCGGCACGGCCTTCTTCGGCTTGGGCACCGGGTAGCGAATCTCCAGGCCCAGCATGTGCGCCTGGCAGCCCTTTTCCAGCGGGCACAGCAGGCAGCTGGGCTTGGTGCGGGTGCACAGAGTGGCGCCCAGGTCCATCATCGCCTGGGTGTAGTTGTTCACCCGGGTGTGCGGGGTGTAGCGCTCGGCGTTGGCCCACAGCTGCCTGGCCACCTTGGGTTCGCCTGGGTAGCCCTCCTGCGCGGTGTAGCGTGCCAGCACGCGCTTGACGTTGCCGTCCAGGATAGGCGCGCGCAGGCCCATGCTGATGCTGGCGATGGCGCCGGCGGTGGACAGGCCGATGCCGGGCAGGTCGGTCAGTTTTTCAACGTCGCGGGGGAATTCGCCGCCGTACTGCTCGACGACGATCTTCGCGGTCTTCTGCAGGTTGCGCGCGCGGGTGTAGTAGCCCAGCCCGGTCCACAGGTGCAGCACTTCGTCTTCGGGCGCCTCGGCCAGTGCCTGGACCGTGGGCAGCGAGGCCATGAAGCGGTCGAAGTAGTTCAGCACGGTGCTGACCTGGGTCTGCTGCAGCATGATCTCCGACACCCACACCCGGTAGGGGGTGATGCCCTGTTGCCAGGGCAGGTCGTGACGGCCGTTGCGGTCGAACCATTCCAGTACTGCGGTGGAAAATTGCTCTGGGTTCATCGTTTGAACAGACCTTTCAGCGTGTTTTTCAGCTCGGGGCTGACCTTGTCGCCGAATTTTTCTTCCAGTTTTTCGGTGATCCTGTCGCCGGCAACCTTGGCAGCTACCTTGCCCATGCCTTCGCGGTCGATACGGCAGGCCTTGGCCCCCAGTTCGATCGGACCGCGGCAGCGCAGTGGCCATTCAATGCCGGCGAAACGTTCGTTGACCTGGCAGGCGGGGTCGGGCATGTCGCTCTTGTCGCCGTCCACCACCACGCCCACCTTGTAGTCCATGCCCAGCACGCGCAGGTCGATGTCGCCGTCGCCGTTCACGGTGATACCGGGGATGCGCACCTTCAGGTCCTGGTTGCTGGCCACGCCGTTGCGCACCACCACGCTGCCCTTGAGTTCCTGGAAGGGCGTGTCCTTGCCGCGCGGGATGCTGCTCAGTTCCTTGCGGTTGAGGGTGGCGATGCCCTGGCACACCTGCTGTTCCAGGTTGGCGTTGACCAGCACGCCGTCGGTGAGGGCGAAGTTGGCGGTGCCGTTGAGGCTGTCGATCAGCGCCTTCTGGCTGTTGCCGGTGCCGGTCAGGTTGCTGTTGAGGGTCATCAGGCCGCGCACGGGGGCGGGCTTGCCGTCCTTGCCCTTGATGAAGTGCTCCACCGGCACCTTGTTCAGCTGGGTCTGCAGCGCCACCAGCGGTTTGTCCGGGCGCACGTCGAGGCTGCCCTTGGTGCTGAAGGTGCCGTCGTAGAGCCCGCCGGACAGGTTTTTCAGGGTGATCAGGCCGCCCTGGCCCTGGGCCTTGAGGCTGGCGTCGTCGATGGGCCACTGGTGCAGGGTGAGCTGGCCGAAGCTCAGGTCGGCGGACAGCTCAAGCTTGCGCAGGCGTTCCACCGGCAGCAGCGTGTCGTTGCTCCAGGCGCCCTGGGTGGGGGCGCTGGGCAGCGGGCTGTCGCCGCCGCCACCGATGGCCGTGGCCTCGGTGGTCTTGACCTCGGCGTCGCGCGCTGCGCCAGCGCTGGAGGCTTCGGCACTGGTGGGCTTCAGGTAGCGGTCGGCGTTGAACGTATCGCCCTTGAGCTGCACGGTGATGGCTTGTTTGGCGAAGTCGGTCACCGCCAGGCTGCCGACCAGGCTGCTGCCGTCCAGCTTCACCGCCAGGTTGTTCAGCGCCAGGCTGTTGGGCGTGCCTTCCAGGCGGGTGACCATCTCGAATTGGGTCAGGCTGCCATCGGCCATGGCCGGCAGGGTCTGGTTGAGGCCGTCCATGAACGCGCGCAGGTCCATCTGGGCGATGGAAATGCCGCCGCTGACCTTGGGCTCGGTGCCCAGGTCGCGGGCGTTCAGCTCGCCCAGCGCACGCAGCTGGTTGAACGACAGCTTCAGGTTGCTCCAGTCGGCCACGTTGGCGCCCATGTCGACGTTCAGGTTGCCCTGGGCCGAATAGGTCACGGTCTTGCCTTGCAGTGGGTCGCCGCTGGCTTCGCCGGCCACCTTCATGTCGCTGAACTGGTAGCGCTTGAGCGCGCGTTCCATGCGCAGCTCGCCATTGATTTCGGTGCGCGCGCGCAGGTTGGGCTGGTTGGTGCCCAGGAAGGCGGTGAGCTTGACCGGGATGTCGATGCCGTCATGCACGGCGCCGGTGCTCAGCTGGATGCTTTCGGCGCTCAGCTCGCGGCCGCTCTTGGCGTCGCTGTAATGCACGCGGGCGTTGTTCACGGTGAGGCTGTCGATGTCCAGTTTCACCGGGCGGTCGGCCTTGTCCGGGGCGCCCTGGGTGTCGGCGGCGGGGTTGGCGATGTTGGGGTTCACCACCTCGTCGGGGGCCGGCGCCTTGGGCAGCGGCTTGCCGATGTCCTGCCAGTTGCCGTGGCCGTTCTCGTCGCGGGTCAGGGTCAGGCTCAGGCCTTCCACGCGCACGTCGCTCATCTGCACTTCACGGCGCAGCAGCGGCAGCACGCGCACCGACAGGCCCAGCATCTGCAGGTCGGCGAACGGCGTGGTGGGGTTCTGCAAGGTGGCGATGCTGGCGTCGTGCAGCTCCAGGCCCAGCCAGGGGAACAGGCTCCAGCCGATGTCGCCATTGAGGGTCAGCTCGACGTGGGCCTTGTCGCGGGCCAGCTTGCGGATCTCGTCTTTGTAGTCGTTGGGATCGAAGAAGTGGGTCACGGCGAAACCGAGCGCCACAATGATCAGCAACAGCCCGAGAATACACAGCCCCAGGATTTTGCCGAACGCTTTCATGGGCGAGTCCTTGTAGTGTCGAATTCAAATTTAGCCCGCGAGTATAGCGCCACGGGCCAGGCGGCAGGGTAACCGAGTGGGCAAGTGGGGATTTGCCGCCGGGCGTACCTGTTTCAGCATATTTCTACACCCGGCTGGCTGAACGAGCAGCGCAGTTTCGGCGTAAAAAGCGATATCAGATTGCTTCTACTGTAACCATCCGATGGTAATCTTTCGCCGTTCACCGGTCAGGTTGCGGCTTTTTGTCGCGAAAAACCTGCAGCTGCCGATAAAACGATCGAACGCCAGCGTGCTTCAAGGTCGTGGGCGGCCAAGAGGGCCGTGGACCATAAAAAAATCAAAGGGGTACAACAATGAGCAGCACCATTACTGCTGGGGGAGTCGCGGCCGAACGGCCGGCGTTCTTCTCCAAGGAACGCATCATCGCCAAGCCGGGGTTCAACCGCTGGCTGGTGCCACCGGCCGCCCTGGCCATTCACCTGTGCATCGGCATGGCCTACGGCTTCTCGGTGTTCTGGCTGCCACTGTCCAAGGCCATCGGCATCACGGCGGCCACCGCCTGCCCGGCCGACATGGGCTTTTTCGACCAGGTGTTCTCGTCCACCTGTGACTGGCCGATCTCCATGCTCGGCTGGATCTACACCCTGTTCTTCATCTTCCTGGGCTGCTCGGCAGCCATCTGGGGCGGTTGGCTGGAACACGCCGGGCCACGCAAGGCCGGCACCGTGTCGGCCATCTGCTGGTGCGGCGGCCTGCTGATTTCGGCGCTGGGCGTGTACACCCACCAGATCGCGCTGATGTGGCTGGGCTCCGGCGTAATCGGCGGTATTGGCCTGGGCCTGGGCTACATCTCGCCGGTGTCGACCCTGATCAAGTGGTTCCCGGACAAGCGCGGCATGGCCACCGGCATGGCGATCATGGGCTTCGGCGGCGGCGCCATGGTGGGCGCGCCCCTGGCGGCGGCACTGATGAGCCACTTCGCTACCCCCGGCAGCGTCGGCGTGTGGCAGAGCTTCGTGGCCATGGCGGCGATCTACTTCGTGTTCATGCTCGGTGGTGCGCTGTCGTACCGTGTGCCGCCTACCGGCTGGAAGCCAGAGGGCTGGACCGCGCCGGTCAAGAAAGCCAGCAACGCGATGATCACCCACCGCCATGTACACGTCAGTGTTGCGTGGAAAACCCCGCAGTTCGCCCTGGTATGGCTGGTGCTGTGCCTGAACGTGTCGGCCGGCATCGGCATTCTCGGCATGGCCTCGCCGCTGCTGCAGGAAGTGTTCGGCGGCAAGCTGCTGGGCCTGGACCTGACCTTCAGCCAGCTCAGCGCGGCGCAATTGGCCCAGATCGGCGCCATTGCCGCTGGTTTCACCGGCCTGCTCAGCCTGTTCAACATTGGCGGGCGCTTCTTCTGGGCCTCGTGCTCGGACTTCATCGGCCGCAAGAACACCTACTTCGTGTTCTTCGCCCTGGGCGTGGCGCTGTACGCGCTGGTGCCGAACCTCGGCCACCTGGGCAACATCGCCCTGTTCGTGGCGGCGTTCTGCGTGGTGCTGTCCATGTACGGCGGCGGTTTCGCCACCGTGCCGGCGTACCTGGCCGACCTGTTCGGCACGCAAATGGTCGGTGCCATCCACGGCCGCCTGCTGACCGCCTGGGCCGCTGCCGGCGTGCTGGGCCCGGTGTTGGTGAACTACCTGCGCGAGTACCAGCTGAGCATCGGCGTGGAACGCGCCGCGGCCTATGACATTACCCTGTACATCCTCGCCGGCCTGCTGGTGCTGGGTTTCCTCTGCAACGCACTGGTGCGGCCGGTGGCCGACAAGCACTTCATGACTGAAGCGCAGCTGGCCGCCGAGCAGGCGCTGGGCCATGACAAGGGCGCCGACGCCAGCACCGTGCTGGAGTGGAAAGCCGCGCCGGGCAGCAAGCCGCTGGCCGTGCTGGCCTGGCTGGTGGTGGGTATTCCGCTGGCGTGGGGCGTGATCGTGACCCTGCAGAAAACCGCCGTGCTGTTCCACTAACGGCGCGGGTACCTCCCCGTAGCCGCTGCCGCCAGGCTGCGCTGGCCCTCATTCACCCCGGAAATTTTGCGGGTGTACTCAAGGGTCAGCGCAGCCTTCGGCAGCGGCTACGGGTTTTGCGTCGGCTTGTTCAACCCTTTTGTTTCTGTTTGGCGCCCGCCCGGCCTATAATGTCTGCCTTTTTCGCCCAATGATTTTGCGGAGCTGGTGATGGCCGAACGTAAGGCGTCCGTCGAGCGCAACACTCTGGAAACCCAGATCAAAGCCTCGATCAACCTGGATGGCACCGGAAAGGCCCGATTCGATATCGGGGTACCCTTCCTTGAACACATGCTCGATCAGATCGCCCGTCACGGGCTGATCGACCTGGACATCGAGTGCAAGGGCGACCTGCATATCGACGACCACCATACCGTCGAGGACGTGGGTATCACCCTGGGCCAGGCGTTCAACCAGGCCATCGGCGACAAGAAAGGCATCTTCCGCTACGGCCACGCCTACGTGCCGTTGGACGAAGCGCTGTCGCGCGTGGTCATCGACTTCTCCGGCCGCCCAGGCCTGCAGATGCACGTGCCCTACACCCGCGCCTCCGTCGGCGGCTTCGACGTTGACCTGTTCCAGGAATTCTTCCAGGGCTTCGTCAACCACGCCAACGTCACCCTGCACATCGACAACCTGCGTGGGCACAACACCCACCACCAGATCGAGACCGTGTTCAAGGCGTTCGGCCGCGCACTGCGCATGGCCATCACCCTGGACGAGCGCATGGCCGGGCAAATGCCTTCCACCAAAGGTTGCCTGTAATGCAGACGGTAGCGGTTATCGACTATGGCATGGGCAACCTGCACTCGGTGGCCAAGGCCCTGGAGCACGTGGGTGCCGGCAAGGTCCTGATCACCAGCGACGCTGCGGTGATCCGCGAAGCCGACCGCGTGGTGTTCCCCGGCGTGGGCGCGATTCGCGACTGCATGGCCGAGATCAAGCGCCTGGGCTTCGACGCCCTGGTGCGTGAAGTCAGCCTGGACCGCCCGTTCCTGGGCATCTGCGTGGGCATGCAGGCCCTGCTGGACCACAGCGAAGAGAACGATGGCGTCGACTGCATCGGCCTGTTCCCCGGCAACGTGAAGTTCTTCGGCAAGGACCTGCACGAAGACGGCGCGCACCTGAAGGTGCCGCACATGGGCTGGAACGAAGTCACCCAGAGCGTCGACCACCCGCTGTGGCACAACATTCCGGACCTGGCGCGCTTCTACTTCGTGCACAGCTACTACATCGCCGCCGCCAAGGCCGGCCAGGTAGTGGGCCGTGGGCACTACGGCGTCGATTTCGCCGCGGCGCTGGCCGAAGGTTCGCGCTTTGCCGTGCAGTTCCACCCGGAGAAGAGCCATACCCATGGCCTGCAGCTGCTGCAGAACTTCGCCGCCTGGGACGGCCGCTGGTAATGAGCAAGAAGAAACCGCCGATCCTCACGCTCACCCCCGAGCAGGAGAACGAAGCCACCACGAAGATCAAGCGCTTCATGGAGGACCGGTTCGAACTGGACCTGGGGTCGTTCGAGGCGGCGGAGATTCTTGAGCTGTTTACCCGTGAAATTGCTCCGCACTATTACAACAGGGCGATTTTCGATGTTCAGGCGCACCTCAAGGAGCGTTTCGAGAGCATTGAAAGCGACCTGTGGGCGCTCGAGAAAAACTGATCTCGAGCATCGCTGAAAAATCGAATTGAAGGTTTGCCAGATGCTGATTATCCCCGCTATCGATCTCAAAGACGGTGCCTGCGTACGTCTGCGCCAGGGCCGCATGGAAGATTCCACGGTGTTCTCCGATGACCCGGTGAGCATGGCTGCCAAGTGGGTGGAGGGCGGCTGCCGCCGTCTGCATCTGGTCGACCTGAACGGCGCCTTCGAAGGCCAGCCGGTCAACGGCGAAGTGGTCACCGCCATCGCCAAGCGCTACCCCAACCTGCCGATCCAGATCGGCGGCGGCATCCGCTCGCTGGAAACCATCGAGCACTACGTGAAAGCCGGCGTCAGCTACGTGATCATCGGCACCAAGGCCGTGAAAGAGCCCGAGTTCGTGGCCGAGGCCTGCAAGGCCTTCCCGGGCAAGGTCATCGTCGGCCTGGACGCCAAGGATGGTTTCGTCGCCACCGACGGCTGGGCTGAAGTGAGCAGCGTGCAGGTCATTGACCTGGCCAAGCGCTTCGAAGCCGACGGCGTCAGCGCCATCGTCTACACCGACATCGCCAAGGACGGGATGATGCAGGGCTGCAACGTGCCGTTCACCGCTGCCCTGGCCGCGGCCACCAAGATCCCGGTCATCGCCTCCGGCGGCATCCACAACCTGGGTGACATCAAGGCCCTGCTGGGCGCCAAGGCCCCTGGCATCATTGGCGCCATCACTGGCCGTGCCATCTACGAAGGCACCCTGGACGTCGCCGAAGCCCAGGCGTTCTGCGATTCCTACAAAGGCTGAGGACTGACCCATGGCGCTGGCCAAACGCATCATCCCTTGCCTGGACGTGGACAACGGCCGCGTGGTCAAGGGCGTGAAGTTCGAGAACATCCGCGACGCCGGTGACCCGGTGGAAATCGCCCGTCGCTACGACGAGCAGGGCGCGGACGAAATCACCTTCCTGGACATCACTGCCAGCGTCGATGGCCGTGATACCACCCTGCACACCGTCGAGCGCATGGCCAGCCAGGTGTTCATCCCGCTGACCGTGGGCGGCGGCGTGCGCACCGTGCAAGACATCCGCAACCTGCTCAACGCCGGTGCCGACAAGGTGTCGATCAACACCGCGGCGGTGTTCAACCCCGAATTCGTCGGTGAAGCGGCGCAGCACTTCGGTTCCCAGTGCATCGTGGTGGCCATCGACGCCAAGAAAGTCTCCGGCCCGGGCGAAACCCCGCGTTGGGAGATCTTCACCCACGGCGGCCGCAAGCCTACCGGGCTAGACGCAGTGGAGTGGGCGAAGAAGATGGAAGGCCTGGGTGCCGGCGAGATCCTGCTGACCAGCATGGACCAGGACGGCATGAAGAACGGCTTCGACCTGGGCGTCACCCGCGCCATCAGCGACGCGCTGGGCATCCCGGTGATCGCTTCGGGCGGCGTCGGCAACCTGCAGCACCTGGCCGACGGCGTGCTCGAAGGCCACGCCAGCGCGGTGCTGGCGGCCAGCATCTTCCACTTCGGCGAATACACCGTGCCGGAAGCGAAGGCGTTCATGGCCAAGCAGGGCATCGTCGTCCGCTGAGCCCTGTAGCCGCTGCCGCCAGGCTGCGCTGGCCCTGGAGCACACTGGAGATCTCCAGCGTGGATGAGGGCCAGCGCAGCCTTCGGCAGCGGCTACAGCGTGATTGCGGGTAATGGCAAATTGCCTTAGTGTTGCATTCGACAGCCATGGATTTGGGGCTCGACTCTCATGAAGCGTTTTGCATTCGCCTTTCTCGCCAGTGTCAGCCTGTCGTTTGCCCTGGGCGCCCGCGCCGAGGTGCCAGCCGACTATTCCATGGTGCTGCTGACCGAGAATTTCCCGCCGTACAACATGGCCGCCAACGGCAAGAACTTCGCCCGGGAAGAGAACATCCAGGGCATCGCCGCCGACGTGGTGCGCGAGATGTTCAAGCGCGCGCAAATCCCCTACAGCATGACCCTGCGTTTCCCCTGGGACCGCATCTACAAGCTGACCATGCAAAGCCCCGGCTACGGCGTGTTCGTCACCGCGCGGCTGCCCGAGCGCGAGCAGGCGTTCAAGTGGGTGGGCCCCATCGGGCCTGACGACTGGATTCTGCTGGCGCGTGCCGACAGCAAGCTCAAGCTCGACAGCCTGGCCCAGGCCCGGCGCCTGAAGATAGGCGCGTACAAGGGCGACGCCATCGCCGAGACCCTGACCCGCGAGGGCATGCACCCGGTGATCGCCCTGCGTGACCAGGACAACGCCCAGAAACTGCTGGATGGCGAGATCGACGTGTGGGCCACCGGTGACCCGGCCGGGCGCTACCTGGCGCGGCTGGAAGGGGTGAACGGGCTCAAGACGGTGCTGCGCTTCAACAGCGCGCAGTTGTACCTGGCCCTGAACAAGGACACCCCGGACGAGGTGGTGGTGCGCCTGCAGAAGGCGCTGGACCAGATGCGCAGCGAAGGCATCGTCGACGACATCATGGCCCGTTACCTCTAAACACCCCTCGTAGCAGCTGCCGCAGGCTGCGTCCGTGCCCATCATTGCGGTGCACCGGGACGCAGCCTTCGGCAGCTGCTACGCACCTGGTTTACTGGATCAGGTCGGTGCGTGGCGCCGACATCTTTCCGGCTACGTCGGTAGCCCGGGTGCAGAGCTTGGCCGGCATCGAGCGTGGGGAAATGGTGAAGGCATAGTAGGCGTGCTTGTAACCCTGCTCGGCAGCGCAGTCGGTCGAGTCCGGGCTGCCGAATTTGTACTGGTAATGCGGCACTCGCGTCGAATGGTTGAACACCACGCTTTCCCGGCCAGTCTCAAGGCGCGTCAGCGTCAGGTCCGACACCGGCGCCGGTGCGTCCTTGACCACCTGGATCGGCAGCACGAACGCATTGCTCAGTGCGCGTTGCGACACGGGCTCGCTGCCCAGGTCCGAGCCGATCACGCATAACAGGTGCACGCCTGGCACCGTCAATTTTGGATGCTCGATGCGCGCCTGCTTGCTGCTCAGTGCCTTGCTGTAGCCGTTGATGTCCTGGCACTGGCCCGGTTGGCGGGCCAGTTTGCGCATGTAATGGCTGGTGTCGGTGGAAAAGCGCAGGTCCCAATCCTTGCGCCTGATGCCGGCTTGCACCATGGGCGTCAGGTAGTAGGGATGGTGCAGGTTGACCGAGAAGGCGGGCTGCAGGTCGCAGCCTGGCAGCGCCAGGTCGAACCGGCCGTTGGCCAGGCAGGCTTGCAGCCGGGTCACGGGGCTGGCGTAGTTGGTGTCGGGGTGCCAGGTGCCTTGGCCATCGGCCAGCTCGCAGGGGGCATCTTTCAGGCATTTGTCGGCCGCCTGGGAGCCCCGGGTCGTCGTGCCGGTGATGCCGATTATTTCGCCACTCGCGCGGTCCAGCAACGGGCTTCCAGAAGCCCCAGGCAGCACGTCCTGGCAACGGTTGCGCAGGTTGGCGTTGGACACGTAGGGGAACTCGGCGATGTCGCGGGTGCCGTCGAAGGTGCACGCCGAAGCCCTGAGGGTGTAGCCGCTACCGGCAACTTCCGGGGCGCCAACCGCGAGTATCGGGGCGTTGAGCGCAGGCTGCCGCGCCGCCAGCTTGAGGGGCTCGATGCCTTCATCGATCAGCCGTTGCAGGGGCACTCCCAGCTCGATCACCGCCAGGTCAATGTTCTGCAGGCTGTTCCACACCAGGCGCTTCAGCGGATAGATCTGGCGCTGGGCGGCGGTGTCCTTGAAATAGTTGAACTCAATATGCCCCTGGGTCTTCAGGTCCGTGGCGACCAGGCCCAGCTCGCTGTAGTTGCAGTGGCCACTGCTGAGTACGTAAGCCGGGGCGTCTGTGCCGCCACCGGTGCTGCGGGTGTCGATCAGCACGGCGCTGCAACGGCGGTTGCCGAGGCTTTCGATGCGGCCGATGCCTTTCCAGCGGTCGTAGGCGCCGGAGGCGTTTTCCAGCAGCACCGAGGGGCCGTGCTCGGTCAGGGCATCATCGGCGTAGGCGGGCAGGGTCAATAAGGCGGCGGTGAGCGCGATTAACGGTTTCATGTTGCAGGTCCCTCTGGCGGTATGAAAGGCCAGTTGACCGTGAATCAGTCGCTTCGCTGCGCTACATAATCATGGCTTGGCCGGGGTATAAGTCCCGTCCTTGCCATGCGCTGGCATCGCCCGGTTGGCCCGCACGGCAATCATCTGCCGCACCGGAATCCAGTCGATGCCCTGGCCCTTGAGGTCGGGCAGCTCGCGGGCCAGCACGTCCATGGTCACCGGGTAAGGGTGGCCGATCACCACCACCGAGCCGAACTTCTGCGCATGGGCAATGGCCGTGTGCAGCTGCTTGGCCACGGCCTCGGGGGTGCGCACGTCGTCCAGGAACACGTCCCGCGACACATGCGCCAGGCCGATCTCCTGGGCCTTGGCCGCGGCCACGGTGGCGGCGCTGGTGCGGCTGTCGATGAAGAACAGGTTGCGCTGCTGCAACTCGCCCATGAGCATGGCCATGGCCTCGGGCTGCGAGGTCATCTTGCTGCCTTCGTGGTTGTTCATGCCGGCAGCGTAGGGCACGGCCTTGAGCGCCGCCTGCAGGCGCGCGCGCAACTCGTCCATGGACAGGTCGGGGTGCCAGGCGAACGGCCCGGTGGCCGGGTCCATGGGCATGTGCACGATCACCGTCTTGCCGGCCTTGTGCGCCTCGCGGGCGAAGTCGGCGGCGTGCGGGGTGTCGGGCATCACCGCCAGGGTGACCGGGCCGGGCAGCGCCAGGGCGCGACGGTCCCGGGGCAGGTTCTGCCCCAGGTCGTCGATGATCAGCGTGAAGTAGGCCTTGCGGGGCTTGGCGTCACTGCTGCCCGGCGTGGCGTGGGCCAGGCCGGACAGGCAGCACAACAGGGCGAGGAAGACAGCGCGTAGAGGCATCACTTGTTACGGGTGACGCTCAGGCCCTTGAGCAGCGACAGCGCCTGGCTCAACTGGAAGTCGCCGTCCTGCGGGCGGGCCTTCTGCTTGCCGATCGGCGCCTGGCCGGACGGGCGATCCTTGCCGCCGTTGCCGTTGCCCAGGTGACCCTGCAGGTCGGCTTCCTTGAAGTTCTCGTTGTCGGCGGTGTCGTTGGTGACCTTGCCCTGGCGCACGGTCACGTCAGGCACGATGCCCTGGGCCTGGATGGAACGGCCGTTGGGCGTGTAGTACAGCGCCGTGGTGATCTTCAGCGCGCGGTCGTTGTTGAGCGGCAGCACGGTCTGCACCGAGCCCTTGCCGAAGCTGTCGGTGCCCATCAGCACGCCACGCTTGTGGTCCTGCAGGGCGCCGGCGACGATTTCCGAGGCCGAGGCGCTGCCGCCGTTGATCAGCACCACCAGCGGCACGCCGTCGCTTTCGTCGTGGCCGGTGGCCGAGAAGCGCAGTTCGGAGTTGGCGATGCGGCCCTTGGTGTACACGATCAGGCCGCTGCTGATGAAGTGGTCCACCACTTCCACGGCCGCCTGCAACACGCCGCCGGGGTTGTTGCGCAGGTCCAGCACCAGGCCGTTGAGCTTCTTGCCGTTGTCCTTGCGCAGCTTGGTCAGGGCCTTGGAGACTTCCTCGCCGGTCTTGACCTGGAATTGGGTGATGCGGATATAGCCGTAGCCGTCTTCGAGCAGCTGCGCCTTCACGCTCTTGACCTGGATGACCGCGCGGGCCAGGGTCACGTCGAACGGGTTGCCGCCGTTGCGCACCAGGGTCAGGGTGATTTTCTCGCCGATCTTGCCGCGCATCTTGTCCACGGCCTCGGTCATGGACTGGCCACGGGTAGGCTGGCCGTTGATCTTCACGATCAGGTCGCCGGCCTCGATGCCGGCGCGGGTGGCCGGGGTGTCGTCGATGGGCGAGACCACCTTGATCACGCCGTCTTCTGCGCCCACTTCGATGCCCAGGCCGCCGAATTCGCCGCTGGTGCTTTCCTGCAGCTCCTGGAAGTCTTCCGGGCCCAGGTAGGCGGAGTGCGGGTCAAGGTTGCTGAGCATGCCCTTGATGGCGTTTTCCAGCAGGGTCTTGTCGTCCACCGGCTCCACGTAGGCGGCCTTGATGCGGTCCATCACCTCGGCGAAGGTGCGCAACTCGTCCAGCGGCAGCGGTGCCTTGGCCGGGTCGGCGGCGGCCGCGGCAGGTGCCGGGGCGGTCGTGGTGGTGGCGGCCAGGTGCGCAGGCTCCGCCGCACGGGCGAGGGGGGCGCCGATCACCACGGCGATCGTCAGGGCCAGCGAGGTAAGGCGGGGCAAGTGCAGCATGACGAACGAACTCCTGATTCTGGTTTTGCGCCTTTCGGGGCATTGGCGCGCCGTCATTCACGACGGCCTTGACGCCCTTGTTGTGGTGCCGACTTCAGCCGCGGCACCATTGCGAAGGATCGCTGGGGCGACCTTGCTGGCGAACGGCAAAATACAATGCCGAGGTGTCCTGCCCACCACTATTGCCAACCGTCGAGATAGCCTCGCCGGCCTTCACGACATCCCCGGCGCCCTTGAGCAGGCTCTGGTTATGCCCGTACAACGTCAGGTAGCCATCGCCGTGGTCGAGAATCACCAGCAGCCCGGCACCGCGCAGCCAATCGGCGAACACCACCCGGCCGCCATGCACGGCATGCACCTGGGTGCCGGCCGGTGCGCTGATCATGACACCATCCCACTTGGTGCGGGCGTCATCACCGCGAGTTTCACCAAAGCGTGCCAACAATCGACCATCGACAGGCCACGGAAGTTTGCCCCGGCCTGCAGCAAACGGCCCGCCGTAGCTGGCGCCGCCACTGGAGACTAGTGCACCCGGCGTGGTTTTGGCACGTTTTGGCGTGTCATCGGCCTTGGCCTGGGCGTTTTCACGCTGGCGCTGCTTCTCGGCCTCCTGGGCCGCCAGCAGGGCTTTCTGCCGCGCTTCCTCGGCTTCACGGGCCTGGCGGGCCAGGGTTTCCTCGATGGTCTTGAGCACCTTGGCCAGGTCTTCCTGGTCCTGCTGGCGCGCGGAAAGCTTCTGGTCCTGCTGCTTGTAGCTGTCGTTGAGCTTGGCCAGGGCGGCCTGGCGCTCCTTGCGGACCTTGTCCAGGTCCTGGCGCTGGCTGTCCAGGCTGCTTTGCTGGGCCAGCAACGCCGCCTGCTGGCCGGCGATGTCCTGTTCGACATTGGCCAGCTGGCGCAGGGTCTCGTTGAACTGCTTGAGCTGCGCCATGCGCGCGGTGCTCATGTAGTCGTAATAGGTCAGCGTCCGGGCGAATTTCTCCGGATTCTGCTGGTTGAGCAACAGCTTGAGGTATTCCTGGCGGCCGCCCTGGTAGGCAGCGCGGGCCTGGATGGCGATCAGGCGCTGTTGTTCAGTTTTGCTTTGCTGGAGTTGATCTTTTTGCTGGGCTAGGCGATCCAGCTCGCCTTGGGTCTTTTTTAGTTCCGTTTGCAGGGCCTCCACCTGCTTCTCCAGCTTGCCCATCTGCGTTTCAGTTCCGCGCAGGTCTTTCTGCACGCCGTTCTTTTGTTCCTGTACCTGGCTGAGTTGTTTTTTCAGCTCGGCGATGTCCTGCTTGGTGGCGTCCAACTGCTGTTGGGTTTGCTCACGGTCGTCGGCGTAGGCCGTACTCAGCAGGCCGGCTAGGGCTAGGGCTATCAGTGCACGAAGCATGGGGGTGGGCGATACCAGTGTGGAGACGGGCCTAGTATGCCCGCCGCGGCTTGCAAAAAAAACGTCCGTGCGGCAACTGCCGGACGTTTCATCCAGGGCGCGGGGGTGGGGCGCTGGCACCGGCCCCCGCGCAGTGAGCTTAGTCGTCTACCAGAATCGAGTGGCCAGTCATTTCCTCAGGCTTGGCCATGTTCAGCAGGTGCAGCATGGTCGGCGCCACGTCGGCCAGCACGCCGCCTTCGCGCACGTGGACCTTGCGCTTGCCGACGTAGATGAACGGCACCGGCTCCGTGGTGTGCGCGGTGTGCGCCTGGCCGGTGGACTCGTCCTCCATCTGCTCGCAGTTGCCGTGGTCGGCGGTGATCAGCGCTTCGCCGCCCACCTTGTCCAGGGCTTCGACGATGCGGCCCACGCAGGTGTCCAGGCATTCCACGGCCTTCACCGCGGCTTCCATGATGCCGCTGTGGCCGACCATGTCGCCGTTGGCGTAGTTGACCACGATCACGTCGAAGCGCTGGTGTTCGATGGCGTCGACGATCTTGTCGGTGACCTCGGGGGCGCTCATTTCCGGCTGCAGGTCATAGGTGGCGACCTTCGGCGACGGGATCAGGATGCGCTCTTCGCCCGGGAACGGCTCTTCGCGGCCGCCGGAGAAGAAGAAGGTCACGTGGGCGTACTTCTCGGTCTCGGCGATGCGCAGCTGGGTCTTGCCGTTGTTGGCCAGGTACTCGCCCAGCACGTTGTGCAGGCTGCCGGCGGCGAAGGCGGCCGGGGCCGGGATTTTCACCGAGTACTGGGTCAGGCCCACGAAGCCGGCCAGTTTTGGCTGGCGCTTGCGCGGGAAGTCGGCGAAGTTGTCTTCGACGAACACGCGGGTGATCTCCCGGGCGCGGTCGGCGCGGAAGTTCATGAACACCACGGCGTCGCCGTCTTCCACCTGCACCTGGTCGCCAATGCGCGTGGCCTTGACGAATTCGTCGTTCTCGCCGCGCTCGTAGGCAGCGTTGAGGCCGTCCACGGCGGTGGCGGCGGTGTATTCGCTGGTGCCGTCGACAATCAGCTCATAGGCCGCGCTGACGCGGTCCCAGCGGTTGTCGCGGTCCATGGCGAAGTAGCGGCCGATGATGGTGGCGGTGCGGCCCTTGCCCAGGCGGGCGAAGGTCTTGTCCATCAGCTCCAGCGGCGCCTCGGCGCTTTTGGGCGGGGTGTCGCGGCCGTCGAGGAAGGCGTGCAGGTAGATCTTCTCGGCGCCACGCTGGGCGGCCAGCTCGGCCATGGCCACGATGTGGTCCTGGTGGCTGTGCACGCCGCCGTCCGACAGCAGGCCCAGGATGTGCACGGCCTTGCCCGCGCCCACGGCCTTGTCCACGGCGGCGCAGATGGTCGGGTTCTCGAAGAACTCGCCGTCACGAATGGCCTTGGTCACGCGGGTGAAGTCCTGATACACCACGCGGCCGGCGCCCAGGTTCATGTGGCCGACCTCAGAGTTGCCCATCTGACCGTCGGGCAGGCCCACGTCCATGCCTGAACCGGAGATCAGGCCATTGGGCATGGTCTGGGTCAGGCGGTCCAGCGTGGGCTTCTTCGCCGAATAGACAGCATTGTATTCGTGGCTTTCGCTGTGACCGAAACCATCCAGGATGATCAGGACCAAAGGTTTAGGCGTGGTTGTCATAGATCCACTCGCGGCTATGTCAGATGGAAAAGGAGAAGCGTATTTTAGGGCATAGACGCCAAGGCTTGCGAATAACCTTCATCAATCGCACTTATGAAGCACAGACAAGGCCCTTGCGCCGGCGGTTCCGTGAAGGTTGCGCCCGGCGGGCTTTGGCCGACTTTGACGGCTGTGTATACTGGCCGACATTTTAACGCCCTGGAACCTGCTGATGGCCGATCACCTGCTTCAATTCGCCACAAATCACTATCTGCTCGTCGGCGCTTTCGCCATCCTGCTGATCATGCTGCTTGCGCTGGAAGCCAGCCGTGGCGGCAAGAGCCTGAGCCCGCGTGAACTGACCGCACTGGTCAATGCCGAGCAGGCCGTGGTCATCGACATCCGCGCCAAGAAAGACTACGCCAGCGGCCACATCGTCGGCGCCCTGAACATTCCCCAGGACAAGCTGGCCTCGCGCATGGCCGAGCTGGAAAAGCACAAGGGCAAGACCCTGATCATCGTCGACAGCCTGGGCCAGCACGCCGGTACTACCGCGCGCGAGCTGCTGAAGGCGGGCTACACCGCGGCCAAACTGTCAGGTGGTGTTTCCAGCTGGCGCGCTGACAATCTTCCACTGGTAAAGTGAAATGAGCCACGTCGTCGTCTACTCCAGCGATTGGTGCCCCTACTGCATGCGGGCCAAGGCCCTGCTGGAAAGCAAGGGCGTTGCCTTCGAAGAAATCCGCGTCGACGGCCAGCCACAAGTGCGCGCCGCCATGGCCCAGAAGGCCGGGCGCACCTCGGTCCCGCAAATCTGGATCGGCGAGCAGCACGTCGGCGGCTGTGACGACCTGTACGCACTGGAGCGCGCCGGCAAGCTCGACGCGCTGCTCAAGGCCTGAATTCAAACCACGTTACGACCTTAATGTAAGAAGGATCTGCGATGACTGATCAACCGAACAACGGCGCGGCAAACGACGAAGCCAACGCCCCGCAATTCTCCCTGCAGCGCATCTACGTGCGTGACCTGTCGTTCGAAGCGCCGAAAAGCCCGGCCATCTTCCGCCAGCAGTGGGAGCCAAGCGTTGCCCTGGACCTGAACACTCGCCAGAAGGCGCTGGAAGAAGGTTTCCACGAGGTCGTGCTGACCCTGTCGGTCACCGTCAAGAACGGCGAGGAAGTTGCCTTCATCGCTGAAGTGCAGCAGGCCGGTATCTTCCTGATCAAGAACCTGGACGACGCCTCCCTGAGCCACACCCTGGGTGCCTTCTGCCCGAACATCCTGTTCCCGTACGCGCGCGAAACCCTGGACAGCCTGGTTGTCCGTGGCTCGTTCCCGGCGCTGATGCTGGCCCCGGTCAACTTCGACGCCCTGTACGCACAAGAGCTGCAACGCATGCAGGAAGCCGGCGACGCGCCGAAGCCTTCGCTGCAGTAAGGCTTGCCGCAACGAAAAAGCGCCCCTCGGGGCGCTTTTTTGTGGCTACAAGGTCAGGCGAAGCCCAACTGGCGCCACGCCTCGTACACCGCGATGGCCACGGTGTTCGACAGGTTCAGGCTGCGGCAGCCTTCGCGCATCGGCAGGCGCAGGCGTTGGTCGCTGCCCAGCGGGTCCAGCACCTCGGGCGGCAGGCCGCGGCTTTCCGGGCCGAACAGGAAGGCGTCGCCGTCGGCGAAGCTCACCTCGTGGAACGGCTTGGAGCCCTTGGTGGTGAACGCAAACAGCCGCGGGTTGCCCAGGCTTTCCAGGCAGCTGGCAAGGTCGGCGTGGCGCTTGAGCGTGGCGTACTCGTGGTAGTCCAGGCCGGCGCGGCGCAGGCGCTTGTCATCGAGCTCGAAGCCGATCGGTTCGATCAAGTGCAGGTGGCAGCCACTGTTGGCGCACAGCCGTATAATGTTGCCTGTATTGGGCGGTATCTCTGGTTGAAAAAGGATGACGTGAAACATGCACGGCTCCGAACTGAAAGACGGGCAGCATTCTACCCCTGAACCGGACCCGCGTCCGAGCCTGTTCCCGCGGGTGATGTTCTCGTTGGCGATCATCGGCCTCATGGTAGGGCTGATGATCGGCAAGCTCACCAACCCCGAAGTGCTGGAACTGGTGAAAATCGAGCCACAACCAGCGGCGCTGGTGTTCTGGTTCACGGGCGAACCCAAGGTGCAGACCACCACGGTGGACGGGGCGCTGGTGGTGCAATTCGAGGCTCACGGCCTGACCCGCAACGGCCAGGTGGATATCAACGGCAAGAAGGCCAACTGGCGCACCCAGCCAGGCGAGAACGGCCTGTTGCTGAACGTGGTGGCGGCGCGGCCCTTGCAGGGTGATATCAGCGGGGAACAAGAGGATGGGCGCTGGAGGCTGAAGCTCAGCCTCCGGGAGGAATAAAAGAGGGAATCCCCGGCCTGCCTGTACCAAGGTCCCCAAAACGGGAGGGGGGCGCAACGCTCGTCGAGTGCTGCGCGCCCCGTTGTAAAGAAGGGGAATCCCCGGCCTGCCTGTACCAAGGTCCCCAAAACGGGTGTGGGACCGCAACCCTCGTCGAGTGCTGCGCGTCCCGGCTGTAAAGAAGGGTTCCCCGGCCTGCCTGTACCAAGGACCCCAAAACTGGGTGTGTGTTTCTGTTCCTGCACTTACTACATTGCAGAGCGCGTGCCAGCTTTTGAAAAAATGCGCTCATGATGTTGCGAATTTGTGATCCGACGGCCGCAAGCCTTGTATTTCGCGGGTTTGGCGATGAATGGCAATTTTCGGCGCGGTGTTTTTCAGGCCATTTTTGCTGGATCCAAGGGCAAAAACGCCTTGCGGCGGTGCACGCCAGGGCCACCATGCACAACCCCGTCGCAGCGGCCGAAGGCTGCGTCCGGGCGCAATACCGGGTTGGTTGGGGACGCTGCCTTCGGCAGCTGCTACGGGTAAAAAAAAACCGCCAGGGTCGCTGGCGGTTTTTTTTGGTGTAACGGGGTGGGTCAGGCGTCGTCGCCTTCGTCTTCGTCGCCGCCATCCACCTTCATGCCCAGTTCCTTGATCTTGCGGGTCAAGGTGTTGCGGCCCCAGCCCAGCAGCACGGCGGCGTCGCGGCGGCGGCCGGCGGTGTGCTTGAGGGCGGTCTCGATCATGATGCGCTCGAAGCTCGGCACGGCGCTGTCCAGCAGGCTGGACTGGCCACGGGCCAGGGCCTGGTCGGCCCATTGGCGCAGGGCCTGCTCCCAGTTGGTCACCGGCGCTGCGTCCTGCGGCAGGCTCAGCAGCTCGGGTGGCAGGTCGCCGATGTGCACTTCACGGCCCGAGGCCATCACGGTGATCCAGCGGCAGGTGTTCTCCAGCTGGCGCACGTTGCCGGGCCACGGCAGGTTCTTCAGGTATTCCTCGGTCTCGGCCTTCAGCAGCTTGGGCTCCACGGCCAGCTCCTGGGCGGCGCGGCTGAGGAAGTGCTTGGCCAGGGTCGGGATGTCTTCACGGCGGTCCGACAGGCGCGGAATGTGGATGCGGATCACGTTCAGGCGGTGGAACAAGTCCTCGCGGAACTTGCCGGCGTGCACCAGGGTTTCCAAGTTCTGGTGGGTGGCGGCGATGATGCGCACGTCGACCTTCACCGGGGTGTGGCCGCCCACGCGGTAGAACTCGCCGTCGGCCAGCACGCGCAGCAGGCGGGTCTGGGTGTCGGCCGGCATGTCGCCGATCTCGTCGAGGAACAGCGTGCCGCCGTCGGCCTGTTCGAAGCGGCCGCGGCGCAGGTTGGCAGCACCGGTGAACGCGCCTTTCTCATGGCCGAACAGCTCGGACTCCATCAGGTCCTTGGGAATGGCGGCCATGTTCAGGGCAATGAACGGCGAGGCTGCGCGGGGGCTGTGACGGTGCAGGGCGTGGGCGACCAGCTCTTTACCCGTACCCGACTCACCGTTGATCAGCACGGTGATGTTGGAATGGCTGAGGCGGCCGATGGCGCGGAAGACTTCCTGCATGGCCGGCGCTTCGCCGATGATTTCCGGCGTGCGGGTCAGCGTCGGCACTTCGGTCAGGCCTTGTTGCTCCTGGGCGTGCTGGTTGGCGCGCTTCACCAGAGCCACGGCCTCGTCCACGTCGAACGGCTTGGGCAGGTATTCGAACGCACCGCCCTGGTACGACGCCACGGCGCTGTCCAGGTCCGAATGGGCGGTCATGATGATGACCGGCAGGCGCGGGTGCGACTCGCGGATGCGCGCCAGCAGGTCCAGGCCACTGGCGCCGGGCATGCGGATGTCGGAGATGATCACGTCCGGCTGCTGGCGGGCCAGGCGGCTCATGACGCCATCGGCACTGTCGAAGCTCTGGGTGGTCATGCCTTCCTGCTGCAAGGCCTTTTCCAGCACCCAACGGATGGAACGGTCGTCATCGACGATCCAGACAGTTTCACTACGACTCATGACGAAGCGGCTCCTTGTTCCAGCGGCAGGAAGATCGAGAAAGTGGTGTGGCCGGGGTGGCTTTCACACTCGATCAGCCCCTGGTGCTGGCTGATGATGTTCTGGGTAATGGCAAGGCCAAGGCCTGTACCGTCCGGGCGCCCACTGACCATCGGGTAGAAAATGGTCTCCTGGAGCTCGGCCGGTATACCGGGTCCGTTGTCGGTAATTTCTATTTTGGTCACCAGCCGGTGGCGGGTGTGGCCAATGGTGAACTGGCGCATGGTGCGCGTGCGCAGGCTGATGCGGCCCAGGCGCAACTCGTTCTGGCCACTGATGGCCTGCATGGCGTTGCGCACGATGTTGAGCACGGCCTGGATCATCTGCTCGCGGTCGATCAACACGTCGGGAATGCTGGGGTCGTAGTCGCGCACCAGGGTGATGCCGCCCTGGGCTTCTGCTTCCACCAGGCTGGACACGCGCTCCAGCACCTCGTGCACGTTGGTCATGGCCAGCGACGGCAGCTTGTTGGAACCGAGCATGCGGTCCACCAGGTTGCGCAGGCGGTCGGCCTCTTCAATGATGACGTTGGTGTAGTCCTTCAGGCTTTCCTCGGGCAGCTCCCGGGCCAGCAGCTGCGCGGCGCCACGGATGCCGCCCAGCGGGTTCTTGATCTCGTGGGCCAGGCCGCGCACCAGCATCTTGGTGGTTTCCTGCTTGGACAGCTGGGCCTCTTCCTTGGTGATGCGCAGCAGCCGGTCACGGGGGTGCACTTCGAGCAGCAGCAGGGTCTGGCCGTTGTTGAGGATCGGCGTTACCGCGTAGTCCACGGTCAGGGTCTGGCCGGTGAGCGCGGTGAGCATGGCCTCGCGCTTGGTGAACGGGTGGGCCTGTTCCACGGCCTGGCGCAGGGAGTTGAGCGCTTCGGCCGACTCGGTGAACAGCTCGCTGATGAACTGCCCATGGCTGCGCTGGCCGCTGATGGCCAGGAGCATTTCGGCGGCCGGGTTCATGTACTCCAGGCGCAGCTCGGCGTTGAGCAGGATGGTGGCAGTGGTCAGGTTGTCCAGAAGCAGTCGGTGCAGTGCATCACTGATGGTCATTAGCTGTCGTTGACCTCTTTTGGCCCATTGCCGCAGGAGCGCGGGTCCTTGGCGGCGCGGGCTGGTAATCCGCTGATACACCTTAAAATGCAAGAACTAAACCAAAGCTCCGAAAAGAAGCGCGGCCGGCGGAAAATGGCGCTTTCACTGCTCATTAAATGACGCAGCGGGCAGGGTCTCGTTCAGGATTGACCCAAAATGGGATGTTCGTCCGACTTTACCGGTTCTATTCGCACCAAAATAGAGCGGATGCGGAAACTATAGCGGCTGGATGTGTCATTCGCTGTCTTCGTCGTCGGCGGGCTTGTCGGCGAGCGGGCATTCGGGGCGCACGCCGTAGTCCTCGGTCTTGCAGGGGTTGTTGCGGCGCTTCTGGATCAGCGAGATGCGTTGCATGTGGAACGGCTGGGCGGGGGTGCGTTCGATCACGGTTTCATGGTTGTCGATGATTTCCGCTGCAAGCTGGTGCGTGCCGCGGTCGACGTTCTTCAGCGCGAACACCGGGCTTACCGCCGGGCCGGCGACCACATTGCCGTCCATCAGCAGGCGGTAGCCGTGGTTGGCCATCAGTGGCGGGTCGCTGGTGATGGTCACGATCATGTTGCCGGAAGCGTCATGGATGCTGGCGTCCGGCTCCGGGATCAGGATGCGCAGCATGTCGTAGTGGCTCACGGGCTGCTTCCTGGCCAGCTTGCGCGCCGGGGTGGGCAGCACCGGGGTGGCGCTCATGCTGTTGCTGGGCCGCACGTCCACCACGGTGGCGTTGGCGTGGGGCTTGTCGGTGTAGACGCGGTTACCCTGGGCATCGATGTAGGTGTAGACCTGGGCCATGGCCGATGCGCTCAGCACCAGCAATGCAAGGCCCGACAGCAGGCGGTTCATGGGCGTTTTCCGGCGGGTGGCAGGTGGTAGCGCTGCAGGGTGAAGGTGACCGTGGGGCTTTGCTGCACCACTTTGTCATTGAACAGCACTTGCACGGCCAGGCTGTGGTCGCCGCGGTCGATGTTCACCAGCTGCAGGCGTGGCACGTTGGTGGGCTGGCCGTAGGGCTGGTCATCGAGCAGCAGGCGCAAGCGGTGGATGTCGCGCAGCCGCGGGTCGATCAGCACGCCGACGGTGAAGGTGCCGTTGTTGGCGCGTAGCGCTTCGTCGCTGGGGATGTCGGTCAGCTGCAAGGTGTTATAGGCCTGCTGCGGCTCATTGCTGCGAGGGCTTCGCGGCACCGGCACCATGGGCGCGACGGGGGCCTGCGGTTCCACGCTGTTGAGCGGTGGCAGTTCCACGGTCTGCGAGCGGGTGCCGTCGGGCGGCTGGTTGGAGTAGGCGGTGTTGCCTTCGGCGTCGGTGTATTTGTAGATCTGCGCGAAAGCGGGCAACGCCATCAGCATCAGTACCCAGATAAGGCATGAGCGCATGAACGCATCCTGTCGGTTCATGGAAGGAACGGCCTTGCGGCCCAGGTGCCAGCATAGAACAGAATGGCCGACGGATGGTTTCGGCTTTGTACCAACGCGCCGGGTTCGCGTAGCAGCTGCCGCAGGCTGCGTCCGGCTGCGGCGCGGCATGCCGGAGGATGCGCGGTGTGTTCGGACGCGGCCTAGGGCCGCTGCTACAGGTGCTTCGCGCAATTTCAGCGTGGCGAAGGGCCAGCGCAGCCTTCGGCAGCGGCTACACCGAATCCGCGTAGCAGCTGCCGCAGGCTGCGTCCGGCTGCGGCGCGGTATGCCGGGGGATGGGCGGTGTGTTCGGACGCGGCCTAGGGCCGCTGCTACAGGTGCTTCGCGCGATTTGTAGCCGCTGCCGCCAGGCTGCGGCTACACCGAATCCGCGTAGCAGCTGCCGCAGGCTGCGTCCGGCTGCGGCGCGGTATGCCGGGGGCGCGCGGTGTGTTCGGACGCGGCCTACGGCCGCTGCTACAGGTGCTTCGCGCGATTTGTAGGGCTGCGGCTACACCGAATCCGCGTAGCAGCTGCCGCAGGCTGCGTCCGGCTGCGGCGCGGTATGCCGGGGGATGGGCGGTGTGTTCGGACGCGGCCTACGGCCGCTGCTACAGGTGCATCGCGCGATTTGTAGCCGCTGCCGCCAGGCTGCGGCTACACCGAATCCGCGTAGCAGCTGCCGCAGGCTGCGTCCGGCTGCGGCGCGGTATGCCGGGGGATGGGCGGTGTGTTCGGACGCGGCCTACGGCCGCTGCTACAGGTGCTTCGCGCGATTTGTAGCCGCTGCCGCCAGGCTGCACCGAATCCGCGTAGCAGCTGCCGCAGGCTGCGTCCGGCTGCGGCGCGGTATGCCGGGGGATGGGCGGTGTGTTCGGACGCGGCCTACGGCCGCTGCTACGAGCGATGCAGACGACGCCGCTTCGAGACAGTTGCTGCTACGGGCCGCGTCGGGGGCGTCAGGAAGGGCTGGCGCACAACTCGCCGGTGGCGCGGACCAGCGCAGTGCGCCGCAGCACATCAGCCTTGCGCGCCTCGATGGCGCTGGCCACCCAGCGTGGGCACTGCGGGTCGTTGCGCGACGGGGCGAACGCCGCCAGGCGCTCCAGCAGCTGCTTCTGCAGCACGTCCAGCTGCGGGCGGATTTCCTTGGCCAGGTCCACCCGTGGTGTATCAGGCGCGGCGCCCTTGGCGTTCCACTGGGTCAGCAGGCCGTATTGCACCAGCTTGTTGGCCTCGATCTGCGCGGCGAAGAACTGTTCGGCCAGGGCGCCATCCACCTTGTATTCGGCGGCCAGCTTGCCGGCGCCGGCGATCACGTCGCGCTCGCGCGGGGCGTCCAGCACCGGCTTGTGGTTGTCCCATTTGGTCAGGGCGACCTTGGGGGCTATGTCCAGGCGTTGTTGCACGCTGTCCAGCAGCGGCGAGAGGGTGGCGGGCGGCGCGGCGAAGGCAGCGCTGGAGAACAGGGTGGCGGTGAGCAGCAGGGTTCTACGCATTGTCGTACTCATGTTGTTATTGGTGACGAACGGTAGGGGCCGATTCTAGCGGCCAGGGGCTTCCAGCGGGCATAAAAAAAGCCTCCCGAAGGAGGCCTTTTTCAAATCACGCGGCTTGCGCCAGCGTCACCGGATTAGCAGCTGTAGTACAGCTCGTATTCCAGTGGGTGCACGAAGGTGCGCACCTTGATTTCTTCTTCGCTTTTCAGGGCGATGTAAGCGTCGATGAAGTCGTCGCTGAAAACGCCGCCTTTGGTCAGGAACGCACGACCTTTGTCCAGCTCTTCCAGGGCTTCTTTCAGGCTGCCGCAAACTTGTGGGATCTCTTTCGCCTCTTCAGGCGGCAGGTCGTACAGGTTTTTGTCAGCGGCGTCGCCAGGGTGGATCTTGTTCTGGATACCGTCCAGGCCGGCCATCAGCAGTGCTGCGAAGGCCAGGTATGGGTTGGCAGCCGGATCCGGGAAGCGTGCTTCGATACGACGGCCGCGTGGGCTGTTGACGTAAGGAATACGGATCGAAGCCGAACGGTTGCGAGCCGAGTAGGCCAGCATTACTGGAGCTTCGAAGCCTGGGACCAGACGCTTGTACGAGTTGGTCGCCGGGTTGGTGAAGCCGTTCAGGGCCTTACCGTGCTTGATGATACCGCCGATGAAGTACAGGGCGGTGTCGGACAGGCCGGCATAGCCTTCGCCAGCGAAGGTGTTCTTGCCATCTTTGGCGATGGACATGTGTACGTGCATACCCGAGCCGTTGTCGCCGTACAGTGGCTTAGGCATGAAGGTAGCGGTACGGCCGTAGGCGTCGGCAACGTTGTGCACAACGTACTTCAGGGTCTGGACTTCGTCGGCCTTCTTCACCAGGGTGTTGAACTTGACGCCGATTTCGTTCTGGCCAGCAGTTGCCACTTCGTGGTGGTGAACTTCAACGACCTGGCCCATTTCTTCCAGTGCGTTGCACATGGCGGTACGGATTTCGTGGTCGTGGTCGAACGGAGGAACTGGGAAGTAGCCGCCTTTCACGCCTGGACGGTGGCCCTTGTTGCCGCCTTCCACGTCCTGGTCGGACATCCACGAACCTTGTTCCGAGTAGATCTTGAACATGGAACCGGAGATGTCGGACTTGAACTTCACTTCGTCGAAGATGAAGAACTCTGGCTCTGGGCCGGCGAACACGGTGTCACCGATACCGGTCGACTTCAGGTACTCTTCGGCGCGGTGGGCGATGGCGCGCGGGTCGCGATCGTAGCCTTGCATGGTCGAAGGTTCGATGATGTCGCAGACCAGGATCAGGGTCGGCTCTTCGGTGAACGGGTCCAGGACGGCAGTTTCGTCGTCCGGCAGCAGGATCATGTCGGAGGCTTCGATGCCTTTCCAACCAGCGATGGAGGAACCGTCGAACATCTTGCCGACTTCGAAGAAGTCGTCTTCCAGCGCGTCACGGGCTGGCATGGTGACGTGGTGCTGGGTGCCCTTGGTGTCCGTGAAGCGCAGATCAATCCACTTGACGTCATGATCTTTGATGAGTTGAACCGACTTCGACATGTTGTCCTCCGGGGTGAATAAGGGCTGGTAGTGGTTAGCCCTGTAATTTGGGTGATGCCGGGCGCGAATAGTCTGCCAAGGCAACCTGCCTCACAAGGGAGCAATTTGCATGCCAGTGCCCCGAGATGGGTTTTTTGCCCCAAACCCAAGCATTTCGGCCTGTTTTCGGCAAAATGCGCCGATTTGCCGCACTGTTTTGAAGCGCTAGCAATCCGTAAGGCACCATAAAGGTGCACTGAAAACCTTCTGTACGATAACTGGTTAAAAGCTGAGCAATTTCCGCTATAATCCTGCCCCCCTTTTTCGGCTGGCACCTCGCGCGCTGTTTTTCATGAAACTAATCGTAAAAGTCTTCCCAGAAATCACCATCAAGAGCCGGCCCGTTCGGAAGAACTTCATTCGCCAGCTCGCCAAGAACATCCGCGTCGTGCTCCGTGAACTGGACCCGAAGCTGGTGGTGGATGGCGTGTGGGACAACCTCACCGTTGTCACCCGCATCGAAGATGCGAAAATCCAGCGCGAGATGATCGAGCGCCTCAAGTGCGTGCCCGGCATCACCCATTTCCTCCAGGTGGATGAATACCCACTGGGCGACATGGACGACCTGGTCGCCCAGTGCAAGCAGCACTTCGGCCACCTGCTGGCAGGCAAGATGTTCGCCGTGCGCTGCAAGCGCGCCGGCAAGCACACCTTCACCTCCATGGACGTGGACCGTTATGTTGGCAGCCAATTGCGCCAGCAGTGCGGCGCCGCCGGCATCGAACTGAAGAAGCCCGAGGTGGAAGTGCGCCTGGAGATCCGCGACAAGCGCGTCTTCATTATCCACAGCCAGCACCAGGGCATCGGCGGCTACCCGCTGGGCTCGCTGGAGCAGACCCTGGTACTGATGTCCGGTGGCTTCGACTCCACCGTGGCCGCCTACCAGATGATGCGCCGCGGCCTGATGACCCACTTCTGCTTCTTCAACCTGGGCGGCCGTGCCCACGAGCTGGGCGTGATGGAAGTCGCGCACTTCCTGTGGAAGAAATACGGTAGCTCCCAGCGCGTGCTGTTCATCAGCATCCCGTTCGAGGAAGTGGTGGGCGAGCTGCTGGGCAAGGTCGACAACAGCCACATGGGCGTGATTCTCAAGCGCATGATGCTGCGCGCCGCCAGCCGCATGGCCGATCGTCTGCAAATTGATGCCCTGGTAACCGGCGAGGCCATCTCGCAAGTGTCGAGCCAGACGCTTCCGAACCTCTCGGTGATCAGTGCGGCAACCGACAAGCTGCTGCTGCGTCCATTGCTTGCCAGCCATAAGCAGGACATCATTGACCAGGCCAACGAAATCGGCACCGCCGACTTCGCCAAGCACATGCCTGAATATTGCGGGGTGATTTCGGTCAACCCCACCACCAAGGCCAAGCCCCACCGCGTTGCCTATGAAGAACAGCAGTTCGACATGGCCGTGCTGGAGCGGGCCCTGGAACGCGCCAAGCTCGTTTCCATCGACAATGTGATCGATGAATTGGGCCAGGACATCGAAATCGAGGAAGTCGCCCAGGCCCTGGCCGGGCAGGTGATCATCGACATTCGGCATCCGGACGCCCAGGAAGACGAGCCCCTTGAACTCGAAGGCATCGAGGTCAAGGCACTGCCGTTCTATGCACTGAACAGCCGTTTCAAGGAACTGGACCCCACCCGTCAGTACCTGCTGTATTGCGACAAAGGCGTGATGAGTCGCCTGCATGCCCACCACTTGCTCAGTGAGGGACATGCCAATGTGCGCGTTTATCGACCGAGCTAAGCGCCCGGGGCTGTTTGCCTGTGGCCTGCGTCACCGGCCCCCCGACGCCACCGTAAAGCTGTAACGGCTTTGCGGGACTCTAAGTCAAATCGCTGTCACAACCTGTCAGCACACCGAATCCTCTGATCGAGATACACAAGTGATCGAAAATCTACGTAACATCGCCATCATCGCTCACGTTGACCATGGTAAAACCACCCTGGTAGACAAACTGCTGCGTCAATCGGGCACCCTGGAGCGCAACGAGCTCAACGACGAGCGCGTGATGGACTCCAACGACCAGGAGAAAGAGCGCGGTATTACCATTCTGGCGAAGAACACCGCCATCAACTGGAATGGCTACCACATCAACATCGTCGACACCCCCGGCCACGCCGACTTCGGCGGTGAAGTAGAACGCGTTATGTCGATGGTCGACTCCGTTCTGCTGCTGGTTGACGCTCAAGACGGCCCTATGCCGCAAACTCGCTTCGTGACCAAGAAGGCCTTCGAAGCCGGTCTGAAGCCGATCGTCGTGATCAACAAGATCGACCGTCCGGGCGCGCGTCCTGATTGGGTTCTGGACCAGATCTTCGATCTGTTCGACAACCTGGGTGCCACCGACGAACAGCTGGACTTCAAAGTCGTCTACGCCTCGGCCATCAACGGCATCGCCGGCCTGGACCACACCGACATGGCCGAAGACATGACCCCGCTGTACCAGGCGGTCGTGGATCACGTGCCAGCTCCAGCCGTTGACCGTGACGGCGCGTTCCAGATGCAGATCTCGGCTCTGGACTACAACAGCTTCCTGGGCGTCATCGGCGTTGGCCGTATCGCTCGCGGTCGCGTCAAGCCTAACACCCCGGTTGTGGCTATCAGCGCCGACGGCAAGCGCCGCAACGGTCGTATCCTGAAGCTGATGGGTCACCACGGCCTGCACCGCATCGACGTTGAAGAAGCCGCTGCCGGCGACATCGTCTGCATCAGCGGTTTCGACGAGCTGTTCATCTCTGACACCCTGTGCGACCCACTGACCGTCGAAGCCATGAAGCCGCTGACCGTCGACGAGCCAACCGTTTCCATGACCTTCCAGGTAAACGACTCGCCATTCTGCGGTAAAGAAGGCAAGTTCGTGACCTCGCGTAACATCAAGGACCGTCTGGACAAAGAGCTGCTGTACAACGTTGCACTGCGCGTTGAAGAAGGCGACTCGGCTGACAAGTTCAAGGTATCGGGCCGTGGTGAGCTGCACCTGTCGGTACTGATCGAAACCATGCGTCGCGAAGGCTTCGAGCTGGCCCTGGGCCGTCCGGAAGTGATCATTCGTGAAGTCGACGGCGTCAAGCAAGAGCCGTTCGAAAACGTGACCATCGACATCCCTGAAGAAGCTCAGGGCAAGGTCATGGAAGAGATGGGCCTGCGTAAAGGCGACCTGACCAACATGGTGCCGGATGGCAAGGGCCGTGTTCGTCTGGAATACAACATCCCTGCTCGCGGCCTGATTGGTTTCCGTAACCAGTTCCTGACCCTGACCAACGGTGCTGGCATCCTGACCTCGATCTTCGACCGTTACGACACCGTCAAGTCGGGTCACATGTCCGGCCGTTCGAACGGCGTTCTGGTTTCGGTTGAAACCGGCAAGGCTCTGACCTACTCGCTGGAAACCCTGCAGGCTCGTGGCAAGCTGTTCGTAGAACACGGCCAGGAGATCTACAACGGTCAAATCGTCGGCCAGAACAGCCGCGACAACGACCTGGGCGTGAACCCTACCAAGGGCAAGAAGCTCGACAACATGCGTGCTTCGGGTAAAGACGAAACCATCGCCCTGGTTCCACCTGTTCGCTTCACCCTGGAACAGGCCCTGGAATACATCCAGGAAGACGAGCTGTGCGAAGTGACTCCTAAGTCCATCCGTCTTCGCAAGAAGATCCTGGACGAAAGCGAGCGTACCCGCGCTGCCAAGAAAGCCAAGGCGTAACCTAGCCTTCGCTGAATGAAAAACGCCCCCGGCCTTGCGGCCGGGGGCGTTTTTTTATGCCTGTCAGAAGGTCGCGGGCTTTGGCTTATACGCGCAATAACCCGGCCGCGGGCCTACGCGCGGGTGGTTGCGGCAGGTATCCGGGCGCTTGTCGTAGATGGTGCACAGGCGGCTCTTGCGGTCCAGGTACAGGCAGTCGTTGTTGCTCATGCGCTGCAGGGTGAAGATGCCCGACTTCTGGTTGAAGCGCTCGACGATGCCGTCCTTCTGCAGGCGCTTGGCGATGTTCTTCGGCGGGTCGCCCAGTTCGAATTCGTCCACCACGCCGATGCGCACCAGATCCTTGATCTTCACCTCCACGGGCAGGGTGCAGCAGGTCGACATGCAGGCGCCGCACATGGGCTGGGTGAATTTCTGCCAGGTCTCCAGGCGGTCGACTTCGGCAGCGGCTATCAGGGTGGTCTTCATCGGGTTCGGTTTTTCGGGGTAATCGGGCGCGCGATGATACCGGGACTGGTGAAATTGTGAACAACCATTTGCCGGTTTCACCCCCGGGTGTTTCGTGGTTCTTACAGAAAAGCGCGAACCTGGCCTTTCACCTCCTGTCGAACCGTCTAGGCTCAGACAACCCCATCCTAAAAATCCGTCAACTTCCCCGAGGACGCATCAATGTCTCAGGAACCGCTTGTCCGTGACGCAGAGGTGGCCGAATTTCGCGCCGCTGTACTCGCAAAACTCACATACGCGGTAGGCAAGGACCCGGATCATGCCTTTGATCACGACTGGTTCGAAGCCATCGCCCTGGCGGCCCGCGACCATATGGTCGAGCACTGGATGGACCACACCCGGCAGATCTACCGCAAGGCGCAGAAGCGGGTGTACTACCTGTCCCTGGAATTCCTGATCGGCCGGTTGCTGTACGACAGCCTCAGCAACCTGGGGCTGCTGGACATCGCCAAGGAGGCCCTCACCGACCTGGGCGTGGACCTGGAGCGCATCCGCCTGCTGGAGCCCGATGCGGCCCTGGGCAACGGCGGCCTTGGCCGGTTGGCAGCCTGCTTCATGGAGAGCATGTCGACCCTGGGCATCGCCGCCCACGGCTACGGCATTCGCTACGAACACGGGCTGTTCCGCCAGGCCATCGTCGACGGTTGGCAGCAGGAGCAGACCGAGAACTGGCTGGACTTCGGCAACCCCTGGGAGTTCGAGCGCCCCGAGGTGATCTACCCGATCAGCTTCGGCGGCCACGTGGAAACCGTGCAGGACGCCGGCGGCCAGCAGAAACAAGTGTGGTGGCCCGCCGAGACCGTGCGGGCGGTGGCCTACGACACGCCGGTGGTGGGCTGGCGCGGTTCCAGCGTGAATACCCTGCGGCTGTGGCGGGCGCGGGCCCTGGAGGAGCTGCACCTGGAACGCTTCAACGCCGGTGACCACCTGGGCGCCGTGGCCGAAGTGGCCCGCGCCGAAAGCATCTCGCGGGTACTCTACCCAGCCGACAGCACCGAGGCCGGCCAGGAGTTGCGCCTGCGCCAGGAGTACTTCTTCGTCTCGGCCTCGCTGCAGGACCTGCTGCGCCGCCACCAGAACATCCACCCCTCGCTGCTGAACCTGGCCGACGGCGCCGCCATCCAGCTCAACGACACCCACCCCTCCATCGCCGTGGCCGAGCTGATGCGCCTGCTGGTGGACACCCACGGCCTGGCCTGGGACACCGCCTGGAACATCACCGTCAACACCCTGGCCTACACCAACCACACCCTGCTGCCCGAGGCGCTGGAAACCTGGCCGGTGGGCCTGATGGAGCGCATGCTGCCGCGGCACATGCAGATCATCTACCTGATCAACGCCTACCACATCGATTCGCTGCGGGCCAAAGGCATCCACGACTTCGACGTGCTGCGCGCGGTGTCGCTGATCGAGGAAGACAACGGCCGCCGCGTGCGCATGGGCAACCTGGCGTTCCTGGGCTCGCACAGCGTCAACGGCGTGTCGGCGCTGCACACCAAGCTGATGCGCAGCACGGTGTTCGCCGAAATGCACAAGCTGTACCCCGACCGCATCAACAACAAGACCAACGGCATCACCTTCCGCCGCTGGCTGTTCCAGTCCAACGGCGAGTTGACCTCGATGCTGGTGGATGCCCTGGGCGAGGACGTGCTCGACCATCCCGAGCAGCGCCTCAAGGACCTCGAACCCTTCGCCGAAAAGCCCGAGTTCCGCAAACGTTTCGCCGCCCAGCGTCTGAGCAGCAAGAAGGCGCTGGCGCGCATCATCCAGGACCGCCTGGGCGTGGCCATCAACCCCGAGGCCATGTTCGACGTGCAGGTGAAGCGTATCCACGAGTACAAGCGCCAGTTGCTCAACCTGCTGCACACGGTGGCGCTGTACCAGGCCATTCGTGCCGAGCCGGGCACGCACTGGGTGCCGCGGGTGAAGATCTTCGCCGGCAAGGCGGCCGCCAGCTACCACCAGGCCAAGCTGATCATCAAGCTGGCCAACGACATCGCCCGCACCGTCAACAACGACCCTACCGTGCGCGGCCTGCTCAAGGTGGTGTTCCTGCCCAACTACAACGTCAGCCTGGCCGAAAGCATCATTCCGGCGGCCGACCTGTCCGAGCAGATCTCCACCGCCGGCTATGAAGCCTCGGGTACCAGCAACATGAAGTTCGGCCTCAACGGCGCGCTGACCATCGGCACCATGGACGGCGCCAACGTCGAGATGAGCGACCTGATCGGCACCGAGCACATGTTCATCTTCGGCCTGACCGCCCAGCAGGTGGAAGCACGCAAGCGTGCCGGGGAGTTCAACGCCAGCGGTGACATCGCCGCGTCCCACCGCCTCAACGATGTGTTGCAGGCGATTCGCGGTGGGGTGTTCTCGCCGGACGATTCGTCCCGCTATGCCGGGCTGATCGACGGCCTGATCGCCTACGACCGTTTCCTGGTGTGCGCCGACTTCGACGCCTATTGGGACGCGCAGAAGCGCGTGGAAGACCTGTGGCACGACCCGGACCGCTGGTGGCGCTCGGCCGTGCTCAACACCGCGCGCACTGGCTGGTTCTCGTCCGACCGCACCATTCGCGAATACGCCGAGGAGATCTGGAAGGCGCTGGAGTAACGCGACTGCCGCAGCGACGCCGCCCGCGTAGCCGCTGCCGCAGGCTGCGCTGGCCCTCATGTACGCTGGAAATCTTCAGTGCACACCATGGCCAGCGCAACCTGGGCAGCGGCTACGGTTTTGCAGGGCACATGCAGCCCTACCCGATATACTGTCGCCCTGCCATGGACTTGTGACACCGGTTAGGGAAATCGATCATGCAATGGGTACTGCTGTTGCTGGGCCTCGCATTGGGTGGTGCGTTCGATGAATCCATCGACGGCGCGCTCATTGGTGGGCTGTTGGGGCTGGGCCTGGGCCAGGCCTTGCGGCTTGCCACGCTCACGCGTCGTAGCGAGGAACAAGGCCGGGCGCTGACGGCCTTGCAGCTGCGGTTGCAGGCGCTGGAAGGGCCTGCGCCGGTGGTAGCACCTGCTCCCGCCCCTGAAACAGCCGTGGAGCTGGAATGGGAGTTACCCGCAACCCCGCCCGAACACGTTGCCGAACCTGTCACTGCCAACGCCTGGGCCACCGAGCCCCGGCCACCTGGCGAACCCGATCTCTTCAGCAAGGCCTTCGCGGCCGCCCGCGGCTGGCTGCTGGGCGGCAACACCGTGCTGCGCGTCGGCCTGGTGCTGCTGTTCCTGGGCCTGGCCTTCCTGCTGCGCTACGCCACCGAAAACGTCGTGGTGCCGGTGGAGCTGCGCTACGCCGGCGTGGCCGCCAGCGCCCTGGCGCTGCTGGGGCTGGGCTGGTGGCTGCGCCTGAAGCGCCGCGGCTACGGCCTGCTGCTGCAAGGCGCTGGCGTGGGCGTGCTGTACCTGACCATTTTCGCTGCCATGCGCCTGCATGCGCTGATCGACCCCGGCCCGGCCATGGCCCTGCTGGTGGCCATCACGGTGTTCTCGGCCATCCTGGCGGTGCTGCAGGATGCCCTGGGCCTGGCCTGCGCAGCGGCCCTGGGCGGCTTCGCGGCGCCTATCCTGGCGTCCACCGGGGCCGGCAGCCACGTGGCGCTGTTCAGCTATTTCGCCTTGCTCAACGCCGGCATCCTCGCCATTGCCTTGTTCAAGGCCTGGCGCCTGCTGAACCTGATCGGCTTCGCCGGCACCTTCGGCGTCGGTTTCGCCTGGGGGGGGCGCGCCTATACGCCCGAGCTGTTCTGGAGCACGGCACCCTTCCTGTGGCTGTTCTTCGCCATGTACCTGGCCATCGGCCTGCTGTTCGCCCGCCGCACCCTGCTGGATAGCCCTGCGCCGCCTGCCGACGCCGACCGCGCCACGCTGCTGCGCTGGGGGGCGCGCCAGGGCGACTACGTGCATGGCACCATCCTGTTCGGGCCGCCGCTGGTGGGCTTCGGCCTGCAATGGGCGCTGGTCCATCATCTGCCGTTCGGCGCGGCGTTCAGCGCCTTGGGCCTGGGCGCGATCTACATGGTGCTGGCCTGGCTGCTGGCCCGCAGGGCCCCGCAACGCGCCACGCTGCTGACCGAAACCTGCCTGGCGTTGGCGGTGATCTTCACCAGCCTGGCCATTCCCCTGGGCCTGGACGCGCACTGGACCAGCAGCGCCTGGGCGCTTGAAGGCGCGGGGCTGTACTGGCTGGGGCTGCGCCAGCAACGACGCCTGGCGTGCTGGTTTGCCTTGCTGCTGCAGCTGGGGGCCGCGGGCTACTGCCTGTTCGCCTGGAGCCTGTCGCCGTACCTGGCGGTCACCGGTGACCTGGCGTTCAGCGCCTTGCTGCTGGCCGTCGCCGGCCTGGTCTGCGCCTGGCGCCAGCACGCCGAGCGGCCTGGTAGCGGCCTGGGCGTGGTGCTGCTGGTGTGGGGCGGCCTGTGGTGGTTGCTGGCGTGTGTCAGCGGGGTGGCGCGCTGGGTGAACTGGCCGCTGGACACGGCGGCGCTGCTGCTGGCCTTCAGCGCCAGTGCCGCCGTGGCCAGCGCCCTGGCACCACGGCTGCGCTGGCCTGGCCTGGCGCACGGGGCGCTGCTGCTGGTGCCGCTGGCCTGGCTGCTGCTGCCCTACGGCTGGGGGCATAGCTTCCACGTCGCCGCCGAGCTTGGCTGGCTGGCCTGGCCGGCGGTGTTGGTGGTGCATTTCTGGTCGCTGCGGCGCCTGCCCGAGTGGCTGGGCAGCCGCGTGCTGACCGTCAGCCATGTGCTCGGCGCCTGGTTGTTGATTGCCCTGCTGGCGCTGGAGCTGAGCTACGGCCTGGAACAGCTGGCCGGCTACTACAACGCCTGGCGCTGGCTGGGCTGGGCGGTGTTCCCGGCGCTGTTCCTGCTGGCCATGGCCAGCCCGCGCGAATGGCCGTGGCCGCTGGCCAGTTATCCACAGGCCTACCGCTGGTGGGCCGCCTGGCCCTTGGCGTGTGGCATGCTGGGCTGGCTGTGGCTGGCCAACTGCTTCAGCGACGGCTCGGCTGAGCCGCTGCCGTACGTGCCGCTGGTGAACCCGCTGGAGCTGGGCCTGCTGCTGGTGATCTACGCCCTGTTCGTCTGGGCACGGCACTTCGACAGCCGCCTGCGCAGCCTGGGGGTACGCGGGCCGGTGACCTGGTTGCTGGGCGCCTCGCTGTTCGCGGTGCTCACCGCCATGGTCCTGCGCACCGCCCACCATTACGCCGGCTTGCCCTATGATCTACAGGCCTTGCTGGCCTCGATGCTGGTGCAGGCCAGCCTGTCACTGGTGTGGACGCTGGTGGCCCTGGGCCTGATGATTGGTGGGCACCTGCGCGGGCGGCGCAAGGTGTGGCTGGTGGGGGCGGGGCTTATCGCGGTAGTGGTGGCCAAGCTGTTCTTCGTCGAACTGAGCAATCATGGCGGCCTGGCCCGGATCGTCTCGTTCATTGGGGTGGGCGTGCTGTTGCTGGTGGTGGGGTATTTCGCTCCGCTGCCGCCACGGCGAATTGAAACGGCGGGGGCCGATTCCTGATATGGGGCACATGATCAAGACGTTGTGTGGGGTAATGGGCTTGTGTGCCGTGCTGTCGGCCATGGCCCAGGAGCAACCCAAGGACTTCGCCAACCAGGTGCCGCTGAGCACCAGTGGCCAAGGCCCTTGGTACCGCCTGGAGCTGCCGCTGGCGCTGCAGTTGGGCGCGCGGCAGGCGGACCTGGGCGACATTCGCGTGTTCAACGCCGCTGGCGAGCCCCAGGCCTATGCCCTGGTGCACGAGCCGGCGCGCCATGGGCAAAGCGAGCACCAGGCCAGCGTGAAGTGGTTCCCGCTGTACGATGACGCCGAAACCGCGCCGGGCACGCCCAAGGTGCGGGTGCAGACCGGTCCCAACGGCAGCCTGATCGAGGTGCAGCCCGACGAGGAACTGGAAGCCGGTGAAGAGGTGCTGCGCGGCTGGCTGCTGGACACCAGCGCCATCAAGGAACCCTTGAACCAGCTGAGCCTGGACTGGAGCAGCGAGCGCGAAGGCTTCCAGCGCTTCACCATCGAGGCCAGCGACGACCTGCAGCATTGGCGCCCCTGGGGTGAAGGGCAGGTGGCGCGGCTGTCTTTCGCCGACGAGCGCATCGAACAGCATGAAGTCAGCCTGCCGGGCCTGCCGGCGCGTTACCTGCGCCTGTTGTGGCAGGTGCCACAGTCGGCGCCGGTGCTCAGCCAGGTGCTGGTGCAAAGCAGCGCCAGCAGCCATGTGCCGCCACCGCTGGTATGGTCGGAGCCGATCAAGGGCAGCAGCGCCAAGGCCAACCAGTACGTCTGGATGCTGCCAGCGGCGCTGGCGGTGGAACGGGTGCAGATCGACCTGGACCAGCCCAACAGCCTGGCCCCGGTCGACCTGTTCGGCCGCTACGACCTCAATGGCAGCTGGGAACCGCTGGAAAGCGGCCTGCTCTACCGCCTGACCCAGAACGGCCAGGACGCCGTGCAGAGCGAGCTGCCCATGCGCGGCGAGACCCTGCGCCAGCTCAAGCTGGAGGTGGACGACCGTGGCGGTGGCCTGGGCGCCGAGGCCCCGCTGCTGCGCGTGGCGGTACGGCCGGTGCAGCTGGTGTTCCTGGCGCGGGGCGCTGGCCCCTACCGCCTGGCCATCGGCAACCCGAATGCGGTCAGTGCGCAGTTGCCCCTGGGCACGCTGATACCCGACGTGGACGAGCAGCGCATGGCCGCCCTGGGCGTCGCCGAGCCGGCCGTGACGCCGGTCATCGTCGCGCCGCCGCCACCCGTGGCCGCGGCGCCATCGTCGAACTGGAAACACATCAGCCTGTGGCTGGTGCTGGTGGTCGGCGTGCTGGCGCTGGCGGCCATGGCGTACAGCCTGGTGCGGGCAAAACCTGGCGGCCAGTGAGGCCATAAGCGTCACCCGCGGGCATTTTCGGACTACGCTTGAGCGGGTGGCGTGAACCTTTATCGTTACAGCCCGGTCTGAAGGGCTGGAACCGCGCCCCTATCGCTCGCTAGGTTGTGAATGAGCCTGTAAACTGCGCGGGTTTTTCCCCACCCCATTCTCCGGAGCCGTCCATGTCCCGCGTTACCCTGAGTCGCTATTTGATTGAGCAGACCCGCAGCAACAAGACCCCTGCCGATCTGCGCTTCCTTATCGAAGTGGTGGCGCGCGCATGCAAAGAGATCAGCCACGCTGTGTCCAAGGGCGCCCTGGGCGGCGTGCTGGGCAGCATGGGCACTGAAAACGTGCAGGGCGAAGTGCAGAAGAAGCTGGACGTGCTGTCCAACGACATCCTGCTGGAGTCCAACGAATGGGGCGGCCACCTGGCCGGCATGGCGTCCGAGGAAATGGACAATGCCTACCAGATCCCGGGCCAATACCCGAAGGGCGCCTACCTGCTGGTGTTCGACCCGCTGGACGGCTCGTCGAACATCGACGTCAACGTGTCGGTAGGTACCATCTTCTCGGTACTGCGCTGCCCAACCGAGTACCTGACCCAGAACGACAGCCTCAACGAGCAGGCTTTCCTGCAGAAAGGTACTGAGCAGGTCGCCGCCGGCTACGCCATCTACGGCCCGCAGACCATGCTGATCCTGACCCTGGGCAACGGCGTCAAGGGCTTCACCCTGGACCGCGAGATGGGCAGCTTCGTGCTGACCCACGAGAACATCAGCATCCCGGAAACCACCGCCGAGTTCGCCATCAACATGTCCAACCAGCGCCACTGGGAAGCCCCGGTGAAGCGTTACGTCAGCGAGCTGACCGCGGGTGAAGAAGGCCCGTTGAAGAAGAACTACAACATGCGCTGGATCGCCTCCATGGTGGCCGACGTGCACCGTATCCTCACCCGTGGCGGCCTGTTCATGTACCCGCGCGACGGCCGTGAGCCAGAGAAGCCAGGCAAGCTGCGCCTGATGTACGAAGCCAACCCGATGTCGTTCCTGGTGGAACAGGCTGGCGGCGCTTCCACCGACGGCCACCAGCGCATCCTCGACATCCAGCCTGAAGGCCTGCACCAGCGCGTGGCGGTGTTCCTGGGCTCCAAGCAGGAAGTGGAGCGCGTGACCGCGTACCACAAGGAATAATTTGTAGCCGCTGCCGAAGGCTGCGCTGGTCCTCATCCCCGCTGGAGATCTTCAGTGAGGTTGAGGGCCAGCGCAGCCTGGCGGCAGCGGCTACGAGTCTGGCGCAAAAAATGCCCCCATCACTGGGGGCATTTTTGTTTTCAGATGCGGAAGCTGCCTACCAGCTGCTTCAACCGCGACACCTGCTGCTCCAGCTCGCTGCACGCGCGCAGGGTGGATTGCAGGTTCTCCACGCCTTCCTGATTCAGCGTGTTGATCTCGGTGATGTCCATGTTGATGGCTTCCACCACGGCGGTCTGCTCCTCGGTGGCGGTGGCCACCGACTGGTTCATGCCGTCGATCTCGCCGATGCGCTGGGTCACGCTGCCCAGGCGCTCGCCGGCCTGGTTGGCGATGCCCACGCTTTGCTCGCTCTGGCTCTGGCTTTCGGTCATGGTGCCCACGGCTTCGCGGGCGCCTACCTGCAGTTCCTCGATGATTTTCTGCACCTGCTGCGCCGAGTCCTGGGTGCGGTGCGCCAGGTTGCGTACTTCGTCGGCCACCACGGCGAAGCCACGGCCGGCGTCACCGGCGCGGGCGGCTTCGATGGCGGCGTTCAGCGCCAGCAGGTTGGTCTGCTGGGAGATGCTGGTGATCACTTCGAGGATCTGGCCGATGTTCACGGTGTTGGCGTTCAGGGTCTCGATGTTGCCGCACGAGTCGCTGATTTTCGCCGACAGCTGGCCCATCACCTCGATAGTCTTGTTCACCACCTGCTGGCCATCTTCGGCCAGGCTGCGCGCGTCGCTGGAGTGCTGCGAGGCGAGTGCTGCGTTCTGGGCGATTTCCTGGGCGGCGGCGCCCAGCTCGTTGATGGCCGCGGCCACGCTGCTGGTGCGGCTGGCCTGCTGGTCGGAGTTGAGCATCGACGAGTTGGAGGCGCTTACTACTTGCAGGGCCACCTCGTTGACCCGGCCGGTGGCCGAGGACACCTCGCGAATCGATTCGTGGATGCGTTCCACGAAGCGGTTGAACGATTGCGCCAGGGTGCCGAATTCGTCGTGGGCGTGGATCACCAGGCGCTTGGTCAGGTCACCTTCGCCTTCGGCGATGTCGTGCATCGCGCGGCCCATCACGTGCAGCGGCTCCATCAGCACGCGAATCAGCAGGCCCAGCAGGGCGATGATGATCACCACGGCAATCACCGTGGCCACCAGCGCCGAGTTGCGGAATTCGCCGAGCATGGCGTAGGCGGCGTCCTTGTCCAGGACCAGCGCCACGTACCAGTCGGCCGACGGCACGCCGTTCACGCGGGTGAAGGAGATGAACTGGGTCTTGCCGTTCAGCTCCACTTCCTTGAGGCCCGGCGACACCTGCGGGGCGCCCTGTGGATAAGCTTCCGACAGGCTCTTGAGGTCCAGCTTCACGTCCGGGTGGATAAGGATCTTGCCGTCGCCAGTGACGATGAAGGCGTGGCCATGGCCGCCGAAGTTCAGCGAGTTGATGATGTCGCTGATGCTGGTCAGGTCGATGTCCGCGCCGGCTACGCCGATGAACTGGTTGTCATGGCGCACCGGGGTGGCGATGGTAATCACCAGCTTGCCCGAGGAGGCGGCGATGTAAGGCTCGGTGACGATGGTCTGCTGGGCCGCGTTGGCCGCCTTGAACCAGCCGCGCTGGCGCGGATCGTAGTCAGCCGCGCGGTTGCCCGCAGGCACCGAGAACATCACGCCGTTCTGGCCGCCGAAGTAGGTCAGCTGGAAGTTGCTGGAGTAGGCCGGCAGGCCCACGCTGCGCGCCAGGCTTGGCGCCGAGTCGCCATCCACTGCCACTTGCTGGCCCAGGGACTGCAGCAGCTGGATGCGGCTTTCCAGCCACGTCTGGATGTTGCTGGTGGTCAGGGTGCCCAGCTGCTTCATCGAGGCTTCGGTGTTCTCGTGCAGCGTGGCGCGCTGGCGGTAGTCGTTGAACGCCATGAAGCAGGAGAACGCCAGGGCGACGATGAGAGCGGCCGCGATCAAGATCTTGTGGCTGAATTTCAGGTTTTTTGTCATTGGGGTGATCTGTACGCAAAGGGGCTGATCAAACGGGGGTGGCAATCTGCCAGATGCACGCAGATAGCGCTATCTACTGTCGGCCGAAACTTCGTGAAGATTAATGTACGGTTTGGTGAGTTGACCGGCGGGCAGGGTGGGGCTGGCATAAATGCCCGAGGCGGCCGGGAACCAGATCGCGGTTTTCTCTTCTAAGCTCTAGCTGGCAGCCAAGCCGGCACTACTGTCCAGGAGTGACCTTTCATGTCTTTGCGTTCCCTCGCCCTGTTGTCGTTCTGCGTGTTGCTCGCCGCATGCAACAAGATCAACCAGGAAAACTATTCACAGATCAAGGCGGGCATGACCAAACCTGAAATCGAGAAGCTGCTGGGCAGCCCCACCGATTGCTCCGGCGCGCTGGGCATGTCCAGCTGCACCTGGGGTGACAAGAACAGCTTCATCAGCGTGCAGTACGCCGGTGACAAGGTAGTGATGTACTCGGGGCAGGGCCTCAAATGAGCCGCTTGAAGATGGTGGCCATGCTGCTGGGCGGCCTGGCGGCAGGTGCGCTGCTGGCCGGCTGCGCCAACAAGGCTAGCGACCCGCTGGCGCCGCGCACCGAGGAGCAGGTGGACCTCAAGCGTTACCAGGGCACCTGGTACGAACTGGCGCGCCTGCCCATGTTCTTCCAGCGCAACTGCGTGCAGTCCGAGGCGCACTACCGCCTCAAGCCTGATGGCAACATCGCCGTGCTCAACCGTTGCCGCACCGCCAGCGGTGAGTGGGAAGAAGCCACCGGCACGGCGTCGCCGCAGGTGCCGGGCAAAACCGACAAGCTGTGGGTGGTGTTCGACAACTGGTTCTCGAAGATCCTGCCGGGCGTGGCCAAGGGCGACTACTGGGTGCTGTACGTGAGCGACGACTACAAGCAGGCGATTGTCGGCAACCCGGACCGCAAGTACCTGTGGCTGCTGTCGCGCACGCCAACGGTTTCGCGCGAGGTGCGGGAAGAGCTGCTGGCCAAGGCGCAGCAGCAGGGTTACGACACCACCAAGCTGATCTGGCGCGCCAAAGACTCCGAAGTCGGCAAATAACCCGTACACCCGTACACCCGTACACCTGTACACCCGTAGCCGCTGCCGCCAGGCTGCGCTGGCCTTTTTGTGCGCTGGAGATGTTCAGTGGGGCACAGGCCCAGCGCAGCCTGGCGGCAGCGGCTACAGGTCAGTTAAGGAGGTCGCGTAGCACCTGGGCGAAGGCGGTGGCGCTGGCGCGCTCTTGCGCATGCCGGCCTTCGCTGACCACCTGTTTGCCGTTTACCCACACGTCCCGCACCTGGCGGTCGCCGCCGGCAAACAGCCAGCGGTTGAGAATGCCGTCGCCGCTGGCGGTGGCCAGGTAGGGGTCGTCGCCATCCAGCACCAGCCAGTCGGCGCGGGCGCCTACGCGCAACTCACCAATGGCCTGCCCCAGCGCCTGGGCGCCGCCTTGCAGGGCGGCGTCGTACAAGGTGCGGCCAACCATGGGCTGCTCGGCGCCGTAGAGGCGGTTGCGGCGCTGGTCGCGCAGGCGCTGGCCGTATTCCAGCCAACGCAGTTCCTCCACCACGCTCAGTGACACATGGCTGTCGGAGCCGATGCCCATGCGCCCGCCCTGGGCCAGGAAGTCCACTGCGGGGAAGATACCGTCGCCCAGGTTGGCCTCGGTGGTCAGGCACAGCCCGGCCACGGCGCGGCTGTGCGCCATGCGCTGCACTTCGTCGGCGTCGGCGTGGGTGGCGTGCACCAGGCACCAGCGTTCATCCACCGGCACGTTGTCGTACAGCCACTGCAGCGGGCGCTTGCCGCTCCAGGCCAGGCAGTCGTTGACCTCTTTCATCTGCTCGGCGATGTGGATGTGCACCGGCGCGCCTGGGTCGCTGGCGGCCAGCACCTGGTTAATCTGCTCGGGCGTCACCGCGCGCAGGGAGTGGAAGCACAGGCCCAGGCGCTGGGCCGGCTGTTCGGCGAGGATCGGCGCCAACTGCTGCTGCAGCCGCAGGTAGCCCTCGGTGCTGTTGATGAAGCGCCGCTGACCGTCGTTGGGCACCTGGCCGCCGAAGCCGGAATGGCTGTACAGCACCGGCAGCAGGGTCAGGCCGATGCCGCTGCTGGCCGCCGCCTGGCTGATCTGCCGCGACAGCTCGGCCGGGTCGGCATAAGCCTTGCCTTGCTGGTCGTGATGTACGTAGTGGAATTCGGCCACCGAGGTGTAGCCGGCCTTGAGCATCTCGATGTACAGCTGGCGGGCGATGACGCCCAGTTGCTCGGGGCTGATCTTGCCAACCAGGCGGTACATCAGGTCGCGCCAGGTCCAGAAGCTGTCGTTGGGGTTGCCGGCCACTTCGGCAAGGCCGGCCATGGCGCGCTGGAAGGCGTGGGAGTGCAGGTTGGGCATGCCCGGTAGCAGCGGGCCCTTCAGAGGCGTGGCGTTCTCGGCACTGGCGTTGGCCTGCAGCTGGGTGATCAGGCCGTCGGCGCCCACCTCGATGCGGACCTTTTCGGCCCAGCCGGTGGGCAACAACGCACGTTCGGCAAAGAAAGCGGACATCGACACTTACCTCATCAGGTTTATTTGTATATACATATACAGACGTTTGCCTGCCCGGTAAACTGCGGCAAGCTATCCATCTATCGATTCAGATTGGCTTAACAGAAGGATTTCCCGTGTCGACTCCGCCCGTAGTTTCTCCACTGGTTGCCCAGATGGGCGAAAGTCCGGCACCGCTCTATGCCCGCGTCAAACAGATGATCGCCGGGCAGATCCAGAACGGCACCTGGCCGCCGCACCACCGCGTGCCGTCCGAAAGCGAGCTGGTGACCCAACTGGGTTTCAGCCGCATGACCATCAACCGCGCGCTGCGCGAACTCACCGCCGAAGGGCTGCTGGTGCGCATGCAGGGTGTGGGCACGTTCGTCGCCGAGCCCAAGAGCCAGTCGGCGCTGTTCGAGGTGCACAACATTGCCGATGAAATCGCCTCGCGCGGCCATCGCCACCGCTGCCAGGTGATCATGCTGGCCGAGGAGGCCGCCGGCTCCGAGCGCGCGCTGGCGCTGGACATGCGCGAAGGGCAGAAGGTGTTCCACTCGTTGATCGTGCATTTCGAGAACGACATCGCCGTGCAGATCGAAGACCGCTACGTTAACGCGGTGGTGGCGCCAGACTACCTCAAGCAGGACTTTACCCAGGAAACGCCCTACGCTTACCTGTCCAGGGTCGCACCGCTGACCGAGGGCGAGCACGTGGTCGAGGCAATCCTGGCCGATCCGTCGGAGTGCAAGCTGCTGCAGATCGAGCCAGGCGAACCCTGCCTGCTGATTCGCCGCCGCACCTGGTCGGGGCGTACGCCGGTAACGGCCGCGCGGCTGATCCACCCCGGCTCCCGTCACCGCCTGGAAGGAAGGTTCAGCAAATGAACAGCATCAAGCACCTGCGCGCCGCCGGCTACCCACGCATGCCGTGGAAGAATGGCGGCGGCAGCACCGAGGAAATCACCCGCGATGGCGGCGACGGCCTGGACGGCTTCGGCTGGCGCCTGTCGATCGCCGACATTGGCGAGTCGGGCGGCTTTTCCAGCTTTGCCGGCTACCAGCGGGTGATCACCGTGCTGCAGGGCGCCGGCATGGTGCTGACCGTGGACGGCGACGCCAGCCGCGAGCTGCAGCCGTTCGATGCCTTTGCCTTCAAGGGTGACAGCGCCGTGTCGTGCGCCCTGGTGGGCGGCGCCATTCGTGACTTCAACCTGATCTACGCGCCGGCCCGCTACCGCGCCCGGCTGCAATGGCTGGAAGCGCCGCAACGGCTGTTCAGCGCGGCGCACACGGTGCTGGTGTTCAGCGTGGCCGACGCGCTGACCGTCAAGGCCGACGCCACCACGCACATCCTTGGCTTGTACGACTGCCTGCAGATCGAAACCGCCGCCCTCACCGAGCTGGCCATCGATGGCCACTGCTGCCTGATCGAAATCTCCCCGCTCTAAAAACCCCCTCGTAGCAGCGGCCCCAGGCCGCGTCCCGGCGCACCGCACGGCCGCCGCCGGACGCCGCCTTCGGCAGCTGCTACGGTTACGGTGGGGATGCACCATTTTGTTACCGTTTGCCCCATGGGGGCGCAAAATTCCCACTTGAGCGAGTGGCCTTCAGCGCCGCCAGACGCCTCGAAAATTTTTTTCATCGCCTCGCAACCCGCTTCCAGCCTGCCTTCAGCCCTGCCAACAGCCTCGCTCCCGCAAACTTGGCAACTCAATTGCATATGCTTGTATGTACAAGTAAATACGTGCACGGATCAGTGCACTCAATGCTGAGGAGTCTCGTTCGTGACTGACAATGCCCAAAACAAATTCCGTGACGTTGAAATCCGTGCCGCCCGCGGCAACAAGCTGACCGCCAAGAGCTGGCTGACGGAAGCGCCGCTGCGCATGCTGATGAACAACCTCGACCCGCAAGTGGCCGAGAACCCCAAGGAATTGGTGGTATACGGCGGCATCGGCCGTGCGGCGCGCAACTGGGAGTGCTACGACAAGATCGTCGAGAGCCTGACTAACCTCAATGACGACGAGACCTTGCTGGTGCAGTCGGGCAAGCCGGTAGGCGTGTTCAAGACCCACAGCAACGCCCCGCGCGTGCTGATCGCCAACTCCAACCTGGTGCCGCACTGGGCCAACTGGGAACACTTCAACGAACTGGACGCCAAGGGCCTGGCCATGTACGGCCAGATGACCGCCGGCAGCTGGATCTACATCGGCAGCCAGGGCATCGTCCAGGGCACCTACGAAACCTTCGTCGAAGCCGGCCGCCAGCACTACAACGGCAGCCTCAAGGGCAAGTGGGTACTCACCGCCGGCCTGGGCGGCATGGGTGGCGCGCAGCCGCTGGCCGCGACCCTGGCCGGTGCCAGCTCGCTGAACATCGAATGCCAGCAGAGCCGCATTGATTTCCGCCTGGCCAGCCGCTACGTCGACGAGCAGGCCACCGACCTGGACGACGCCCTGGCGCGCATCGCCAAATACACTGCCGAAGGCAAGGCCATCTCCATCGCCCTGCTGGGCAACGCTGCCGAGATCCTGCCGGAACTGGTAAAGCGTGGCGTGCGCCCGGACATGGTCACCGACCAGACCAGCGCCCACGACCCGCTGAACGGCTACCTGCCCGCCGGCTGGACCTGGGAACAGTACCGCGACCGCGCGCAGACCGACCCGGCCGCCGTGGTGAAAGCCGCCAAGCAGTCCATGGCCGTGCACGTGCAAGCCATGCTCGACTTCCAGCAGCAGGGCATCCCCACCTTCGACTACGGCAACAACATCCGCCAGATGGCCAAGGAAGAGGGCGTGGCCAACGCCTTCGATTTCCCAGGCTTCGTGCCGGCCTACATCCGCCCGCTGTTCTGCCGCGGCATCGGCCCGTTCCGCTGGGCTGCGCTGTCGGGCGACGCCGAGGACATCTACAAGACCGACGCCAAGGTCAAGGAACTGATCCCGGACGACGACCACCTGCACAACTGGTTGGACATGGCGCGCGAGCGCATCAGCTTCCAGGGCCTGCCGGCGCGTATCTGTTGGGTGGGCCTGGGCCAGCGCGCCAAGCTGGGCCTGGCGTTCAACGAAATGGTCCGCCGTGGCGAGCTGTCTGCCCCGGTAGTGATCGGCCGCGACCACCTGGACTCGGGTTCGGTCTCCAGCCCCAACCGCGAAACCGAAGCCATGCAGGACGGCAGCGACGCCGTGTCCGACTGGCCACTGCTGAACGCCCTGCTGAACACCGCCAGCGGCGCCACCTGGGTGTCGCTGCACCACGGCGGCGGCGTGGGCATGGGCTTCAGCCAGCACTCGGGCATGGTCATCGTCTGCGACGGCACCGATGAAGCCGCCGAGCGCATCGCCCGCGTGCTGCACAACGACCCGGCCACCGGCGTCATGCGCCACGCCGATGCCGGCTACCAGATCGCCATCGACTGCGCCAAGGAGCAGGGCCTGAACCTGCCTATGATCAAAGGCTGATCAGCCATTATCTGTAGCCGCTGCCGCCAGGCTGCGCTGGCCCCGTGCCTCGCTGGAAATCTCCGGGGCTCACACAGGCCAGCACAGCCTGGCGGCAGCGGCTACGGAGAGTGGCGTGGCACAAGCGTATGCAGGAATTGGCTTCCAAATTGCTTGTATGTACAAGCATAGGTGATTGCCTGGTGCGGGCTAGTAACACTTTCTCTCATTCGACTTTGCAGGAAGGTTAACGATGGCGCAGAAATTCAGCTTGTTGGGTTCATTGGCCTTGGGCGCAGTACTGCTGGCGGGCTTGCCGCTGGCGCAGGCCAAGGAGTGGACCTCGGTCAACATCGCGACCGAAGGCTCCTACGAGCCCTGGAACGTTACCCTGCCTGGCGGCAAGATCAGTGGCTTCGAGCCCGAGCTGATGGAGATCCTCTGCCAGCGCATGAAGCTTACCTGCAACATTTCGGTGCAGAACTGGGACGGCATGATCGCCAGCCTCAACGCCGGCAAGTTCGACGTGCTGATGGACGCCGTGGTCATCACCGAAGACCGCAAGAAGGTCATGGCCTTCTCCATTCCCTACGCACGTACCCCGGCAAGCTTCGTCGCCCTGGACGCCAACGTGCTGCCAGGCAAGCCGGGGCCGGCCAACGAAATTACCCTGGGCACCGACGAGAAGCAGATCGGCGAAGCAATCGAAGGCCTGCGCAAGGCCCTCAAGGGCAAGACCATCGGCATCGCCTCGGGGACCATCTACACCCCCTTCATCGACGACCACTTCAAGGACGTCGCCACCATCCGCGAATACAACGCCTCGGCTGACACCATCCTCGACCTGCAGGCCGGGCGCATCGACGTGGCGTTCGACGACGTGACCTTCCTCGACTCGCTGAAGGCCAAGGACGAGAACAAGAACCTGGCCTACACCGGCCCGCAGATCGGCGGCCCTATCTGGGGCGAGGGCGAGGCCCTGGGCTTCCGCCAGGCCGATGCAGACCTGAAGGCCAAGTTCGACGCCGCGCTGAAAGAGGCCCTGGCCGACGGCACGGTGAAAAAGCTCAGCGAGAAGTGGTTCAAGCTCGACCTTACGCCCAAGTCGTAAGCGTGGCGGGGCCGGCGCCTGCGGGCGCCGGGTGTTCAATGATTGAAGTGGTGGGAAAAACCTCATGAATCTCTTGCAGATGCTCAGCTTCGGTGACACCGGTTGGGGTATGGCCTTGCTCAAGGCGGCGGCCATGACCCTGCTGTTGACCCTGGCGGCGTTGCTGATCGGCGCCCTGGTGGGCAGCCTGGTGGCGGCGGCGAAACTCTCGCGCCAGCGCAGTGTGCGCTACCTGGGCGATGCCTACTCGATCCTGTTCAGAGGGATTCCTGAACTGCTGGTGATCTACCTGTTCTACTTCGGCGGCGCCAGCGTGGTGTCGGCCATCAATCACTGGTTCGGTGGCCAGGGCTACGTCGACGTGCCGCCGTTCCTGGTGGGCGCCATCGCCGTGGGCCTGATCTCCGCGTCGTACCAGGCCGAGGTCTACCGTGGCGCCTTCATCGCCGTGGCCAAGGGCGAACTGGAAGCGGCGCTGGCCATCGGCATGACCCGCGGCATGCGCATTCGCCGCGTGCTGATCCCGCAGATCTGGCGCTACGCGCTGCCGGGCCTGGGCAACGTCTGGCAGATGAGCCTCAAGGACTCGGCGCTGATCTCGGTGATCGGCCTGGTCGAGCTGATGCGCGCCAGCCAGGTAGCCGCCGGCTCCACCCGCCAGTACTTCACCTTCTACATCGTCGGCGGGGCCTGCTACCTGATCCTCACCGGCCTGTCGGGGCGCCTGTTCAACATTGCCGAAAACCGCGTGCAGCGCACCCAGCGCCGCAACCCGGCCCAGTCCTGAGAAGGGGAACCGTGATGATCGACTTTGCCTTTCTCGCCGACACCATGCTCAAGCTGCTGGGCGCGCTGCCCACCACGCTGACGCTGTTTTTCTCCTCCTTGCTGCTGGGGCTGATCCTATCCCTGGGCGTGGTGTCCATGCGCGTCAGCCGCTGGTGGTTCCTGAGCTACCCGGCGCGCTTCTACATCATGCTGTTCCGCGGCACGCCGCTGCTGATCCAGATGTTCCTCATCTACTACGGCCTGGGCCAGTTCCCGGCCATTCGCGACAGTTTCCTGTGGGTGGTGCTGAAGTCGCCCTACGGCTGCGCCGTGGTGTCGCTGGCCATGTGCACCGCCGGCTACACCGCGGAAATCATCCGTGGCGGCCTGCAGAGCGTGCCCCACGGCCAGATCGAGGCCGGCCAGGCAGTGGGCATGAACCGCTGGACCCTGCTGTACCGGGTGATCGGCCCGGTCACCCTGCGCCAGGCGCTGCCCGCGTACTCCACCGAGGCCATCCTGCTGGTGAAGTCCACCGCGCTGGCAAGCCTGGTCACCGTGTGGGACGTGACCGGCGTGGCCCAGCAGATCATCCAGCGTACCTACCGCACCATGGAAGTGTTCATCTGCGCGGCGCTGATCTACCTGGTGCTGAATTTCCTGGTGGTGCGGGCCGTGGCCTGGATCGAGCATCGGCTGTCGCCGCACCTGCGCGAGCGGCCCCAGGGCCAGCCCGTGGTGCCTGCGCCTGAAGCCTCTACCCATTCCTGATTGCAGCGGAGCTTGTCATGAGTACTCAATTCCAGACCGCCCTGTCGGTCGCCAATATTCACAAGGCCTTCGGTGCAACCCAGGTGCTCAAGGGCATTTCCCTGGACGCGCACAAGGGCGACGTCATCTCCATCCTCGGCGCCAGCGGCTCGGGCAAAAGCACCTTCCTGCGCTGCATCAACCTGCTGGAAACCCCGGACGAGGGCAGCATTGTCCTCGACGGCGAGGCCATCGAGATGAAGCGCCACCGCGACGGCCGCCTGCTGCCGGGCAACCGCCGCCAGGTGGAAGCCATGCGCAGCAAGTTGGGCATGGTGTTCCAGAGCTTCAACCTGTGGTCGCACATGACCGTGCTGCAGAACGTCATTGAAGGCCCGATGCGCGTGCTCAAGCGCTCGCGCGCCGAATGCGTGGAAGAGGCCGAGCAGCTGCTGCACAAGGTGGGCCTGTACGAGCGCCGCGACTACTACCCGGCGCACCTGTCGGGCGGCCAGCAGCAGCGCGTGGCCATCGCCCGCGCGCTGGCCATGAACCCCCAGGTGATGCTGTTCGACGAGCCCACCTCGGCGCTCGACCCTGAACTGGTGGGCGAGGTGCTGCGGGTGATGCGCTCGCTGGCCGAAGAGGGCCGCACCATGCTGGTGGTCACCCACGAGATGGGCTTCGCCCGCCATGTATCCAACCGCGTGGTGTTCATGCAGGGCGGCCAGATCGACTGCCAGGGCACCCCCGCCGAGTTGTTCGAAGGCCTGCCGACCGAGCGTTTCCGCCAGTTCGTGTCCAGCCATCAGCAGCGTAACGCCGAGTAATCGCCACCATTTTTGAGGGTCGTTGTATGGCTGGTTCAGTTGAACGTGCTGCAGGCACGCCATTGATCGAAAAACGCTCAATTGACTACATTCCTGAATCCGAGCGTCACGGTCGGTTATTCAGCCAGTTCACCCTGTGGCTGGGTGCCAACCTGCAGATCACCGCCATCGTCACCGGCGCCCTGGCCGTGGTGCTGGGCGGCGACGTGTTCTGGTCGCTGGTGGGGCTGTTCGTCGGCCAGCTGCTGGGTGGCGGGGTAATGGCCCTGCACGCCGCGCAGGGCCCGCGCCTGGGCCTGCCGCAGATGATCTCCAGCCGCGTGCAGTTCGGCGTCTACGGCGCGGTGATCCCGCTGGTGCTGGTGTGCCTGATGTACATCGGCTTCTCGGCCAGCGGTTCGCTGCTGGCCGGCCAGGCCATCGCCCAGCTGCTGCAGGTGGATGACTGGCAGGGCATCGTCATCTTCGCCGCCCTGATCGTGGTGCTGACCATCTTCGGCTACCGGGTTATCCACATGATCGGCCGCGTCGCCAGCGTGCTCGGTGTCATCGCCTTCATGTACCTGTTCTACCGCCTGCTGGCCGGCAACGACGTCGGTGCGTTGCTGGGCAACAAGCACTTCTCCCTGAGCAGCTTCCTGCTGGCGATTTCCCTGTCGGCGTCCTGGCAGATCGCCTTCGGCCCGTACGTGGCGGACTACTCGCGCTACCTGCCGAGCAAGACCTCGGTGGCCGGCACCTTCTGGGCCGTGGGCCTGGGCGCGGTGATCGGTGCGCAGGCGTCCATGGTGTTCGGCGTGTTTGCCGCCGCCCTGGCCGGCGCGCAGTTCGCCCACCACGAAGTGTCGTTCATCGTTGGCCTGGGCGGCACCGGCGCGGTCGCGGCGCTGCTGTACTTCAGCGTGGCGTTCGGCAAGGTCACCGTCACCACCCTCAATGCCTACGGCAGCTTCATGTCCATCGCCACCATCATCAGTGGCTTCCGCGGCAACCGCCACATCTCCAGCGCCCTGCGCCTGACCTACATCTTCCTGATGGTGGGCACGGCGACGCTGCTGGCGGTGCTGGGCAAGGACTCGTTCCTCAAGGACTTCTCGGCCTTCATCCTGTTCCTGCTGGCGTTCTTCACGCCCTGGAGCGCCATCAACCTGGTGGACTTCTACTGCATCACCAAAGAGCGCTACGACATCCCGGCTCTGTCCAACCCCGATGGCCGCTACGGCCGCTGGAACATCCCCGGCATCAGCATCTATGTGGTCGGCGTGGTGATCCAGATGCCGTTCATCTCCACCCACTTCTACACCGGCCCGCTGGTGGCCAGCCTGGGCGACACCGACATTTCCTGGATCATCGGCCTGGTGGTGCCGGCGGTGCTGTATTACCTGGTTGCCAAGCGCTGGCACGGCGCGGTGCCCGACCGCCTGATCCTGCCGGACGAGCAGCCCGTGGCCACGGCGGCAGCAGGGAAGGCTATACCTCAGGGGACCTTCTGACGTGTGAGAGCCGCCCATGTTCCCCGATACCCTGACCTTCTCCATTGCCGACTGGGTCAACCGTGGCGTCGACGCCCTGGTGACCCGCTACGGCGATCTGTTCCGGCAGGTGTCCGATTCGCTGCTGTGGCTGATCGTGCGCCTGGAAAGCGGCCTGCGCCTGCTGCCCTGGTGGTTGCTGCTGCTGATTGTCGGGGGCATAGCCCTGCACGCCACGCGCCGGCTGGTCAGTGCGCTGGTGATCATGGCGCTGCTGTTTCTGGTGGGGGCCGTGGGGCTGTGGGACAAGCTGCTGCAAACCCTGGCGCTGATGCTGGTGGCCACGCTGATTTCGGTGCTGATCGGCATTCCGCTGGGTGTGCTGGCCGCGCGCAGCAGGCGCCTGCGCGCGGTGCTGATGCCGCTGCTGGACATCATGCAGACGCTGCCCAGCTTCGTGTACCTGATACCGGTGCTGATGCTGTTCGGCCTGGGCAAGGTGCCGGCAATCTTCGCCACGGTGATCTACGCCGTGCCGCCGCTGGTGCGCCTGACCAGCCTGGGCATTCGCCAGGTGGACCGCGAGGTGATGGAGGCGGTCAACGCCTTCGGCGCCAGCCGCTGGCAGCAGTTGTTCGGCGTGCAGTTGCCGCTAGCCATGCCCAGCATCATGGCCGGGGTCAACCAGACCACCATGATGGCGCTGTCGATGGTGGTGATCGCCTCAATGATCGGCGCCCGCGGCCTGGGCGAGGACGTGCTGGTGGGCATCCAGACCCTGAACATCGGCCTGGGCCTGGAAGCCGGGCTGGCCATCGTCATCCTCGCGGTGGTGATCGACCGCATCACCCAGGCCTACGGCCGCCCGCGCCACGAGGTGCGGCCATGATCGAGGTGCGCAACGTGTCCAAGGTGTTCGGGGTGAAACCCGAACGGGCGCTGGCCCTGCGCGCCGAGGGCGCCAGCAAGGAGCAGATACTGGCGGCCACCGGCTGCGTGATCGGCGTCGACGACCTGTCGCTGACCGTGGAGGCGGGCGAGATCTTCGTGATCATGGGCCTGTCGGGCTCGGGCAAGTCGACCCTGGTGCGCCACCTCAATCGGCTGATCGATCCTACCAGCGGGCAGATTCTGGTCGATGGCCAGGACATCCTCGGCTACGACCGCCGCGCCCTGCGCGAATTTCGCCGGCACCAGGTCAGCATGGTGTTTCAAAGCTTCGGCCTGCTGCCCCATCGCACCGTGCTGGAAAACGTTGCCTATGGCCTGAAGGTGCGGGGCGAAAGCCGCCAGCAGTGCGCCGAGCGTGCCGCCCACTGGATAGCCGCGGTGGGCCTGCAGGGGTACGAACACGCCTGGCCGGCGCAATTGTCGGGCGGCATGCGCCAGCGCGTCGGGCTGGCGCGGGCGCTGGCGGCCGACACGTCGATCATCCTCATGGACGAGGCCTTCAGCGCCCTCGACCCGCTGATTCGCGCCGAAATGCAGGACCAGCTGCTGGCGCTGCAGCAAGGCCTGCACAAGACCATCGTGTTCATCACCCACGACCTGGACGAAGCTGTCCGGCTGGGCAACCGCATTGCCATCCTGCGCGACGGCCGCCTGATTCAGGTCGGCGCTGCGCAGGACATTCTTCATCACCCGGCCGACGACTACGTGGATCGTTTTGTCCGCCGCCGGGTGGCCACTTATTAAGGAGCGTTGTAGATGTTGTTGGCCGAAAACGTCGTAATCGCCGATGCACGCTTGCGTTGGCAGGATGTGGTCGCCGTGGCGCGCTTTGGCGCCCGCCTGGAGCTGTCGCCCCAGGCCTGGGCGCGTATCGATAACGCCCAAGCCATCGTCCAGCGCATCGTCGAGAGCGGTGAGCGCGCCTATGGCGTGAACACCGGGCTGGGCGCGCTGTGCAACGTGTCGCTGCAGGACGAGCAGCTCAGCCAGCTGTCGCGCAATACCCTGCTCAGCCACGCCTGCGGGGTGGGCAAGCCGCTCACCGACGAGCAGACCCGGGCGATTATCTGTGCGGCCATCATCAACTTCTGCCAGGGCAAGTCCGGCCTGCACCGCCAGGTGGTGGAAGCGCTGCTGGCGCTGCTCAACCGTGGCATTACCCCGCAGGTGCCGTCCCAGGGCTCGGTGGGCTACCTGACGCACATGGCGCACATCGGCGTGGGCCTGCTGGGCATCGGCCCGGTCAGCTACCGCGGGCAGATCGTCGACGCCGCCCAGGCCTTCGCCGCCGAAGGCCTGCAGCCGGTGATCCTCGGGGCCAAGGACGGCCTGTGCCTGGTCAACGGCACGCCGTGCATGACCGGCCTCAGCTGCCTGGCCCTGGACGACGCCTGGCGGCTGACCGGCTGGGCCGACGTGATCGGCGCCATGAGCTTCGAGGCCCTGCGCGGGCAGATCGACGCCTTCGATCCGGCCATCATCAGCCTCAAGCCGCACCCCGGCATGCAGGTGGTGGCGAAAAACCTGCGCTGGCTGCTGGCCGATAGCGAAGTGATCGCCAGCAGCCGCGGCATCCGCACCCAGGACGCCTTGAGTATCCGTTCAATCCCGCAGGTGCACGGCGCCTCCCGCGACCAGCTGGCGCACGCGGCGCGGCAGATCGAGATCGAGCTCAACTCGGCGACCGACAACCCGCTGCTGCTGGGCACCCCCGAGGACTACCGGGTGATGTCCCAGGCCAACCCCCACGGGCAGTCGGTGGCCATGGCCGCCGACGTGCTGGCGATTACCGTGGCCGAGATCGGCGCCATCGCCGAGCGCCGCCTGGACCGCATGATCAACCCGCTGGTCAGCGGCCTGCCGGCGTTCCTGGTCAGCCAGCCGGGGGTGAACTCGGGGATGATGATCGTGCAGTACGTGGCCGCCTCGCTGTGCGCCGAAAACCGCCAACTGGCGCAGCCGGCGGTTGTGGATAACTACGTGACCTCGGGCCTGCAGGAAGACCACCTGAGCATGGGCACCAACGCCTCGCTCAAGCTGCACCGGGCGCTGGAGAACTGCACGCAGATCCTCGCCATCGAGTACCTGCTGGCCGCCCAGGCCTTCGAATTCCTCAAGGACCAGCGCTTCGGCGCCGGCACCGACACCGCCTGGCGCCTGCTGCGCGAGCGCATCCCGCCCTACGATCAGGACCGCTGGCTGGCGCCGGACATCGCCGCCAGCGCCGCCATTCTCAAGGACCCGGCCCTGCTGGGCCGCACCTTCCCCGAATTGTTCCAGGAGACTCTGTGATGAAAACCCTGTGGCAGCACTGCCATGTGGCGACCATGGCCCACGGCAAATACTCGATCATCGAAGACGCCGCCATCGTTACCAACGACGGCCTCATCGAATGGATCGGCCCGCGCAGCGAGGCGCCGGCAGGGCAGGGCGTGGACCTGGGCGGCGCCTGGGTAACGCCCGGGCTGATCGACTGCCACACCCACACGGTGTTCGGCGGCAACCGCAGCGGTGAGTTCGAACAGCGCCTGCAGGGCGTCAGCTACGCCGAGATTGCCGCGGCCGGCGGCGGCATCGCCAGCACCGTGCGGGCCACCCGCGCCGCCAGCGAGGACGAGCTGTTCGCCAGCGCCCGCAAGCGTCTGGCCAGCCTGCTGCGCGACGGCGTGACCACGGTGGAGATCAAGAGCGGTTACGGCCTGGACCTGGCCAGCGAGCGCAAGATGCTGCGGGTGATCCGCCGCCTCGGCGAGGCGTTGCCGGTGAGCGTGCGCGCCACGTGCCTGGCCGCCCACGCGCTGCCACCCGAATACAAGGACCGCGCCGACGACTACATCGCGCACATCTGCGACGAGATGCTGCCGGCGCTGGCGGCCGAAGGGCTGGTGGACGCCGTGGACGCCTTCTGCGAATACCTGGCGTTCTCGCCGGCGCAGGTGGAAAAGGTCTTCCTCAAGGCCCGCGAGCTGGGCATCCCGGTGAAGCTGCACGCCGAACAACTGTCGTCGCTGCATGGCGCAAGCCTGGCGGCGCGCTACCAGGCGCTGTCGGCCGACCACCTGGAGTTCATCACCGAAGACGACTGCCAGGCCATGGCCGCCGCCGGCACCGTGGCGGTGCTGCTGCCGGGCGCGTTCTACTTCCTGCGCGAGACCCAGCTGCCGCCCATGGACGCCCTGCGCAAGCACGGCGTGGCCATCGCCATCGCCAGCGACCTCAACCCCGGCACCTCGCCGGCGCTGTCGCTGCGGCTGATGCTGAACATGGCCTGCACGCTGTTCCGCATGACCCCCGAGGAAGCCCTGGCCGGTGCCACCCTGCACGCCGCCAAGGCCCTGGGCCTGGGTGCCAGCCACGGCTCGCTGGAAGTGGGCAAGGTCGCCGACTTCGTCGCCTGGGACATCGAGCGCCCGGCCGACCTGGCCTACTGGCTGGGCGGCGAATTGAACAAGCGCGTCGTGCGTCACGGCGTGGAAGTCACTGTTGGAGAATTGCACCGTGGATAACGTCCTGACCTTCAAGCGCGGCCGCGTGCCGCTGCTGATCAGCATGCCCCATGCCGGCCTGCGCCTGACCCCGGCCGTGAAAAACGGCCTGATCGACGAGGCGCAAAGCCTGCCCGACACCGACTGGCACATCCCGCGCCTGTACGATTTTGCCGACGAGCTGGGCGCCAGCGTGGTGGCCGCCGAATACTCGCGCTTCGTCATCGACCTAAACCGGCCTTCGGACAACAAGCCGCTGTATGCGGGAGCTACCACCGGGTTGTACCCGGAGACGCTGTTCGATGGCGTGCCGTTGTTCCATGAACGGCCCTCGGACGCCGAGCGCGCACGTTATCTGCAGGAAATTTGGGTGCCGTACCACCGCGCCATCGAGCAGGAACTGGCGCGCCTGCGCGACGAGTTCGGCTACGCGCTGCTGTGGGACGCGCATTCCATCCGCTCCCAGGTGCCGCACCTGTTCGACGGCCGCCTGCCGGACTTCAACCTGGGCACCTTCAACGGCGCCAGCTGCGACCCGGAACTGGCCCGGCGCCTGGAAGGCGTATGCGCAGGGTTCGACGGCTACAGCCACGTGCTCAACGGGCGCTTCAAGGGCGGCCACATCACCCGCCACTTCGGCGACCCGGCCAACCACATCCATGCCGTGCAGCTGGAGCTGGCGCAGAGCACCTACATGGAAGAGTTCGAGCCGTTCAACTACCGCGAAGATCTGGCGGCGCCGACGCAGGTAGTGCTGAAAGCGTTGCTGGAAACCCTGCTTGAGTGGGGGCGCACCAGCGCACCGCAGCGCTCCTGACGCCGCCTGCGGCAGCTGCTACCGAGGTGGCGTTTATCACGACGCGTTTTCTTCCACGCCCCGTAGCAGCGGCCGCAAGGCCGCGTCCGGCCATTGGCACGCTCCTGTAGGAAGCATCCGTAGTCCAATTCTGAAAATACTCTCCCGGCGCGGTTTCGCATTGAGCCGCGCCGCCACCCCCGGTACGTTGGCCCCCGAATTCATCGCAAATGGAAGTGGGGTACTGGCATGGCCGGCAATCGCTACATCACACCGCAGCAGCTGGAACAGGCCCTGCTCACGCCGGACCTGACCGACCCGTTCGAAGCCCACGCCGTGGGCATGACCGCGGAGCTGGTGCTCAAGCGCCTGGAGCACCGCGGGTGGCCAGCCGCGACGCCCCTGCGCGGGCCCAAGGTGGTGTCGCCCCAGGACAACTACGGGCTGCTGGGCTACAGCCGCGAGGCGCTGATCCTCGACAGCGAACAGGCGCGCTGGGTCGACAGCCAGAAATTGTTGCGCACCCACACCAGCTGCCTACTGCCGGCCGCCCTGCGCGCCGCCGCAGCCAAGCGCTGGCGCGGTGAAACCCTGCTGTTGGCTGCCCCCGGCATCACCTTCCGGCGTGACGTGCGCGACCGCTGGCACTGCGCCGAGCCGCACCAGATGGACGTCTGGGTGCTGGGCGGGCCGCAGCTGTCCAGCCGCCAGCAGTTGTTGCGTCTGGTCGGTGACATCCTCGAAGCCACCACCCCCGGTACGCGGTGGCTGCACCGCGAGCGCCCAAGCGCCTACACCGATCGCGGCGTGGAGATAAACGTGATCAAGGACGACAAGGCCATCGAAGTGATGGCAGGCGGCTGCATCGCCCGTTCCCTGCTCGAGCACCTTGGCGTCGACCCCGTGCGCCACGGCGGCCTGGCCCTGAGCCTGGGCCTGGACCGCCTGGCCATGCTGTGCAAGGGCATCCCCGACATTCGCCTGCTGCGCGACCCCGATCAGCGCGCAGCGGTGCAGATGCATGACCTGCTGCCCTGGCGGCCGCTGCCGCGCTTGCTGGCCATCACCCGGGAACTCTCGGTAGCCATGGCGGCCGGCCATAGCCTGGAGGTGCTTACCGAGCGCATCCTGCAGGCCGCCGGCGCCTACGCCAGCTGGGTCGAGGAGGTCACCCTGCGCGGCCGCTGGCCCATCAGCGAGCTGCCCCAGGCGGCCATCGAGCAACTGGGCCTGGTGCCCGGCCAGGAAAACCTGCTGCTGCGCATCACCCTGCGCGCCGCCACCCAGCCACTGCCGGTGGAGCAGGCCAACGCGCTCTACGACGTGCTGGAAGACGCCCTGCACGAAGGCACCCCAGGCGGTAGCTACCGCCTGGAGCGCTGAACACCCCGCACATCGTTTGCGCCGCGCATGGAGGGGGAATGCCCCTCGACGCCATGGGGGCATGATCTGTAAGCGATTCGGGTTTATGATGCCTGACGGCACTTATGACAGAAGTCCCAGCAGGGATGACCCAACACCCTTACGGAGCGTGCAATGCAGACTTTGTACCCGCAGATCAAACCCTACGCCCGGCACGATCTGGCCGTGCAAGAGCCGCACGTGCTGTATGTAGACGAGAGTGGTTCGCCCGAAGGCCTGCCGGTGCTGTTCATCCATGGCGGCCCCGGTGCCGGCTGCGATGCCCAGAGCCGCTGCTATTTCGACCCGAACCTGTACCGAATTGTCACCTTCGACCAGCGTGGCTGTGGCCGTTCCACCCCCCATGCCAGCCTGGAGAACAACACCACCTGGGACCTGGTGGCCGACATGGAACGCATCCGTGAGCACCTGGGCATCGACAAGTGGGTGCTGTTCGGTGGCTCCTGGGGTTCAACCCTGGCGCTGGCCTACGCGCAAACCCACCCCGAACGCGTGCACGGCCTGATCCTGCGCGGCATCTTCCTGTGCCGCCCCCAGGAGATCCAGTGGTTCTACCAGGAAGGCGCCAGCCGCATGTTCCCCGACTACTGGCAGGACTACGTGGCGCCGATCCCGGCCGACGAGCGCCATGACCTGCTCGGCGCGTTCCACAAGCGCCTGACCGGCAACGACCAGATCGCCCAGATGCACGCCGCCAAGGCCTGGTCCACCTGGGAAGGCCGCACCGCTACCCTGCGCCCCAACCCGCTGGTGGTGGACCGCTTCTCCGAGCCGCAGCGGGCGCTGTCCATCGCCCGCATCGAATGCCACTACTTCATGAACAACGCCTTCATGGAGCCTGACCAGCTGATCCGCGATGTGCCGAAGATCGCCCACCTGCCGGCGGTGATCGTGCATGGCCGCTACGACGTCATCTGCCCGTTGGACAACGCCTGGGCGCTGCACCAGGCCTGGCCCAACAGCGAGCTGCAGGTGATCCGCGACGCCGGCCACGCCGCGTCCGAGCCAGGCATCACCGATGCCCTGGTGCGCGCCTGTGACCAGATGGCCCGGCGTTTGCTGGACCTGCCCCTGGAGGAAGCGTGAAGGGGCTGTTGCAGCGCGTCAGCAGCGCGCGGGTTGAAGTCGAGGGGGAGGTCGTGGGGGCCATCGACCAGGGCCTGATGGTGCTGGTGGCGGTGGAACCTGAAGATACCCGCGCCAGCGCTGACAAACTTCTGCACAAGCTGCTTAACTATCGAGTGTTTGCCGATACACAGGGCAAGATGAACCTGTCGCTCAAGGACGTGGGCGGTGGCCTGCTGCTGGTGTCGCAGTTCACCCTGGCGGCGGACACGCGCAGCGGCATGCGCCCCAGCTTCTCCACCGCGGCGCCGCCAGCACTGGGCGCCGAGCTGTATGAGTACCTGCTGGCGCAGGCGCGGGTGCAGCACGAAGGCGTGGCGTGTGGCCGTTTTGGCGCCGACATGCAGGTGCACCTGGTCAACGATGGCCCGGTTACGTTCCTGTTACAGTCATAAGTGGCGGTAAAACGTTCATTTGCGCGAATTTCGGTGAGTTTGTAGCATAAAAAGTTTACCAACCCTGATGCGTTGTAACGCGGGCTGCTGGATAATCTCGCGCCATGACGATCAGCGTTCGTTGATCCATTTTGTTCCGACCTGAGCCTTGGTCTTTGCCGTCTGGGGAATCATTGCGCCCTTTCGGAGTCGGAACAATGCTCGCCAACCCGGCACATGACCGCTGGCCGTTGGTTCTTTGATTTGTTTTTCGGCGAGGGTTGCTCGTGATTGTTAGTCCCTGTAATGCACCAAGAACCCCAGGCAAGCGCCTACGCACCGCGCTGTTGACGGGGTCTGCACTCCTCTGCCTGCTGAGCGCGGGCCAGATCTGGGCCTTTGGCCTGGATGACGTGGCAGCCAAGGCAAAGGATCTTGCCGGGCAGAAATTCGAGGCACCCAAAAGCAATCTGCCTGCCGAATTCCGGGACATGAAGTTCGCTGACTACCAGAAAATTCGTTTCCTGAACGAGAAAGCCGAGTGGGCGAACGACAAGACCCCCTTCAAGCTCTCGTTCTACCACCAGGGCATGCACTTCGACACCCCGGTGAAAATCAACGAAATCGCCAACGACAAGGTCGAGGAAATCAAGTATGACCCGGCCCGTTTCGATTTCGGTGACCTGAAGTTCGATCCAAAGTCCACCGAGAAACTGGGCTACGCCGGTTTCCGCGTGCTGTACCCGCTGAACAAGGCGGACAAGCAGGACGAAGTCATGACCCTGCTGGGTGCCAGCTACTTCCGCGTCGTCGGCAAGGGCCACACCTACGGCCTGTCGGCTCGTGGCCTGGCCATCGACACCGCGCTGCCGTCGGGCGAGGAGTTCCCGCGCTTCACCGAGTTCTGGGTGGAGAAGCCGAACCCGGCCGACAAGTTCCTGGTGATCTACGCCCTGCTGGACTCGCCACGCTCCACCGGCGCCTACAAGCTGACCCTGCGCCCGGGTGAAGACACCGTCGTCGACGTCAAGTCCAAGGTGTTCCTGCGTGACCACGTCAGCCGCCTGGGCATCGCCCCGCTGACCAGCATGTTCCTGTTTGGCTCCAACCAGCCGTCCAAGGTGCTCAACTACCGTCACGAGCTGCACGACTCCACCGGCCTGTCGATCCATGCCGGCAACGACGAGTGGATCTGGCGCCCGCTGAACAACCCGAAACACCTGGCCGTGAGCAGCTTCACCGTCGAGAACCCGAAAGGTTTCGGCCTGCTGCAGCGTGGTCGTGAATTCGGCCGCTACGAAGACCTCGACGACCGCTACGACAAGCGCCCAAGCGCCTGGGTAGAGCCGAAGGGCGACTGGGGCAAGGGCACCGTCGACCTGGTCGAGATCCCGACTGCCGACGAAACCAACGACAACATCGTTGCCTTCTGGAACCCGGAAAAACTGCCGGAGCCAGGCCAGGCCCTGGACCACGACTACCGTCTGGTCTGGACCTCCAACGAAGACCAGCTGCACTCGCCTGAAACCGCCTGGGTCAAGCAGACCCTGCGTTCCACCGGCGACGTCAAGCAGTCCAACCTGATCCGCCAGCCTGACGGCAGCGTGGCCTTCCTGATCGACTTCACCGGCCCGGTGCTCGCCGCCCTGCCGGAAGACGCCCAGGTGCGCAGCCAGGTGAGCGTTGGCGACAACGCCGACCTGGTCGAGAACAACCTGCGCTACAACCCGGAAACCAAAGGCTGGCGCCTGACGCTGCGTCTGAAGGTCAAGGATCCTAAACAGTCGGTCGAGATGCGCGCCGCACTGGTCAAGGACGCACCACTGCCGCCCGCCAAGCCGGCTGAGCCTGTGAAGGAAGAGAAGCCTGCCGCCAAGCACGCCAAGGCCAACGCCAAGCATGCCAAGGCCGACAAGCCTGCCGAGCAGCCTGCCCCGGCTGCGCCCACCCCCGAGGAGCCGGTCAAGCCCGATCAGGTACTGACCGAAACCTGGAGCTACCAGTTGCCTTCCGATGAGTAATTCACAGACCCGGCCAGAGTCGCTCAGCGAGTACCTGGCCCACCTGCCCCTGAGCGAGGAGCAGCGCGCAGAACTTGCCCGCTGCAACTCGTTCAGCGAGCTGCATGAATACCTCTCCGCGCAGCCGGCGGACGAGTCGCGCGAGGCCGCCCAGGCCTCGGTCGGCCGTCGGTTGACCCTCAACAGCGCCGCTGAACTGGAAGAGGCCGAGATGCTCTCGGTCGACGCCGACGGCCGCGTGAAGCTCAAGGCCACGCCGCCGATCAACCGCACGCGGGTGGTCCCGGAGCCTTGGCGCACCAACGTACTGGTGCGCATGTGGCGCCGGGTTACCGGCCAGAAGAGCGCGCCGGAACCGGTCAGCGACAAGCGCGAGCTGCCCAAGGCGCGCTGGCGCTGGGTGGGCTCCATGCGCCGCTACATCCTGCTGGCGCTGATGCTGGGCCAGACCATCGTCGCCGGTTACTACATGAAAGGCATCCTGCCCTACCAGGGCTGGTCGTTCGTGGACCTGGACGAGGTGCTGCACCAGTCCGTGGCGCAGACCGCGCAGCAAGTGCTGCCGTACGTGCTGCAGACCAGCATCCTGATTCTGTTCGGTATCCTGTTCTGCTGGGTGTCGGCGGGCTTCTGGACCGCCCTGATGGGCTTCCTGGAACTGCTGACCGGGCGCGACAAGTACCGTATTTCCGGCGCCAGCGCCGGCAACGAGCCAATCGAGCCCGGTGCCCGCACCGCGCTGGTGATGCCTATCTGCAACGAAGACGTGCCGCGGGTGTTCGCCGGCCTGCGCGCTACCTTTGAATCGGTAGCCGCCACCGGTGACCTGGACCGTTTCGACTTCTTCGTGCTGTCGGACACCAACGACACCGACATCGCCGTGGCCGAGCAACAGGCCTGGCTGGACGTGTGCCGCGAGGCCAAAGGCTTCGGCAAGATCTTCTACCGCCGCCGTCGCCGCCGCGTGAAGCGCAAGAGCGGCAACCTCGACGACTTCTGCCGTCGTTGGGGCAGCGACTACCGCTACATGGTGGTGCTGGACGCCGACAGCGTCATGAGCGGCGAATGCCTGACCAGCCTGGTGCGCCTGATGGAGGCCACCCCGGACGCCGGTATCATCCAGACCGCGCCCAAGGCGTCGGGCATGGACACCCTGTATGCGCGCATGCAGCAGTTCGCCACCCGCGTGTACGGCCCGCTGTTCACCGCCGGCCTGCACTTCTGGCAGCTGGGCGAGTCGCACTACTGGGGCCACAACGCGATCATTCGCATGAAGCCGTTCATCGAGCACTGCGCGCTGGCGCCGTTGCCGGGCAAGGGCGCCTTCGCCGGCGCCATCCTGTCCCACGACTTCGTCGAAGCCGCGCTGATGCGCCGTGCCGGCTGGGGCGTGTGGATCGCCTACGACCTGCCGGGCAGCTACGAAGAACTGCCGCCCAACCTGCTCGACGAACTCAAGCGCGACCGTCGCTGGTGCCACGGCAACCTGATGAACTTCCGCCTGTTCCTGGTGAAGGGCATGCACCCGGTGCACCGCGCGGTGTTCCTGACGGGCGTGATGTCGTACCTGTCGGCGCCGCTGTGGTTCTTCTTCCTGGTGCTGTCCACCGCGCTGCTGGCGGTGAACACGCTGATGGAGCCGGCATACTTCCTGGAACCGCGGCAGCTGTACCCGCTGTGGCCACAATGGCACCCGGAAAAAGCCGTGGCGCTGTTCTCCACCACCATCGTGCTGCTGTTCCTGCCCAAGCTGCTGAGCATCATCCTGATCTGGGCCAAGGGCGCCAAAGAGTACGGCGGCCGCATCAAGGTCACTATCTCGATGCTGCTGGAGATGCTGTTCTCCATGCTGCTGGCGCCGGTGCGCATGCTGTTCCACACCCGTTTCGTGCTGGCCGCGTTCCTGGGCTGGGCCGCTACCTGGAACTCGCCGCAGCGTGACGACGACTCCACGCCATGGAGCGAAGCCGTGCGCCGCCACGGCCCGCAGACTTTGCTGGGCTTCCTGTGGGCGCTGTTGGTGTGCTGGCTGAACCCAAGCTTCCTGTGGTGGCTGACGCCTATCGTCGGTTCGTTGATGCTGTCGATCCCGGTCTCGGTGATTTCCAGCCGCACCAACCTGGGCCTCAGCGCCCGCGACGAGAAGCTGTTCCTGATTCCCGAGGAATACGACACGCCGCAGGAGCTGATCTCCACCGACCAGTACACCCACGAGAACCGCTGGCACGCGCTGAAGGATGGCTTCATCCGCGCCGTGGTGGACCCGCAGCAGAACGCCCTGGCCTGTGCCCTGGCCACTGCGCGGCACCGTTCGGTGGCGCCGATCGAATCGCTGCGCGAGGAGCGTATTCGCAAGGCGCTCAGCGTCGGCCCGCTGAAGCTGGACGGCAACACCCGCCTGCACCTGCTCAGCGACCCGGTGGCGCTGGCGCGCCTGCATGCACTGGTTTGGAGCGAAGGCAACGATGCCTGGCTCGGCGCCTGGCGCCAGTCGCTGGAAGCGGACCCGCATTCGCCGCTGCTGCCGCTGCAACCGCACTCATCCACGCCGCCAGCCCTGGCCAACGCGTGATTCCAAAGGCCCCGGGCGCACTGCCCGGGGCCGCTGGAAACCTCTGGAAACACTGCCAACGGTCACTTTCTGTCGACCTTTGCGCATTAAATCCCTCTTCAGCACTTGTACTACCAGACGAGTACGTTAGGATCGCACCCCGAAATGGTGCGCCCCCAATGTGCGGCGCCCTGAATTGACACGCGCGAGCACATTGCAACGCGTTAGTTAGGGGACTTGGTGATGAAGAAGTATCTGTCGATGCTGCTGCTGGGCGTCATGGCGCTGGGCGCAGTGGGTTCCGCCCAGGCGGGCGCCATCGATGACGCGGTCAAGCGCGGCACGCTGCGGGTGGGCATGGACCCTACCTACATGCCATTCGAGATGACCGACAAGCGCGGCGAGATCATCGGCTTCGAAGTCGACCTGCTCAAGGCCATGGCCAAGTCCATGGGCGTGAAGCTGGAGCTGGTGTCCACCAGCCTCGACGGCATCATCCCGGCGCTGATGACCGACAAGTTCGACCTGATCGGCAGCGGCCTGACCCTGACCCAGGAACGCAACCTGCGCATCAACTTCAGCGACCCCTTCATCGTCGTCGGCCAGACCCTGCTGATCCGCAAGGAGCTGCAAGGCACCATCAAGTCCTACAAAGACCTGAACGATCCCCAGTACCGCCTGACCTCCAAGGTTGGCACCACCGGCGAGATGGTCTCGCGCAAGCTGATGTCCAAGGCCCAGTACCACGGCTATGACAACGAGCAGGAAGCGGTGATGGACGTGGTCAACGGCAAGGCCGACGCCTTCGTCTACGATTCGCCCTACAACGTGGTGGCCGTCGACAAGGCCGGCAACGGCAAGCTGGTGTACCTGGAGAAGCCGTTCACCTACGAGCCGCTGGCCTTCGGCCTGAAGAAGGGCGACTACGACAGCCTGAACTTCATCAACAACTTCCTGCGCCAGGCCCACGAAGACGGGTCCTACGATCGCATTCACGACAAGTGGTTCAAGAGCACCACGTGGCTCAAGGACATGGAATAACCCCAGTCGTCCTTGTCTGACACCAGCGCGCGGGCTTGCCCGCGCGTTCGCATTTACGGAAAGGCAGTAGTGATCAAACACAAGAAAGCCCAGTGGCCCTGGCACGGGCTGACGGCGCTGGTCCTGGTGGGCCTGGCTGTCACCCTGTTTTACGCGACTTCGCTGATTTCCTACGAGTGGCGCTGGAGCCGCGTGCCGCAGTACTTCGCCTACCAGGCCGAAGACGTTCAGCGCGCCACTGGCAACGGCACGGTCGAGGCCATCGACGCCCAGGGCAGCATGACCCGGGTGACGCTCAAGGACGAGGACGGCGACCAGCAGGTGCTGACCGTGGCCCAGGACAGCGTGAGAGTGTCCCAAGGCGACGATATCTCCGAAGGTGACCCGGTAGGCGTCACCCGTCACTGGGCCGCAGGGCCGCTGGCCTGGGGCCTGTGGGCCACGGTGTGGATCTCGGTGGTGTCGGGGGTGATCGGCCTGTTCATCGGCCTGGTCGCCGGGTTGTGCCGCCTGTCCGGCAACCCCACCCTGCGCGACCTGTCCACGGTGTACGTCGAGTTGGTGCGCGGCACGCCGCTGCTGGTGCAGCTGTTCATCTTCTACTTCTTCATCGGCACCGTGCTCAACCTGTCGCGCGAGTTCGCCGGCGTGGCGGCGCTGGCGCTGTTCACCGGCGCCTACGTGGCCGAGATCGTCCGTGCCGGCGTGCAGTCCATCGCCCGTGGCCAGGGCGAGGCGGCCCGTTCGCTGGGCCTGAGCGCTGGCCAGTCGATGCGCCATGTGATTTTGCCGCAGGCGTTCAAGCGCGTGCTGCCGCCCCTGGCCGGGCAGTTCATCAGCCTGGTCAAGGACACCTCGCTGGTGTCGGTGATCTCCATCACCGAACTGACCAAGGCCGGCCGCGAAGCCATCACCACCTCGTTCTCCACGTTCGAGATCTGGTTCTGCGTGGCGGCCCTGTATTTGCTGATCAACCTGCCGCTGTCGCACTTCGCCAGCCGGCTTGAGCGGAGGCTTGCACAAAGTGATTGAAGTTCGTGATCTGGTGAAAGTCTTCGACACCCGCGGCCATGTGGTGCGCGCGGTGGACCACGTGACCACGCAGGTGGCCAAGGGCGAAGTGCTGGTGGTGGTGGGGCCTTCGGGCTCGGGCAAGTCTACTTTCCTGCGCTGCCTGAACGGCCTGGAACAGTTCGACGCCGGCACCGTGAGCATCGACGGCCTGTCCCTGGCCGACCCGAAAACCGACATCAACGCCTACCGCCGCGAAGTGGGCATGGTGTTCCAGCACTTCAACCTGTTCCCGCACATGACCGTGCTGGAAAACCTGTGCCTGGCGCAGAAGATCGTGCGCAAGCGCAGCAAGAAGGAGCGCGAGGAAAAGGCGCGCATGCTGCTGGACAAGGTGGGCATCGGCCAGAAGGCCAATGAATTCCCGTCGCGCCTGTCGGGCGGCCAGCAACAGCGCGTGGCCATCGCCCGCGCGCTGGCCATGGACCCCAAGGTGATGCTGTTCGACGAGCCCACCTCGGCCCTGGACCCGGAAATGGTCGGCGAAGTGCTGGACGTGATGAAGACCCTGGCGCTGGAAGGCATGACCATGATCTGCGTCACCCACGAAATGGGCTTCGCCCGCGAAGTGGCGCACCGGGTGCTGTTCTTCGATCACGGCAAACTGCTGGAAGACTCGCCCCCCGAGCAATTCTTCGCCAACCCCCGCGACCCCCGCGCCCAGGCGTTCCTGCGCCAGGTGCTGTAAGCATAAGTACGCACCTTCCGTAGCAGCTGCCGCCAGGCGGCGTCAGCAGGCACCCCGGATGCCCCGGACGCAGCCTTCGGCAGCTGCTACGGGGTGCCTATCCCTGGCATCCCACGACCTCAAGTCGGACGTTTCCGAAATTGTAGGACGCCCACCCCGTAGCAGCTGCCGCCAGGCTGCGTCCGCGGCGCACGCGGATTCCCTGTAGCCGCTGCCGAAGGCTGCGCGGGTTCTAACTAGCGCAGCAAATATGCAGCGTACCCAGGGGCCAGCGCAGCCTGGCGGCAGCGGCTACAGACGCCGGCGTGTCATGTGAGGGTTGTGGCATCCACCAGCGCCTTGGCTGCATCGATCAGCGGGATGATGGCGCGTGCCAGGCGCTTGTCGCCCAGGGTGTCGCTGTCTGCGATTTCGTAAGCAACGGCGCCGGCGTAACCGAGCAGCAGGGAGGCGTGGGTGAGGGCATCATCGGGGTGCAGGTCTTCGCTGACGGTGAACAGCGGTACGCCGTTGCGGTCTTGGGGGCCGAACGACTGGCTTTTGGTCAGGCAGGAAACATCGATATTCATTACAAGAAACCTTGGCAAGAAGATTGGCGCCAACCTGATTGCTTGCACGCAATCAGGGGTGGCGGCTGGACACAGGTGTGCAAGACCGGGGGAATATCTGAAAACCCAGCAGGGCCGAAGCCCTCCCGTGTACAGCCGCCATAGCTTTCTTGAAGGCGTACAGGTACGCCGGCAAGCATTCTACAACAGCCGCAAATATTCCCCTCAGGCTTGCACACCTGATCGCTGTGTTCAGCGACCCGGGGAGCCTATCCCCGGCACCCCGCGACCTCAAGTCGGACGTTTCCGAAATTGCCGTAACCTTGTAGGACGCCCACCCCGTAGCAGCTGCCGCCAGGCGGCGTCAGCGGCGCACGCGGATTCCCTGTAGCCGCTGCCGAAGGCTGCGCGGGTTCTAACTTGCGCAGCAAATATGCAGCGTACCCAGGGGCCAGCGCAGCCTGGCGGCAGCGGCTACAGAAGCCGGCGTGTCATGTGAGGGTTGTGGCATCCACCAGCGCCTTGGCTGCATCGATCAGCGGGATGATGGCGCGTGCCAAGCGCTTGTCGCCCAGGGTGTCGCTGTCTGCGATTTCGTAAGCAACGGCGCCGGCGTAACCGAGCAGCAGGGAGGCGTGGGTGAGGGCGTCGTCGGGGTGCAGGTCTTCGCTGACGGTGAACAGCGGTACGCCGTTGCGGTCTTGCGGACCGAAAGTAGTGGGTTCTGTAAGCATTCAAAAAACTCCGAAGGGTATTTAAGCCGCCGCCAACGCTTGCACGCATTGGGTGGCGGCCGAACGCAGGTGTGCAAGACTGGGTACCCTTCGACCCCAGCAGGACCGAAGTCCTCCTGCGCCGGCCGCCATAGTTTTCTGAAGGCGCAACAAGACGCCGACAGCATTCTACCGCAGTCGCAAAGGGTACCTCAGGCTTGCACACCTGATCGCTGTGTTCAGCGACCCGGGGAGCCTATCCCTGGCATCCCATCCCGTAGCAGCTGCCGCCAGGCGGCGTCTGCAGGCGCCGCGGATGGCCCCGGACGCAGCCTTCGGCAGCTGCTACGGGGTTAGACTCGGAAGCGGCCTACCAGGCCTTGGAGGTGGGTACCCAACCGCGCCAGTTCGATGCTCGACGCCGCCGTTTCTTCACTGGCCGCCGAGGTCTGGTCCGACACATCCCGCACGTTCAGCACGCTACGGTTGATCTCTTCGGCCACCGCGCTCTGCTGCTCGGCTGCCGCGGCGATCTGCTGGTTCATGTTCTGGATGGTCGACACCGTGCGGGTGATGTTTTCCAGCGAGTTGCCGGCGCGGCGGGTCAGTTCGACGCTGCTGTCGGTGAGGCTGCGGCTGTTGTCCATCACGGTGGCGACTTGCTGGGTGCCGCTTTGCAGGCCGGCGATCAGTTGCTCGATCTCTTCGGTGGATTTCTGCGTGCGCTGGGCCAGGCTGCGCACCTCGTCGGCCACCACGGCGAAGCCGCGGCCGGCTTCGCCTGCGCGGGCGGCCTCGATGGCGGCGTTGAGGGCCAGCAGGTTGGTCTGCTGGGCCACGGACTTGATCACGTCCAGCACGCCGCCAATCTTGTCGCTTTCGCGCTTGAGGTGGCCCATGGCCTCGGTGGAATGCCCCACCTCGGCCGCCAGGCGCTCGATCTGCTCGATGGCCTCGCTCACCACCCGGTCGCCCTCGCGGGCCTGCTGGTCAGCGGCTACGGCTGCCTCGCTGGCCTGCTCGGCGTTGCGCGCCACTTCCTGCACGGTGGCGGCCATCTGGTTCATGGCGGTGGCCACCTGGTCGGTCTCGACTTTCTGGCTGGTGACGCCGGCGCTGGTCTGCTCGGTGACCGCCGACAGCTCCTCGGCGGCGCTGGCCAGCTGGGTGACGCCGTCGCTGATCCCGGCGATCAGGGTACGCAGGCCCACGGTCATGCGCTGCAGGCTGTTCTGCAACTGGCCCAACTCGTCGCTGCGGTCCACGGTGTGGGCGTGGGTGAGGTCGCCGGCGGCCACCTCGTCCATGATTTTCAGGGTGGCGTGCAGCGGGCGCACCACCTGGCGGGTGATGGCGAAACCGGCCAGCACGCTGAACACCAGGGCCATGAGCGCGCTGCCCGCCAGCCATTGCCTGGCGCTGGTGGCGTCGGTGTCGCGCTTGGCGGTTTGCGAGCGGGTCAGCTCGGCACTCATGTCCAGCAGCACGCTGCCGTCATCGGCCAGGCGCTTGAACAGCGGCGCGGTGTCGCGCTGCGGGTCATTGGCCTTGCGCGCCTGGTCCAGCTCGGTGACGGTCTGGCGGTAGTCGCGGGTGGCGCTGATCTGCCGCTCCAAGCGTTCCACGTCCTCAGGGGAGGTAAGCAGCGCGTGGGCGCTGGCCAGCTGGGTGTCCAGCTTGCCCAGCACCGCCAGCACGCCTTCGATGCTGCCGTTCTCGTTCGCCACGCTCAGGCGGGCGATGCGCAGGTCGCGGGTCAGGTCACTGATGGTGGCGATGGTGTTGAGTTTGTTGCCTCGCTCGATCAGCGCGCCCAGGCCGTTCCAGCCGGCGGTGAAGGTGAGCAGGGTCATGGCCAGCACCAGGCCGAAGCCCAGCATCAATTTGCGTTGCACACCGATGTGCCCGAGGTGGTATTGCATCCAACGATACATGCGCTTGCACTCCTAGCGAGCAGACAGGGCGTTTTGCCATTAGCGTGCCTTTGTATCGGCCCTGTGCCTAGGATCTGTAATACCGTGGATCGGACTTTTATGGGGGGTAGCCTGTAGCCGCCGGGCTTATGCCGCGCTCGGGATCTGCTGTGGGGCATAGGGCCAGCGCAGCCTGACGGCAGCGGCTACGGGGTTAGAACAAACGCGCCAGCAGCGCGGTGACGGCAGTCTCGACGCGCAGGATGCGCTCGCCCAGTTGCACCGGGTTCAGGCCTGCCTTGCCCAGCAGTTCGACCTCGTAGGGAATCCAGCCGCCTTCCGGGCCGATTGCCAGGGTGACCGGCTCGCTCAGGCCGCGGGGGCAGGGCGGGTGATCGCCGGGGTGGCCGACCAGGCCCAGGGTGCCGTCGGCGATGGCCGGCAGGCGGTCTTCGACGAAGGGCTTGAAGCGTTTCTCGATGATGATTTCCGGCAGCACGGTGTCACGCGCCTGTTCCAGGCCCAGCACCAGGTTCTCGCGAATGGCGGCGGGCTGCAGGAAGGGCGTCTGCCAGAAGCTTTTCTCCACCCGGTAGCTGTTCACCAGGATGACCTTGGCCACGCCCATGGTGGCCACGGTCTGGAACACCCGCCGGAGCATTTTCGGCCGCGGCAGGGCCAGCACCAGGGTCAGCGGCAGTTTGGCCGGCGGCGGCTGGTCCAGGACCACCTGCAGCTCGGCTTCGCGGGCTTCCAGGCGCAGCACCTCGGCGCGGCCCATCAGGCCGTTGATGCGGCCCACGCGCAGGCTGTCGCCCACGGCCACGCCATGCACTTCCTGCATGTGCTTCAGGCGGCGGTCGCGCAGGACCACCCGGTCGGCCGCGATGAAATCGGCCTCCTCGAGCAACAACAGGTTCACGGCTGGGTCGCTGGCGGCTGGTCGTTGTGGTCGCTGGCGTCTTCTTCATGATCGCCGCGCTTGCTGACCAGGCCGCCAAACAGCACGCCGATCTCGAACAGCATCCACATGGGCACGGCCAGCAGGGTCTGCGAGAAGATGTCCGGCGGGGTCAGGAGCATGCCGACCACGAAGCAGCCGATGATCACGTACGGGCGCATCTTCTTAAGCTGCTTGACGTCGACCACGCCGATCCACACCAGCAGCACCACGGCCACGGGGATCTCGAAGGCCACGCCGAAGGCGAAGAACAGGGTCATGACGAAGTCGAGGTAGCTGGTGATGTCGGTCATCATCTGCACGCCGGCCGGGGTGGCCGAGGCGAAGAACTTGAAGATCAGCGGGAACACCAGGAAATACGCGAAGGCCATGCCGCAGTAGAACAGCAGGATGCTGGAGATCAGCAGCGGCACTGCCACGCGCTTCTCATGCTTGTACAGGCCGGGCGCGATGAAGCCCCAGATCTGGTGCAGGATGACAGGGATGGCCAGGAACAGCGAGACCATCATGGTCAGCTTCAGCGGCGTCAGGAACGGCGACGACACGTCGGTGGCGATCATGGTCGCGCCCGCCGGCAGGTATTCACGCAGCGGCACCGAGACGAAGGTGTAGATCTGCTGGGTGAAGGCGAACAGCGCGGCGAAGATGACGAAGATCGCCGCTACGCAGCGCAGCAGGCGGGTTCGCAGCTCGGTGAGGTGCGAGACCAGCGGCATGGGCTGGTCGTTTTCGGGAATTTCGCTCATGGGGCTCGCGGCGGCTGGGTCGGATCGTGAGGCGGCGTGTGGGCGCCGGGGACTTGCTCGGGCGATGGCTGTGCCGGGTGAGCCTGGGTGGGTTGCGCGGTGTGGCTATCGCGACCAAGGTCGGCTCCTACGGGGGGAGGCGTCTGGACCTGTTGAGGTTGGGCGACCGGTGGCTGCACAAGCGGGTTGAGGATCTTCTTCGCTTCCTGTTCCAGCGAGAGGATGTGCTCGTTGTGCAGCTGCCGGCGAATCTCGTCGGCGCCGATTTCACGTTCCACTTCCGCCTTGATCGCATTGAAGCTGCGCTTGAGCCGGCCTACCCACAGGCCGGCGGTGCGGGCGGCGCCCGGCAGGCGCTCGGGGCCGAGCACCAGCAGGGCCACCAGGCCCACCAGAAGCAATTCGCTGAAGCTGATCCCGAACATGACTTCAGTCTTTCCTGATGGGGTCTTCGACTTTCTGGGCCGTGGCATCGATGGTGTGCGGCTGGCTCAGGGGCGAGGTGGCCTGCGGGTGCACTGGCTGGGCAGGTGGCACCGGCTGGTCGGCGGGCTTTTCGTCGTCGTTCATGGCCTTGCGGAAGCCCTTGATGGACTCGCCGACGTCGGTGCCCAGGTTTTTCAGTTTCTTGGTACCGAACACCAGTACCACGACAATCAGGATGACAATCCAGTGTTTCCAGTCAAAGAGACCCATGGGGTAATTCCTCGTTCGATACGTTATGCAGAAGGCTGGCGGGCGGCTTTTTCGGCGTGGCCGGAAAGCCCGAAGCGGCGGTCCAGTTCGTCCAGGACGGCCTGCGGGTGTTGCCCCAGCGCAGCCAGCATGACCAGGCTATGGAACCACAGATCGGCGGTTTCATAGATGACATCGCTGTAATCTCCGCTGACGGCGGCGTCCTTGGCGGCGATGATGGTCTCGACCGACTCTTCGCCGACCTTTTCCAGAATCTTGTTCAGGCCCTTGTGGTACAGGCTTGCGACGTACGAGCTGTCTGGCTCGGCGCCTTTGCGCGACTCCAGTACCTCGGCGAGCCGGGTCAGGGTGCTGTCAGTCATGGGAGTGTCCTGGCTGGTAGATGGCTTTCGGGTCCTTGAGCACGGGGTCGACGGTTTGCCAGCCGCCGTTTTCGTAGACGCGGTAGAAGCAGCTCTGACGACCAGTATGGCAGGCAATGTCGCCCACTTGTTCAACCATCAGGATAATCACGTCGGCGTCGCAGTCCAGGCGCATTTCGTGCAGGTGCTGCACGTGGCCTGAGTCCTCGCCCTTGCGCCACAGCTTGCCGCGCGAGCGCGACCAGTAGATGGCGCGGTTCTCGGCGGCGGTCAGGGCCAGCGCCTCGCGGTTCATCCAGGCCATCATCAGCACGCGCCCGGTCTTGTGATCCTGGGCGATGGCCGGGACAAGGCCGTCGCTGTTCCAGTTGATCTCGTCCAGCCAGTCTTTCATTTTTGACTCCGACAACGAGTTCGATCAGCTCGAACTCCTCACTAGTGTGCCACCCCGATGGGCGGCTGGCTATCAACGCGCGACCAGGTACAGGCCCGCGGCCAGCATGATCCACGCGGGCCACGCGGCCAGGCTGTCAATGGCGCCGCCGGTGGCGGCCAGTGTCGCACCCCCGGCCAGCAGGGCGCCACCCACCACGCGCAACACGCGCTGTTCGCGTGGCTGCTGCCAGGGCGGCGGGGCGTCCTTGGCGTGGGGCTGCGACATGCGTTCCAGCAGGTCGCGGGTCATGTTGGCCAGGTGCGGCAGTTGCTCTACCTGGGATTGCACGTTGTGGAACAGGCTCTTGGGGCTCATGCGCTCGCGCATCCAGCGTTCCAGGAACGGTTGGGCGGTGCTCCACAGGTCCAGGTCCGGGTACAGCTGGCGGCCCAGGCCCTCGATGTTCAGCAGGGTCTTTTGCAGCAGCACCAGCTGCGGCTGCACTTCCATGTTGAAGCGCCGCGCGGTCTGGAACAGGCGCATCAGCACCTGGCCGAAGGAGATGTCCTTCAGCGGTTTCTCGAAGATCGGCTCGCAGACGGTGCGGATCGCCGCCTCGAACTCATTGAGCTTGGTCTCGGCCGGCACCCAGCCCGAGTCGATGTGCAGCTGGGCCACGCGGCGGTAGTCACGCTTGAAGAACGCAAACAGGTTGCGCGCCAGGTAGTCCTGGTCCTCGGGCGTGAGGCTGCCGACGATGCCGCAGTCGATGGCGATGTACTTGGGGCTCCACGGCGCCACCGTGCTGATGAAGATGTTGCCCGGGTGCATGTCGGCGTGGAAGAAGCTGTCGCGGAACACCTGGGTGAAGAAGATCTCCACGCCGCGTTCGGCCAGCAGCTTCATGTCGGTGCGCTGGTCGGCCAGGGTGGCCAGGTCCGTGACCTGGATGCCGTAGATACGCTCCATCACCAGCACCTTGGGGCGGCACCAGTCCCAGTACACCTGGGGCACGTAGAGCATGTCCGAGGCTTCGAAGTTGCGCCGCAGCTGGCTGGAGTTGGCCGCCTCGCGCAGCAGGTCGAGCTCGTCGTAGATGGTCTTCTCGTAGTCGGCGACCACGTCCACCGGGTGCAGCAGGCGCGCGTCGGCCGAGAACTTCTCGGCCCAGCGCGCCAGCAGGAACAGCCACGCCAGGTCCTGGCCGATGACCGGCTTGAGCCCGGGGCGCACCACCTTGACCACCACTTCCTCGCCGCTGCGCAGCTGCGCCGAGTGCACCTGGGCCACCGAGGCCGAGGCCAGCGGTTCGACGTCGAAGCGGCTGAACACCTCGACGATCTTGCTGCCCAGTTGCTCTTCGATGAGCTTGATGGCCTGCTGCGGGTCGAACGGCGGCACGCGGTCCTGCAGCAGCATCAGCTCGTCGGCGATGTCTTCGGGCAACAGGTCGCGGCGCGTGGACAGCAGCTGGCCGAACTTGATGAAGATCGGCCCCAGGTCCTGCAGCGCCAGGCGCAGGGCGGCGCCACGGGTCAGCTCCAGGCGCTTGCGCGGCAGCCAGCGCCAGGGCATGGCGAAGCGCGTGATGCGCAGGAACCACGGCAGGGGGAGGGCGAATAACAGGTCATCGAGACGGTAGCGGATCACGACGCGCTGAATGCGCAACAAACGGCGGACGGCAAGCAGCTTCATGCGTTATCGCTAGGTTTGAGGGATCGGGCGAGGCGCTCAAGGCGCGCTTCGAGGCGTTCGACATCGAGCTTGAGCTCGTCGATTTCGGCAAACCTGGCTTCGGCTTCGTGCTTGCCCACCAGGGTGCGGGTTTCTTCGGCCAGGTATTCGGCCATGTTCTGGTTCAGGCTGGACAGGCCCTTGCGCACCCAGCTGGCGTCGCGGCGCAGGTGGCCGCTGATCAGCTGGCTGGCCACCGGGCCGAGCCAGCGTTGCAGCTCGTATTCCCAGTCCAGTTCCAGGTCCTGCAGCACCGCCACCAGTTCCAGCAGCACGGCGCTGTCGCCGGCCAGGTCCACTTGCGGGCTGTGCAGCACGGCGGTCTTGTCGCGGCTCACCGCCAGCTGCGCCAGGCTGCTGGCCGGGGCCTGCAGCACGCAGTCGGCCGGCGCCGCCCATTGGCTGGCCAGCATCAGGCCTTCACCGCTGGGCAGGATGAACAGTTTCATGGCCGGCATCAGGCAATCGATCTCGATCACCTTGCCGGCCAGGCGCGCCAGCCGTGGCAACGCCGTGCTGTCCAGGCGCAGCACACGGTTGAGGCCGTGCTCGGCGCTGGCGATCAGGCCGCTGTACAGCATCAGGGCTTGATGCCGCGGTGCAGGGCGACGATGCCCGAGGTCATGTTGTGGTAGGTGACGCGGTCGAAGCCGGCCTGCACCATCATCGACTTCAGGGTTTCCTGGTCCGGGTGCATGCGGATCGATTCGGCCAGGTAGCGGTAGCTTTCCGAGTCGTTGGTGATCAGCTTGCCGGCCAGCGGCATGAACGCGAACGAATAGGCGTCATACACCTTGGACATCAGCTTGTTGGTGGGCTTGGAGAACTCCAGCACCAGCAGGCGGCCGCCCGGCTTGAGCACGCGCAGCATCGAGGCGATGGCGTCTTCCTTGTGGGTGACGTTACGCAGGCCGAAGGCGATGGTCACGCAGTCGAAGTAGTTGTCCGGGAACGGCAGCTTCTCGGCGTCGGCCTGGACGAACTTGACGTTGCCGGCCACGCCCAGGTCCAGCAGGCGGTCGCGGCCTACCTTGAGCATGGAGGCGTTGATGTCGGCCAGTACCACTTCGCCGCTGCTGCCCACCAGGTGGGAGAACTTGCGGGTCAGGTCGCCCGTGCCGCCGGCGATGTCCAGCACGCGGTTGCCGCTGCGCACGCCCGACAGTTCGATGGCGAAGCGTTTCCACAGCCGGTGCATGCCGCCCGAGAGCACGTCGTTCATCAGGTCGTACTTGGCCGCTACCGAGTGGAATACCTCGGCGACCTTCTCGGCCTTCTTGCTTTCGGGCACGTTCTTGTAGCCGAAGTGGGTAGTAGGTTCGGCATCGCTGGCTTTGCGCTGATCGGTCATATCGCTGTCACCGGAAAAAATTACTGGCCATTCTAATCCCCATGGCCGGCTTTGTCTTGGCAAGGCTGGTCGCAGATGGCTTGGAAGCGCAACCGCGCTACTATAGCCAGCATTATCACTTGAGCGGGACTGGTTGGATGACGCAAATCAGCGTTGAGCGCAAACATGGCCTTGGGCGCGATGCGGCCCGGCAGAAAGCCGAGGTGCTGGTGGACAAGCTGGCCAGGGAATATGACCTGCAGGCCCGGTGGGACGGGGATGTGGTAGAGGTCAAGCGCAGCGGCGCCAGCGGTACCATCCGCATCGGTGAAGACACCATCCGCGTGGACCTGAAGCTGGGCATGATGCTGTCGATCATGGGCTCGTCGATCAAGGGCGAGATCGAGAAGGCGCTGGATAAAGCGCTGGTCAGCTGACCCGTAGCAGCTGCCGCCAGGCGGCGTCAGCTGCTTGCGCGGTGCCTGTGACGCGGCCTTGCGGCCGCTGTTACAGGGGGGGTGGTTACTTCTGGACTACGGCGGTGCCGTCGGCCTTGGGCGCGATGGTGGCGTAGTCACGCAGGGTCTTGGGGTTGTACGGGTCGCCGATCAAGCGCGGGCGCGCCACGAACTTGTCGTTGACGATGCTCTTGGTCGGGTCCCATTCGTTGAAGCTCAGGCCCGCCAGGTCTGCCCACGTGTGGATCAGGTTCTGGGTGCTGTACGGCCGGTTGGCGTCGCCCTGGAAGCCCCACGCGTGGTCAGCCTTCCATTTCGGCGAGGCGTAGACCATGAACGGGATGGTGTACATGGCCGAGGTCGGGTTGCCTTCGTTGCGGCCCAGGTTGGTGTGGTCGCCCGAGTCGTACACGTCTTCGCCGTGGTCGGACAGGTACAGCAGGAAGCCGTTCGGGTCGGCGGCCTGGTAGTTCTTGATCAGGCTCGACACCACGAAGTCGTTGTACAGCACCGCGTTGTCGTAGTCGTTGTAGGTTTGCAGGCGTTCGCCGGTGATCGACGGCGGCACGCCGACGTTATCCTTGAACTTGTCGAACTCTGGCGGGAAGCGGTACTGGTAGCTGACGTGGGTGCCCAGCAGGTGGATCACGATCAGCTTGCGCGGTGCGCTGTCGGCCAGGGCCTTGGTGAACGGCTCGATCACGTCGCCGTCGTACTGGCGGGCGTTCTGGTTGCGGTTGTTGTTCATGTACGACTGCTCGTCCGCCTGCGCAGAGAAGGTGGTGAGCATGGTGTTGCGCTTGGTCAGGGTCTGCTGGTTGGTGATCCAGAAGGTCTTGTAGCCGGCCTGCTTCATCATCTTGACGATGGACGGCGTCTTCAGGAACAGGTCGGGGTGCTCTTCGTCGGCGAAGGTCAGCACCTGTTGTAGCGCCTCGATGGTGTAGGGGCGCGGGGTGACCACGTCGTTGAAGATGCTCAACTGGTCGCGCAGCTTGCTCAGTTCGGGGTTGGTGTCACGGCCATAGCCGTACAGGCTCATGTGGCCGCGGTTGGTCGACTCGCCAATCACCAGCACCAGGGTGGACGGCTGGCCGGCAGCCGTGTCCTTCAGGTTGGTCAGCGGCGGGATCTTCGCGTCCAGCGCCAGCATGTCCTGCATGCCGTCCAGTTGCTTGAGGTAGTTGTTATAGCCGATCACCAGCTGCCACGGCACCGCCGGCTCCATGCGACTCTGGAAGTTTTCCATGCCGTTTTCGAAGCCGCCTTTCTTCTTCACCGCTTTCACCAGCGGCCACACCACCAGGCCCAGGATCAGCGCCAGGCTCACCGCGATGGCCTTGGTGGTGCTGATGCGCACTGGGCGCAGGCGGGTCCAGATGAACACCGGCACCGCTGCGTAGAACAGGAATGCCGGCACCATCCACCACTGGAAGTATTGGCCCAGGTACTCGCCGGCTTCAGCGTTGTTGGACTCGAACATGATGAAGATCACGCTCTGGGAGAACTCCTGGTGGTACACCAGGAAGTAGAACAGGCTGCCCAGCGAGCACAGGAACAGCACGATGCCGATGACCGCGGCGATCACCTTGGTGCGCGAAGGGAACAGCAGCACCGGGATCAGCCACAGGGCGCTGAGGAAGAAGGCGTCACGAAAGCCCTGGAAACCGGTGGTGCCGGCGGCCAGGATCAGCGCCTGGGTCACGCCCGAGAAGTACCAGAAGAACAGGAAAAGCCAGCCCAGTCCTGCCCAATCGGTGCGGGCGCGGCGGGCAACTGTGGGGGATGCGGTGGTCATGTGGGTTCCAACTCTCGGCGATCAGGCACCGGAGTCAGCTGCCCGAAATCAAAAACGACACGCATGCTACGACGTCATATGTGAGTTTTTTGTCAAAACCCTGAATATTTCGTGACAAACGGATTTTGGTGCTTAGGGTGAGCATTCTAATTTTTGTCATTAAGGTGTGCCTATGCCCTGTGGTCGGGTGGGCAATCCTCCCTCTTTACAAGCATGAGGTGCACCATGGCAAAAGCGATCCTGAAGAAGAAGGTCCAGGTTCCGGCGGAACACGCCGCCGGTGAGGTTCGTTCCTACGCCCGCAAGATCTGGCTGGCCGGCATCGGTGCCTACGCCAAGGCAGGCAAGGAAGGCGTCAGCTACATCAAGGAGCTGATCAAGACCGGTGAAGACGTGGAAAAGACCGGCAAGAAGAAGATCGACGCCGAGATCAAGGCCGCCAACACCGAGATCGCCGAAGTGAAGGGCGAGGTGAAGGCCGAGCTCAAGTCCGTGAAGGGCAAGGTCGAGCTGCAGCTAGACCGCATCGAAAGCGCATTTGATTCCCGGGTAGCCAGTGCCTTGAACCGCATCGGCATCCCGTCCCGGCATGACGTTGAGACACTCTCTGCTAAGCTCGATGAGCTGACGGCATTGCTTCAACGTGTCGAGCGCAAACATTAAGGAGAGCAGGATGGCTGGCAAGAAGAAGGTTGAGAAAGAAGGCAGCTCCTGGGTCGGCGAAGTAGAGAAATACTCGCGTCAGATCTGGCTGGCTGGTTTGGGCGCTTACTCGAAGATCAGCAATGACGGCAGTAAGCTTTTCGAGAACCTGGTCAAGGACGGCGAAAAAGCCGAGCAACAGGCCAAGGAAGAAGTCGACAAGGGCGTGGACTCGGTGAAGTCCACCGCCAAGACCGCCAAGTCGCGGGTGGGCGATGTGAAAGAGCGCGCACTGGGCAAGTGGAGCGAGCTGGAAGAAGCGTTCGACAAGCGCCTGAACAGCGCCATTTCGCGCCTGGGCGTGCCTAGCCGCCTGGAAGTGAAGCAGCTGCACAGCAAGGTCGATACCCTGACCAAGCAGATCGAGAAGCTCACCGGGCAATCGGTGACGCCGATCTCCAGCCGCACCGCAGCTGCCAAGCCTGCGGCCAAACCGCTGGCCAAGGCCGCTTCCACCGCCAAGGCAGCCACCAAGGCGGTGGCCAAGCCGGTTGCGGCGAAAACCGCAGCAGCGGCCAAGACCGCCACCAAGGCAGCCGCCAAGCCAGTCGCTGCCGCCAAGGCTGCTGCCAAGCCGGCGGCGAAAAAGCCTGCGGTGAAAAAACCGGCAGCCGCCAAGCCGGCCGCTCCGGCCGCCAGCGCTGCCCCGGCGTCCACCGCCAACAGCGCCGCCGCCCCGTCCGCGCCAGCGCCAAGCAGCGCGTCGGCCCCGGCAAGCGCCCCGCAGTCCTGATAACCTCAGGCTGACCAAACGCCCGGCCCCGCAAAGGCCGGGCGTTTTTATTTGCCCGTGTAGCAGCGGCCCCCAGGCCGCGTCACGGGCGCCGCGCACTTGCTGATAGGCCAGTGTTGGCTGGGACGCCGCCTTCGGCAGCTGCTACGCGATTGGCGTTTTGGTTGGCGTGGTGGTGCTATTAACCCTCCAGGTAACGCAGCGCGATGCGTTCGGCGGCGTGCCTCGGCTCGGGGTGCAGGTGCGGGGCCACCAGCATCATGATCTGGTACACCACCACGCCCACCTCGCCGTCGCGGCCCAGGATGCGCTGGTAGTCCAGGGAAAACACCAGGGTCAGGGTGATCTGCTCCACCAGTTGCCCCAGGGCCTGGGTGTCGCTGGTGACCTGGCCCTGGGCTTTCAGGCTGGCCAGCAGCGAGGCCAGGGTGCGCTTGATGCCGTTGAGCAGGCTGCGCACGCCGCGCGCCAGCTTGGGCAGGCGCCCGGCCAGGTTGGACAGGTCCTGGAACAGGAAGCGGTACTGGGCCATGCGCTCCACGATCAGGTGCAGGAACAGCCAGTAGTCCTCGGCGCTGAGTTCCACGTGTTCAGGTGGGTCCAGCAGCGGTGTCAGCTCATCTTCGAAGCGTTCGAACAACCCCAGTATCAACGGCTCCTTGCCGTGGAAGTGGTAGTAGAGGTTGCCGGGGCTGATCCCCATTTCATTGGCGATCTCCATGGTCGAGACATTGGGTTCGCCCTGCTGGTTGAACAGCTGCAGGGCACACGCCAGGATACGGTCGCGGGTTTTCATCCGGTTTCTTGTCAGTCCTTGAGCAAAAAGTCAGCGCACCAGCACATAGGTACCTGGCGCGGCGTCCAGGGTCGGGTAGGTGGCGCTGCCGAGGGCCATCTGGGTCTCGCGCTGGGTGCCCGAGCGCGCTTGAATCCAGCTCAGCCATTCCGGCCACCAGCTGCCTTCGACGTGCTTGGCGTCGTAGTACCAAGCCCGCGGGTCGCTGCTCAGGCGGGTGTTTTCCACGTAGTTGGCCTTGGGGTTGCCCGGCGGGTTGAGGATGCTTTGCACGTGGCCGCTGTTGGACAGGATGAAACGGCGCTCGCCGCCCAGCAGCAGGGTGGAGCGGTAGACCGCGTCCCACGGGGTGATGTGGTCGTTGATGCCGGCCACGCTGAAGCTGTCCACGGTGACCTTGGACAGGTCGATGGCCGTGCCGCACACCTCCAGGCCGCCGGAGTGGCTGAGCGGGTTGTGCTTGAAGAAGTCCAGCAGGTCGCCGTGCAGCGCGGCAGGCAGGCGCGTGGTGTCGTTGTTCCAGTAGAGGATGTCGAACGGCGGCGGGGTCTTGCCCAGCAGGTAGTTGTTGACGAAGTAATTCCAGATCAGGTCGTTGGGGCGCATCCAGGCGAACACCCGGGCCATGTCGCGGCCGTCCAGCACGCCGTGCTGGTAGGAGCGGCGCTTGGCTGCCTCCAGCGCCTGCTCGTCGATGAACAGCGCCGCCGGGCTTTCGATCTGGCTGTCCAGCAGGCTCACAAGGTACGTGGCGCTGGCTACGCGGCGGCCCTGGCGCTTGGCTTGCAGCACGCCTTGCAGGGCTGCCATGGTCAGGCCGCCGGCGCAGGCGCCGATCAGGTTCACGTCGCGCGAGGCGGTGATGGAGCGGCAGACGTTCACCGCTTCTTCCAGTGCTTCCACGTAGGTCGACAGCCCCCACTCGCGATGGCGGGCATCGGGGTTGCGCCAACTGATGGTGAACACCTGCAGGCCATTCTTCAGCGCGTACTGGACGAAGCTGTTGGTGGGGCTGAGGTCGAACACGTAGTACTTGTTGATCTGCGGCGGCACGATCAGCAGCGGCTTGGCGTACTGCTTCTCGCTCATGGGCTTGTACTGGATCAGCTCCAGCAGTTCGTTGCGAAACACCACCGCGCCGGGCGTGGTGGCAACGGTCTTCCCCACCTCGAACGCCTCGCGGCTGACCTGGCGGGGCAGGCCGTCGTTGTGGCGCAGGTCGTCGAGCAGGTGGCCGATGCCCTTGATCACGCTGGTGCCGCCGGAGTTGAACAGCTCCTTGAGCGCCAGCGGGTTGAGCAGCGAGTTGGTGGGCGACATGGCGTCGTTGATCAGCGCGAAGACGAAGTGCGCGCGCACGCGGTCGTCCTCGGGCAGGCCGCTTTCGTCGATCCACGCCTTCACCTCCTTCTGCCAGCTGAGGTAGGCCTGTAGCCCGCGGCGGTAGAAGGGGTTGAGGCTCCAGGTGGGGTCGCTGAAGCGGCTGTCCTTGGGGTTGGGCTGGTGCAAGGTGTCGCCCATCAGCACCCGGCTCAGCTGGCTGCCCAGGCGCATGGCGTGGCGGGCGGTGAGCACCGGGTGCAGCAGGCTGTGGCGGCCTACGCTGCGCAGGGTCGAAACCAGGTCACGACCCCGCAGCCCGGTGATCGCGCTCTGGGCGTTCATAAAGGTGGCAGCGATGGGCGTGTGCCCCTTGGCTGGTTTCTCTTTCATGCGTCAACACTCCTTCGTCGGGCCTTCTACCAACACATGGGTGCAAGCGCCGTGCAGCACGCTTGCGTTGATCGCGTTGGCAGCACTCCGGCCACGCACGCGACAACCAGCGGCCCCTCAGGGGCCGCGAAATGGCGCCGGTTGCGGGTGCATCACCGCGCGTTGGCGCTCTTCCTGGAGAAACTTCATGATGATCGGCGCGACGGCTTCCGCCCGGGTAATCAGGAACAGGTGGCCGTCGTCGATTATGTGTAGTTGGGCGTTGGGAATGCGCCAGGCCAGCAGGCGCATATTGATCAGCGGGATAAGCGGGTCGTCGTCGCCGGCCAGCACCAGGGTCGGCTGGTGGATCTTGTGCAGCCAGTGGATGCTGGTCCAGCCCAGCCCGGCGAACAGCTGCCAGTAGTAGCCCAGCTTGCCCGAGGAACGCACCTTGGCGGCGTGGTTCATGGCCAGGTCCGGGTCGCGGCGGAACGCACCGCCGTAGATCTCCGGGGCAATGCGCACCACGTGCGAGGGCTGGATGTAGCGCCGCGGGCTGGCCATCATCCACAGCACCTTGGGCTTGCCCGGCACCATCACCGCGCCGGCTGCCGTGGCCGCCAGCACCAGTTTCTTGCAGCGCTCGGGGTAGTCGTAGGCGAACTGCTGGGCCAGCGCGCCGCCCCACGACACGCCAATGGCGTTCACCTGGCCGTAGTCCAGGTAGTCGAGCATGCGCGCGGTCAGGCGTGCCAGCCCCGGGAACCGGTAGGGGTAGCTGGGCGTGGAGGAGCCACCGACCCCGGGCACGTCGAACGCAATCACTTCCAGGTCAGGGTCCAGCGCCTGCACGAAGGGGAATACCAGCTCCAGGTTGGCGCCGATGCCGTTGAAAATCAGCAGTGGGGTCAAATGCGGCTTGCCTGGCCTTACCGCGGTGCGGATGGCCTGGCCATCCAGATCCACGGTCCGGAAGATGTACTGTTCCTGCATGCATCAAGCCCTATAAGGTTGTGCCGCCACGCCAATTGTCGTGGCGGTTCTCGGACGGGCCTGGCGCCTCAGCGCTCGTGCACGTAAGTCCCGGGTGAAGCCTCCCCGGCCGGGTACGCCTTGTTGCCCAGCTTGAGTGGCGCCTTTTTCAGTTCCCCTGAACGTTCGGTCAACCAGGCTGCCCAGTACAACCACCAGGAATCGGTGTGCTTGGTCGAATCCTCCTGCCACTGCACGGGGGTGGACGTCAGCTCGCTATTGGTCATGAACCGCGCCTTGGGGTTGCCCGGCGGGTTGAGAATGCTCTGGATATGACCGCTGCTCGACAGCACGAACTCCACCTTGCCGCCAAACAGTTGTGCTGATTTGTAGCACGAAGTCCATGGCGTGATGTGATCGTTGGTGCCCGCCAGGCAGAAAATATCGCTGTCCACCTGCTTCAGGTCGATGGCGGTGCCGCAGACTTCCAGGGCGTTGGCGCGGGTCAGCGGGTTGTTCTTGAACATTTCGATCAGGTCGCCGTGGAAGGCGGCCGGCAGGCGCGTGGTGTCGTTGTTCCAGAACAGGATGTCGAACACCGGCGGCTCGTTGCCCATCAGGTAGTTGTTGACCCAGTAGTTCCAGATCAGGTCGTTGGGGCGCATCCAGGCGAAGATCTTCGCCATGTCCTTGCCTTCCAGCACGCCCGATTGGTAGGAGTGGCGCTTGGCCGCCTCCAGGGTCTGCTCGTCGACGAACAGCGCCACCTGGGTGTCCAGGGTGGTGTCGAGCACGCTCACCAGCAGGGTCAGGGCGTTCACCTTGCGCTCGCCCAGGGCGGCGTAGTGGCCCAGCAGCGCGGTGCAGGTGATGCCGCCCGAGCAGGCGCCGAGCATGTTCAAGTCCTTGCTGCCGGTGACGGCCAGCACCACGTCCACCGCTTCCTTCAGGGCGTCGATGTAGGTCGACAGGCCCCACTCGCGCTGCGCCTTGGTAGGGTTGCGCCAGCTGATGATGAAGGTCTGCACGTTGCTGCGCAGGCAGAAGCGCGCCAGGCTCTTCTCGGGGCTGAGGTCGAACACGTAGAACTTGTTGATCTGCGGCGGTACCACCAGCAGCGGCCGTTCCAGGGTCTGCTCGGTGATGGGGCTGTACTGGATCAGCTCCAGCACGTCGTTGCGGTAGATCACCGCGCCCTCGCTGGTGCCCAGGTTCTTGCCCACCTCGAACGCGTCCATGTTGACCTGGCTGGGCATGCCGCCGTTGTTCACCAGGTCCTTGGCCAGGTGCGACAGGCCGTCGAGCAGGCTCTTGCCGCCGGTCTCGAAGAAGCGCTTCACCGCTGCCGGGTTGGCCATGGTGTTGGTGGGCGCCATGGCCTCGGTCATCAGGTTGATGACGAAGTGGGCGCGGGCGATGTCCTGGGCCGAGAGGTTGCTCTCGCCCGCCCAGTCGTGAAGCTCCTTGCGCCACGCCAGGTAGGTCTGCAGGTAGCGGCGGTAGAGGGGGTTCTGGCTCCAGGCCGGGTCACCGAAACGACGGTCATCGTTTTCCGGTACCAGGCTGGATTTGCCGAAGATCACGTTCTTCAGTTCGATGCCAAAATGGGCCACGTGCTTGGCACTGTGCAGCGGCTGCTTGAGAGCCTGCCGCAAAATCATGCGCGCAGAGCTGAGCAGATCCTTGCCGCGCAAGCCGATGACAGGGTTCAGGCCCAGAGTATTTTCCGAGGCCTGGTACTTCAGTTCATCGTTGTTCTTGTTACTCATCTACGACGCTCCGTTGTCCTGAGACGAGTACTGGTGGGACTGTGCCGACAGCGCAGCCGCGAGCCAGTACTACTGCCCGGGTGACCAGTGATAGCGAACAGTTGTGTAACGACTGGCCGGGCGATGCATCGCGGAGTATTGCTGGCAATCCTGCGCCTGCGGAAGGCTACCTTCTCTCGCAACGTCCGAACCCGACCAGTGCCCTGAGTGATGCAGGGAACTTGCCACTTCCATTGGTTACCCGACTTTGTACGAAATCGCAAGCGACCGTTGTAGGACCGCTGCCAAGGCATTCAAGCAAATAGAATTAGAAAATGCTCTCTAGAAAATCCGAGCCGCGGGCTAGAGCATCAGTTTGACTACCGACAATGCGGGGTCGCGGGTCTTGCCGGCTTTTTGCAGCTCGTCGAGGTAATCCGCCCACAGCTGCTCCTGGCGAATCGACAGCTGGTAGAGGTAGTCCCAGGTGAACAGGCCGCTGTCGTGGCCATCGTCGAAGGTCAATTTTAGTGCGTACTGGCCGGCCGGCTCTATTTTGGACAGGCCAACGCCCTGCTTGCCGAACTGCAGGATGGGTTTGCCGTGGCCCTGGACCTCGGCGGAAGGGGAGTGCACGCGCAGGAATTCGGCGGGCAGGTGGTACACCTCGTCCGGCCCGTAGGTGAGGCTCAGGGTCTTCGAGGCTTTGTGCAGGTTGATGGCGGTGGGGAGCTTGGACATGGATGGAACACCTGTTGACGGTTGGCGCCAACCGCGTAGCAGCTGCCGCCAGGCTGCGTCAGGACCAGCGCGGTGCGCCTGCCTGACGCGGCGTTGCGGCCGCTGCTACAGGGTTGAATGCATGCCTTACAGGATATACCGAGACAGATCTTCGTTCTGGGCCAATTCGCCCAGGTGGCTGTTCACGTACTCGGCGTCGATGCGGATCGGCGTCTCGTCGTGGGCGCTGGCCAGGTCGCCGGCGCTGAAGGACACTTCTTCCAGCAGGCGTTCCAGCAGCGTGTGCAGGCGGCGGGCACCGATGTTCTCGGTCTTCTCGTTGACCTGGAAGGCGATCTCGGCCAGGCGCTTGATGCCCTCGGGCGCGAACTCGATGTTCAGGCCTTCGGTCTTCAGCAGCTCGCGGTACTGCTCGGTCAGCGAGGCGTGTGGCTCTTGCAGGATGCGCTCGAAGTCTTCCGGGGTCAGGGCCTTGAGTTCCACGCGGATCGGCAGGCGGCCTTGCAGCTCGGGCACCAGGTCGCTTGGCTTGCTCAGGTGGAAGGCACCGCTGGCGATGAACAGGATGTGGTCGGTCTTGACCATGCCCAGCTTGGTGTTCACGGTGCAGCCTTCGATCAGCGGCAGCAGGTCGCGCTGCACGCCTTCACGGGACACATCGGCGCCGCCGACGTTGCCGCGCTTGGCCACCTTGTCGATCTCGTCGATGAACACGATGCCGTGCTGCTCGACTGCTTCCAGGGCCTTGGCCTTGAGCTCTTCCTCGTTCACCAGGCGACCGGCTTCTTCCTCGCGCACCAGCTTCAGGGCTTCCTTCACCTTGAGCTTGCGGGCTTTCTTCTTGCCCTTGCCCATATTGGCGAACAGGTTCTGCAGCTGGTTGGTCATCTCTTCCATGCCCGGTGGCGCGGAAATGTCGACGCCCATGGCTTCGGCCACTTCGATCTCGATTTCCTTGTCATCCAGCTGGCCTTCGCGCAGGCGCTTACGGAACAGCTGGCGGGTGTTGGAGTCGGTGCTGTGGGTCTGGTCTTCGTTGAAGCCCATGCGTGCCGGCGGCAGCAGGGCGTCGAGGATGCGCTCTTCGGCGGCGTCTTCGGCGCGGTGCTGCACGCGGGTGATCTCCTGCTCGCGCAGCAGCTTCAGGGCGGCGTCGGCCAGGTCACGGATGATCGACTCGACGTCGCGGCCCACGTAGCCCACTTCGGTGAACTTGGTAGCTTCGACCTTGATGAATGGCGCGTTGGCCAGCTTGGCCAGGCGGCGGGCGATCTCGGTCTTGCCCACGCCGGTAGGGCCGATCATCAGGATGTTCTTGGGCGTCACTTCAACGCGCAGCTCGGCCGGCAGCTGCATGCGGCGCCAGCGGTTGCGCAGGGCGATGGCGACGGCGCGCTTGGCATCGTCCTGGCCGATGATGTGGCGGTTGAGTTCGTGGACGATCTCGCGGGGGGTCATGGACATGATATGTGGCGGTCCTCTAGCGGTGCTGACAAGCGTGGGAAGGCCCGGCCGCAGCCGGGCGCCAGAACAACTTGTTACTCCGCGAGGTCCTGCTCCTCGATGGTCAGGTTGTGGTTGGTGAACACGCAGATGTCGCCGGCGATGCCCAGTGCGGTCTCGGCGATTTCGCGGGCCGACAAATCGGTTTTCATCAGCAGCGCGCGGGCAGCGGCTTGTGCGAACGCACCACCCGAACCCATGGCAATCAGGCCGTCCTCGGGTTCGACGACGTCGCCGTTGCCGGTAATGATCAAGGAGGCGTCCTTGTTGGCCACGGCAAGCATGGCTTCCAGGCGGCTCAGGGAACGGTCGGTGCGCCATTCCTTGGCCAGCTCGACGGCGGCGCGCACGAGGTGGCCCTGGTGTTTCTCCAGTTGGCCTTCAAAACGCTCGAACAGCGTGAAGGCGTCGGCGGTGGCACCGGCAAAACCGGCGATTACCTGGCCGTGGTACAGGCGGCGCACTTTCTTGGCGTTGCCTTTCATCACGGTATTACCGAGGGAAACCTGGCCGTCGCCGCCCATGACGACTTTGCCGTGGCGACGAACTGAAACGATGGTGGTCAAGGGGAGAGTCTCCACGCAGCGGGGCGAAAATGCCCTGATGGAAACTCATATGGGGGTGCGGTTGGCTATTTCAACCTTGGGGGATGAGCGGTGGTGTTGCGAATGCCCGTAGCCGCTGCCGCCAGGCTGCGCTGGCCCTTGTGTTCGCTGAAGATCTCCAGTGAATGACAGGGCCGGCGCAGCCTGGCGGCAGCGGCTACTGGCTACTGGCGGGTCTGGCGTTGTTGTAACAGCAAGTTGCTGAAACCGCTGCCCGACAGCTGCTTCTGCGCCACGGTCAGCTGTTCGCGGTTGCTGAACGGCCCGACCAGCACCCGGTACCAGGTCTCGTCCTTCACGGTGCCCGATTCAACCGCCACCGCCTGGCCCAGCAGGATGATCTGCGCGCGCACGCGGTCCGCATCGGACTGCTTGCGGAACGAGCCGGCCTGCAGGAAGAACTGCGTGGTGGCCGCCGGCTTGATCACCGCCGGTGCTGGCGGTGGCGTCTGCCCCGACAGCGCCGCCTGGGCGCGCGCGGTGTCGATCTTCGCCGCTTCCGCCGGGGTGACCGGTGGTTGCGCCGGCACCGGCGGGGTTTTCTCCGGCACGGCTTCAGGCGGCACGATCACTTCCGACTCGGGCAGCAGGGTGTAGAAGTCGTACTTGGGCTTCACCGGCGCCTGCGGGCTTGGCGGCGTCTTGTTGGCCTCGGCGATCTTGTCGGCCTTGGCCTGCTCGGGTTTCACCCGCTTGACGTCGTCATGCCCCGGCTCCAGCTTCATCAGGAAGACGATGAAGGCGCCGACCGTGAGGCCGACCGCCATCCATACCCAACCCGGGATCGGCTTTTTCGCTGGAGCGGAGTTTCGGCTGGCGCCACGCTTGGGAGCAGGTTTTTTCTTGGCAACCAACTTACATGCGCTCCAGAGTTTCCAGGCCCAGCAGCTCCAGGCCTTGCTTGAGGGTGCGACCGGTCAGGGCGGCCAGGCGCAGGCGGCTTTGTTGCTGGGCCGGGGTGTCGGCGGCCAGCACCGGGCAGTTCTCGTAGAAGCTGGAGAACAGGCCGGCGACGTCGTACAGGTAGGTGCACAGCACGTGCGGGGTGCCCTTTTCAGCGACGTTGTTCAGGATTTCAGCGAACTGCGCCAGCTTGGCGGCCAGTTCGTGCTCCTGCGGCGCTTCCAGCACGATCTCGCCTTCGACGTCGGCGAAGCTCTTGCCCAGCTTGCGGAACACGCCGGCAGTACGGGTGTAGGCGTACAGCAGGTATGGGGCGGTGTTGCCTTCGAAGTTCAGCATCAGGTCGAAGTTGAAGCTGTAGTCGCTGGTGCGGTGCTTGGACAGGTCGGCGTACTTCACCGAGTCGATGCCCACCACCTTGGCGATGTTGCGCAGCTCGTCCTCGGCCAGTTCCGGGTTCTTTTCCTTCACCAGCGCGTAGGCGCGTTCCTGGGCTTCGGTCAGCAGGTCGATCAGCTTCACGGTGCCGCCGTCACGGGTCTTGAACGGGCGGCCGTCGGCGCCGTTCATGGTGCCGAAGCCCATGTGCTCCATGTCCATCGGGTGGGTGACGAAGCCGGCCTTGCGGGCCACGGCGAACACTTGCTGGAAGTGCAGGGCCTGGCGCTGGTCGACGAAGTACAGGGCGCGGTCGGCGGCCAGCTTGCCGCTGCGGTAGCGCACGGCGGCCAGGTCAGTGGTGGCGTACAGGTAGCCGCCGTCGGCCTTGACGATGATCACCGGCAGCGGCTCGCCCTCGGCGTTCTTGAACTCGTCGAGGAACACGCACTGGGCGCCATTGCTTTCTACCAGCAGGCCGGCGGCCTTGAGGTCGTTGACCACGTTGATCAGGTCGTCGTTATAGGCGCTTTCGCCCATCACGTCGGCCATGGTCAGCTTGACGTTCAGCAGCTCGTAGATCTTCTGGCAGTGCGAGAGCGAGATGTCCTTGAACTTGGTCCACAGGGCCAGGCAGTCCGGGTCGCCGGCCTGCAGCTTGACCACCAGGCCGCGGGCACGGTCGGCGAACTCTTCGGACTCGTCGAAGCGTTGCTTGGCGGCGCGGTAGAAGTTTTCCAGGTCCGACAGCTCGTCGCTGGTGATCGGGTTTTCCTGCAGGTACGCCATCAGCATGCCGAACTGGGTGCCCCAATCGCCCACGTGGTTCTGGCGGATCACGGTGTCGCCGAGGAACTCCAGCACGCGGGCCACGCCGTCACCGATGATGGTGGAGCGCAGGTGGCCGACGTGCATTTCCTTGGCCAGGTTGGGGGCCGACAGGTCGACCACCACGCGCTGGGTGGCGCCGGCCTTGCGCACGCCCAACTGGGCGTCGGCCAGGGCGGCGTCCAGGCGGGCAGCCAGGGCCTGGGTGTTCTGGAAGAAGTTCAGGAAGCCGGGGCCGGCGATCTCGACCTTGCTGATCTGCGCGTCGGCAGGCAGGGCGGCGATCAGTTTCTCGGCCAGGTCGCGCGGTTTCAGGCCGGCCGGCTTGGCCAGCATCATGGCGATGTTGCTGGCGAAGTCGCCGTTCTTCTTGTCGCGGGCGTTTTCCACCTGGATCGCTGGCGTCAGCCCTTCAGGCAACACACCTTCCGTGACGAGTTGGGTGAGGGCTTGTTGAATCAGCTGGCGAATGGTGTCTTTCATGGTCTTCTCGTTCGACCGCATGGGCGGGCGGCGCCTGGAAGCGCGGGTGGAAAAACTGGATATTATCCGGTGCTGGTGGGGCGTTGCCAACCTTTGCTGATGCCGGATCGCATTCTAGTCGTAGCAGCGGCCGCCAGGCCGCGTCCCGGGCCACGCGATTACGCGGGGAAATCGCGGACGCAGCCTGCGGCAGCTGCTACGGGAGTTGATTAGTACAGGTCCACCGGGTCGACATCCAGCGACCAGCGCACCTGGCGGCCGCTGGGCATCTGCTCCAGCACCAGCAGCCAGCTGGCGATCAGGCGGTGCAGCGGCGCCCGGGCGCTGGCCTGCAACAGCAGCTGCGCGCGGAAGCGGCCGGCGCGGCGCTCCATGGGGGCTGGCACCGGGCCGAGCAGTTCGATGCCCGCCAGCTGCATTTGTTCCCGCAGGCGTTCGGCCTCGCTGCAGGCTTCATCCAGGAACGCTTCGGCCTGGCCCGGCTTGTGCGCCTCGGCGCGCAGCAGCGCCAGGTGGGCGAAGGGCGGCAGGCCGGCGGCGCGGCGTTCGCTCAAGGCCTGTTCGGCGAAGGCGAAGTAGCCTTGTTCGGTGAGTTGCACCAGCAGCGGGTGGTCGGCCAGGTGGGTCTGGATGATCACCCGGCCGGGCTCTTCGGCGCGGCCCGCACGGCCCGCCACCTGCACGATCAGCTGGGCCATGCGCTCGCTGGCGCGGAAGTCGCCGGAAAACAGGCCGCCATCGGCATCCAGGATCGACACCAGGGTGACTCGCGGGAAGTGATGCCCCTTGGCCAGCATCTGCGTGCCCACCAGAATGCACGGCTGGCCCTTCTGGATGGTGGCGAACAGCTGGTTCATCGCGTCCTTGCGCGAGGTGCTGTCGCGGTCCACGCGCAGCACCGGGTAATCGGGGAACAGAATGCTCAGGCGTTCCTCGGCGCGCTCGGTGCCGGCGCCCACCGGCCGCAGGTCCACGGTGTTGCACTTGGGGCAGTGGCGGGGCACGCGCTCCACGTGGCCGCAGTGGTGGCAACGCAGTTCACCGTAGCGCTGGTGCACGGTGGTGCGCGCGTCGCAGCGCGGGCACTCCGACATCCAGCCGCAGTCGTGGCACAGCAGCGTCGGCGCGAAGCCGCGGCGGTTGAGGAACACCAGCACCTGCTGGCCGGCCGCCAGGGTCTGGCCAATGGCCTGCTGCATCGGGCCGCTGATGCCGCTGTCCAGCGGCCGGCTTTTTACGTCCAGGCGCAGGAACTTGGGCTGCTTGGCGCCGCCGGCGCGGTGTTCCAGCTTCAGCAGGCCGTAGCGGCCGGTGTAGGCGTTGTGCAGGCTTTCCAGCGACGGCGTGGCCGAGCCCAGCAGGATCGGGATGTTCTCCTGGCGCGCGCGCACCAGCGCCAGGTCGCGGGCGTGGTAGCGCAGGCCTTCCTGCTGTTTATAGGAGCCGTCGTGCTCTTCGTCGATGATGATCAGGCCGGGGTGCTTCATGGGCGTGAACAGCGCCGAGCGGGTGCCGATAATAATGTCGGCCTCGCCGTCGCGCGCTGCCAGCCAGGCGTCCAGGCGCTCGCGGTCGTTGACCGCCGAATGCAGCAGGGCGATGCGCGCGTTGAAGCGCTGCTCGAAGCGGGCCAGGGTCTGCGGCCCCAGGTTGATCTCGGGGATCAGCACCAGCGCCTGCTTGCCGGCCTCCAGGGTCTCGCGGATCAGTTGCAGGTAGACCTCGGTCTTGCCGCTGCCGGTGACCCCGGCCAGCAGGAAGGCGTGGAAACTGTCGAAGCCGGCGCGCACCGCCTCGAAGGCCGCGCGCTGTTCGGGGTTCAGTGGCAGCTCGGGCTGCGCCAGCCAGTGTTCGTGGCGCACCCCGGGGGCATGCCGGCGCACCTCCACCTGCACCAGCTCTTTTTCCAGCAGCAGGTCCAGGCTGCCCTTGTTCAGGCCCAGCTTGCTCAGCAGTTGGTGCGGCACACCGTGGGGGTGCTGGGCCAGGGTGGCCAGGGCTTCGCGCTGGCGAGGGGCGTTCTTGATGCGTGGGTCGTCCTGGCGCGCGTTGGGCGCCGCCAGCCAGAAGCGCTCCTGGCGCGCTTCGGCGGGCTCGCCCTGGCGCAGCAGCACCGGCAGGGCCCAGCTCAGGGTGTCGCCCAGGCTGTGCTGATAATATTGCGCGGTCCACAGGCACAGCTTGAACAGCGACGGTGGCAGCGGGCTGACCGGGTCCAGCAGGGCCACCGCCGGCTTGAGCTTGTCCGCCGGCACGTCGCTGCTGTCGGCCACCTCGATCAGGATGCCGATCATCTCCCGGCGTCCGAACGGCACGCGCAGGCGCATGCCCGGGGTGAACGCGCTGGCTGGCATGCCGGCTGGCGCCCGGTAGTCGAACAGGCGTCGCAGCGGCGAGGGCAGGGCGAGGCGCAGGATGACGTCGGGCACGCGTGGGGGCTCTCTGAAGTAGGGGGGTGATTGCAGGGGCGCAGCCTACCAGACGACAGTCGGTGCAAGCGATAACTTGCGTGTTTGACAAGGTCTGATAAGATACGCGGCCTAATTACGTGCGGTATTCAACAATGGTGTTGGATGGCGGCACGCAGCCTGAGGAAGTGACCATGAAACCAGAAATTCATCCAGCGTACGAAGCCGTTGACGCCACCTGCAGCTGCGGCAACGTCATCAAGACCCGTTCGACTCTGTGCAAGCCACTGAGCCTGGACGTTTGCTCCGAATGCCACCCGTTCTACACCGGTAAGCAGAAAACTCTGGACACCGGCGGCCGTGTTGACCGCTTCCAGAAGCGTTTCGGCGGTTTCGGCGCTCGCAAGGTTTGATCTAACGATCGAGCTGGTAAAGAAAGGTGTCCTTCGGGGCACCTTTTTTTTGCCTGTTTTTTGAACAATAAAAGCTATGGATTGTTCACATAAATTAAATTAATTGTAGACAGTCGCAAGCCCCGCCGGCCGCGGCCCTGCGGCCAAAGTCCAATAGCCAGGCGCTTAAACCAAGTGACCGGCCAGTCTTGTCGCCTGTTTGCTGGGCGAGTATCCTCGGCGCTTCTAAAAGTCCATAGCACAAGCGGAACGCCAAAATGTCAGATTTGAAAACTGCCGCTCTCGAGTACCATGCCCAGCCACGTCCTGGGAAACTGAGTGTCGAGCTGACCAAACCCACCGCCACTGCCCGTGACCTGTCGCTGGCCTACAGCCCAGGTGTGGCCGAGCCGGTCCGCGAAATCGGTCGCGACCCAGAGCTGGCCTACAAGTACACCGGCAAAGGCAACCTGGTAGCAGTCATCTCCGACGGCACCGCCATTCTCGGCCTGGGTAACCTGGGCCCACTGGCTTCCAAGCCAGTGATGGAAGGCAAGGGCGTTCTGTTCAAGCGTTTCGCCGGCATTGACGTGTTCGACATCGAAGTCGACTCCGAAAGCCCGCAAGCCTTCATCGACACCGTCAAGCGTATCTCCATCACCTTCGGTGGCATCAACCTGGAAGACATCAAGGCACCCGAGTGCTTCGAGATCGAGCGCGCCCTGATCGAACAGTGCGACATTCCAGTGTTCCATGATGACCAGCACGGCACCGCCATCGTTACCGCGGCCGGCATGATCAACGCCCTGGAAATCGCCGGCAAGACCCTCGAAGACGCGAAGATCGTCTGCCTGGGCGCTGGCGCTGCGGCCATCTCCTGCATGAAGTTGCTGGTGAGCATGGGCGCCAAGGTCGAGAACATCTTCATGATCGACCGCACCGGCGTGATCCACGCTGGCCGTGACGACCTGAACCAGTACAAGGCCGTGTTCGCCCACGCTACCGACAAGCGCACCCTGGACGACGCCATCGAAGGCGCCGACGTGTTCGTCGGCCTGTCGGGCCCGAACCTGCTGAGCGCCGAGCAACTGAAGCGCATGGCCGCCAACCCGATCGTGTTCGCCTGCTCGAACCCGGACCCGGAAATCTCGCCAGAGCTGGCCCACGCCACTCGTAGCGACGTGATCATGGCCACCGGTCGTTCGGACTACCCGAACCAGGTCAACAACGTGCTGGGCTTCCCGTTCATCTTCCGTGGTGCCCTGGACGTTCGCGCCAAGCGCATCAACGAAGAAATGAAGATCGCCGCCGCCAACGCCCTGCGCGAACTGGCCAAGCTGCCGGTGCCTCAGGAAGTGTGCGACGCCTACGGCGGCATCGGCCTGGAGTTCGGCCGTGAGTACATCATTCCGAAGCCAATGGACGCCCGCCTGATCACCGTGATCTCCGACGCCGTGGCCAAGGCCGCCATCGAGACTGGCGTGGCTACCCTGCCGTACCCGAAGAACTACCCGCTGAAAAGCGTGGATGACGTGTTCAACGGCTAACCGCAGCTGGTAACAAAAAAGCCCGACTCATTGAGTCGGGCTTTTTTGTGGGTCTTGCATTATCCCTGTAGCCGCTGCCGCCAGGCTGCGCTGGCCGGCGTGAGCCCTGGAGATCTTCAGTGAAGCACAGGGCCAGCGCAGCCTGGCGGCAGCGGCTACGGGATTGGGCGCGCCTTAGAACAAGTCGATAGGCGCCGACTCGTCCGCCGGCAGCGGGCTGCCAGGCGCGCTGCCGTTGCCCAGTTCGTTGACCGACGGCGGCGTGTCCTCGCTCTTGAACAGCTCGAAGTAGGCGTTCGGCGTGCTCGGCGTCGCCGCGCGGCCGCTGATCGGGTCCACGCGCAGGCTGACGATGCCTTCCGGCTCGGCCTGGGTATGGGCCGGCTTGTCCTTCAGCGCAGCGGCCATGTAGTTCATCCAGATCGGCAGCGCCACGGTGCCACCGAACTCACGGCGGCCCAGGCTTTCAGGCTGGTCGAAGCCGGTCCACACGGTGGTCATGTAGTCGGCGTTGTAGCCCGAGAACCACGCGTCCTTGGAGTCGTTGGTGGTACCGGTCTTGCCGGCCAGGTCGCTGCGGCCCAGGGCCATGGCGCGGCGGCCGGTGCCCTTCTTGATCACGTCCTCGAGCATGCTGTTGAGGATGAACGTGGTGCGGCCATCGACCACCCGGGTGGCCACGGCTGGCGGCTCGGTCAGCGCCGGGCTGGTGGCGCCGGTGATCAGCGAGTGCTCTGGTGCGGCGACGCCCGGCGCGGTGGCGGCGGCGCTGGTGTCGGCCGGCACGCTGGGCGGGTTGGCGACGAACAGGGTGTCGCCGTTGCGGCTCTCGATCTTCTGGATCAGGTACGGCGACACCTTGTAGCCGCCGTTGGCGAAGGTGCTCCAGCCGGTGGCGATCTCGATCGGCGTGAGGGTGGCGGTACCCAGGGCCAGCGACAGGTTCGGCGGCAGGTCCTGTTTGTTGAAGCCGAAGCGGGTGATGTAGTCGATGGTCGGGTTCACGCCCAGCGCCTGCAGCACGCGGATCGACACCAGGTTGCGCGACTTGTACAGCGCTTCGCGCAGGCGGATGGGGCCCAGGAAGGTGTTGGTGTCGTTCTTCGGCCGCCAGACGTTGTCCATGTTGGCGTCGGCGAACACGATGGGGGCGTCGTTGACCAGGGTGGCCGGGGTGTAGCCGTTGTCCAGCGCCGCGCAATAGATGAACGGCTTGAAGCTGGAGCCTGGCTGGCGCTTGGCCTGCACGGCGCGGTTGTAGTTGCTCTGCTCGAAGGCGAAGCCGCCCACCAGGGCGCGGATGGCGCCGTTCTGCGGGTCAAGCGACACCAGCGCGCTCTGCACCGTCGGTACCTGGCTGAATTTCAAGGTGCCGTCCGGCTGTGGTTGCACGCGAATCAGGTCGCCCACCTGGGCCACGTCCGAGGGCTGCCCTGGGGCGCGGCCCTGGCTGTTGGTGTTGAGGAAGGGGCGGGCCCACTTCATGGTGTCCCAGGCCACGTGCTGCTGCTCGCCGTTGCGGTTGAGCACGCTCAGGCCGCCTTTGTCCACCTGGGTGACGATCGCCGGCTCCAGGCCGTTGAGCGGCCGTTGCTTGGCCAACTCCTGCAGCCAGGCGTCGCGGGTCTTGCCCGGCAGGCGCGATTCGGGGCCGCGGTAGCCGTGGCGCTGGTCGTATTCGATCAGGCCGGCGGAGACGGCAGCGTTGGCGTCTTCCTGCAGGTTGCTGGGCACCGTGGTGGTGACGCGGAAGCCTTCGGTGTAGGCGTCGCTGCCGTAGCGGCCGACCATCTCGGCGCGGGCCATCTCGGCGATCCACGGCGCGTTCACTTCCGGGGTCGGCACGTGGTAGCTGGCGTTGATCGGCTCGGCCAGGGCGGTCTGGTATTCGTCCTGGGTGATCTTGCCCAGCTTGTACATGCGGCCCAGGATCCAGTCGCGGCGCTCCTTGGCGCGCACCGGGTTGGCCAGCGGGTTGAAGCGCGACGGCGCCTTGGGCAGGCCGGCGATCATGGCCATCTGCGCCAGGCTGATGTCGCGGATCGACTTGCCGTAGTACACCTGCGACGCGGCATCGATGCCGTAGGCGCGGTTGCCCAGGTAGATCTTGTTCACGTACAGCTCGAGAATTTCATCCTTGGTCAGCTGGCGTTCGATCTGCAGGGCCAGGAGAATCTCCGTGGCCTTGCGGGAGAAGCTACGCTCACTGCTCAGGAAGTAGTTCTTGGCCACCTGCATGGTGATGGTACTACCGCCCGTCTGAATGTGGCCGCTGCTGAACAGCTGGCCGGCGGCGCGCATCAGGCTGCTGGGATCCACGCCGTAGTGATTGGCGAAATTATCGTCCTCGGCCGACAGCAGCGCTTGAATGAAGTGCGGCGGAATTTCGGCGAACTTGATTGGAGAACGGCGCATTTCGCCAAACTCGGCGATCAACTTGTTGTCGCTGCTGTACACCCGCAGCGGTATCTGCAGCTGCACGCTCTTGAGCGCGTCTACAGACGGCAGGCTGGGGCTAAGATACAGGTAGGCACCGCTCAGGCCGAGCAACAGGCCACAGAAAACGGCGACGAAGGACCACCAGAAAAACTTCAGCAGGCGTATCAAGGCTTTTGGATTTCCAGATAAAAGAATGGGTTACGCGCAAGGCACGGCGACCAAGGCAAAAGTGCTGGGCATTATAAGCATTTTTAGACACAGAGCGTTATTTGCGCTTCTGTCAAGACTGCTATTAAATGCTTCGTACTATAAGTGGTCCGTAAGTCACGGATAATGATAGGGAATCGGGCGTGCTTGGACTCTTCGGCAAGAAAGCAAATTCGCTTTTGGGGATCGACATCAGCTCGACATCGGTGAAGCTTCTGGAGCTCAGTCGCTCCGGCAACCGGTTCAGAGTCGAAGCCTACGCGGTTGAGCCCCTCCCGGCCAACGCGGTGGTGGAAAAGAACATCGCGGAGCTCGAGGGCGTGGGCCAGGCCTTGTCACGCGTGCTGGTCAAGGCTCGCACCAGCGCCAAGACCGTGGCCGTGGCGGTCGCAGGTTCCGCTGTCATTACCAAGACCATCGAGATGGACGCTGCGCTTTCCGAAGACGAAATGGAAAACCAGCTCAAGGTCGAGGCCGATCAATACATTCCCTACCCGCTTGAAGAGGTCGCCATCGACTTCGAGGTGCAGGGCTATTCGGCGCGCAACCCCGAGCGGGTGGACGTGCTGCTGGCGGCCTGCCGCAAGGAAAACGTCGAGGTGCGCGAGGCGGCCCTGGCCCTGGCTGGCCTGACCGCGCGCGTGGTCGACGTCGAGGCCTACGCCCTGGAGCGCGCCTTCGGCCTGCTGGAACCGACGCTGATGGAAGGCGAAGGCCCGCTGACCGTGGCCGTGGTCGACATCGGCGCCACCATGACCACCCTCAGCGTGCTGCACAACGGCCGCATCATCTACACCCGCGAGCAGCTGTTCGGCGGCCGCCAGCTCACCGAGGAGATCCAGCGCCGCTACGGGTTGTCCATGGAAGAGGCGGGCCTGGCCAAGAAGCAGGGCGGCCTGCCCGACGACTACGTGGCCGAGGTGCTGCAGCCGTTCAAGGACGCCGTGGTGCAGCAGGTCTCGCGCTCGCTGCAGTTCTTCTTCGCTGCCGGCCAGCACAACGATGTCGACTACATCCTGCTGGCCGGTGGCACCGCCTCCATTTCCGGCCTCGACCAGCTGATCCAGCAGCGCCTGGGCACCCCGGCCATGGTCGCCAACCCCTTTGCCGACATGGCCCTGAGCAGCAAGGTCAACGCCGGCGCCCTGGCCAGTGACGCGCCAGCGCTGATGATTGCCTGCGGCCTGGCGTTGAGGAGTTTTGACTGATGGCGCGCATCAACCTGCTGCCGTGGCGCGAACAGCTGCGCGAAGAACGCAAGAAACGCTTCCTGCTGGCCCTGGCTGGCGTGGTGGTGGGCGGTGTCGGCATCATCCTGCTGGCCGACCAGTACTACAGCCATGCCATCGACCAGCAGAACGCCCGCAATGCCTACATCCAGACGCAGATCACCGCCCTGGACGAGCGCATCAAGCAGATCGCCGAGCTGAAGGCGCGGCGCAAGCAGCTGATCGAGCGCATGAAGATCATCCAGGACCTGCAGGCCAACCGCCCGATCATCGGCCACCTGTTCGACCAGCTGGCGCGCACCGTGCCGGACGGGGTGTATTTCACCGACGTGAAGATGACCGACAAGAGCATTGCCGTGTCCGGGTCGGCTGAGTCCAACAATCGTGTATCGGACTTGATGCGCAACATGGAAGCTTCGCCGTGGATGGCCGCCCCCAGCCTGACCGAGGTCAAGGCCAAGCAGGGCGCGGACCAGCAGCAGACCAACAGCAACAATTTCCAGCTCACGGTCCGCCAGACCTCGCCCGCCACCGAGGAGAACGCGAAATGAATGTCTCCGAATGGATGGACGGCCTGCGCAAGATCAACCTCAGCGAGCTGGACTTCAACAACCTGGGCTCCTGGCCGCCGGCGATGAAGGGTATCGCCGGGGTGCTGTTGATGGTGTTGATCCTGGCCCTTGGCTACAACTTCCACATCAGTGACATGGGTGACGAACTGGAGCGCGCCCGCGCCCAGGAACAGACGCTCAAGGACCAATACGCCAGCAAGGCGTTCCAGGCGGCAAACCTTGAGGCCTACACCCAGCAGATGAAGGAAATGGAAATTTCCTTCGGCGCCATGCTGCGCCAGCTGCCCAGCGACACCGAGGTGCCGGGCCTGCTGGAAGACATCACCCGTACCGGCCTGGGCAGCGGCCTGGAGTTCGAGGAAATCAAGCTGTTGCCCGAGGTCACCCAGCAGTTCTACGTGGAGCTGCCCATCCAGATCACCGTCACCGGCAACTACCACGACCTGGGCACCTTCGTCAGTGGCGTGTCGAGCCTGCCGCGCATCGTCACCCTGCATGACTTCGAGGTGAAGCCGGTGGTCGACGGCAACACCACGTTGCTGCGCATGAACATCCTGGCCAAGACCTACCGCTACCACGACGGTGACAAGGACAAGGGGCCGGGCCCGGCCCAGGACAAGGGAGCGGCCAAATGAGGGCAGCATGCAGCCTTGTGCTGATCGGTTTCATGGCCCTGCTTTCCGGCTGTGGCAATGGCGATTTCGATGACCTGAAAGCCTACATGGATGGCGTCAAGGCACGGCCCCGGGGGACGATCGAGCCGATCCCCAAGTTCGCCCCCTACGAGCCGTTCACCTACCAGGCCTCGGCCTTGCGCAGCCCGTTCCAGCCGCCGGTCAAGATCGACCTGGCGCACCGGCAGAAGGGCGCCAAGCAGGTCAAGCCCGATCCCACCCGGGTCAAGCAGTTCCTGGAAGGCTTCAATATCGAGCAGTTTGAAATGGTCGGTACGCTGGCCAACGAAACCGGCAAGTTCGCCCTGATGAAGGGCGCCGGTGGGGTTTACCGCATGAAGGTGGGCGACTACCTGGGCCGCAACGAAGGGCGAATCGTGTCGATCACCGATTCGCAGGTCGACGTGGTCGAGATTGTCCCCGATGGCGAGGGCGGCTGGCTGGAACGGCCGCGCACCATCACTTTGAAAGAACGCTCATAACGGGCCTGGTCACGCACGCATAGTGGAAATCGATAATGAATAGGATGCTTTCAGCCCTTGGTCTCTCGCTATGGATGGCGCTGCTTTCGCCTGCCTTGATGGCGGCCACCCTGAAAACACTGGATGTGGCGGCGTTGCCAGGGGACCGGGTTGAGCTCAAGCTGACCTTCGACGCCCCCGTGCCGGCGCCACGCGGCTACACCACCGACCAGCCGGCGCGCATTGCCCTGGACCTGCCCGGGGTGACCAACGGCCTGGCTACCAAGACCCGTGACCTGGGCGTGGGCAACGCCCGCAGTGTGACCGTGGTGGAAGCCAAGGACCGCACCCGGCTGATCGTCAACCTCACCAACCTGGCGCCCTACGGCACCCGCGTGGAAGGCAACAACCTGTTCGTGATGATCGGCCAGGGCGCCAGCAACCTGGTGGGTGGCTCGGTGGCCCGTGCCCCGGCGCCTGCCGCCGCTGCCCCGGTTGGCGCACTGCCACGCACTGCGGTGGCCAGTGCCGCGCCGTCGCGCCCGGTGTACGGCCAGCCAGCCGGCCGCGCCATTCGCAACGTCGACTTCCAGCGCGGCGAGCAGGGCGAAGGCAACGTGGTGCTCGACCTCAGCGACCCAAGCATCAGCCCCGATATCCAGGAGCAGGGCAACAAAATCGTCCTGACCTTCCCCAAGACCCAGCTGCCTGAGCCGCTGCGCGTGCGCCTGGACGTCAAGGACTTCGCCACCCCCGTGCAGTTCGTCAACTCCACGGCCTCGGCCGACACCGCCACCGTGACCATTGAGCCGGGCGGCACCTTCGATTATTCGGTGTTCCAGACCGACAACAAGCTGACCGTCAGCGTGCGCCAGGTCACCGCCGAGGACATCGCCCGCAAGAACGCCGATCGCTTCGTGTACACCGGCCAGAAGCTGTCGCTGAACTTCCAGGACATCGACGTGCGTTCGGTGCTGCAACTGATCGCCGACTTCACCAACCTCAACCTGGTGGCCAGTGACACCGTGCAGGGCGGCATCACCCTGCGCCTGCAGAACGTGCCGTGGGACCAGGCCCTGGACCTGGTGCTCAAGACCAAGAACCTCGACAAGCGCAAGGTCGGCAACGTGCTGCTGGTGGCGCCGGCGGCGGAAATCGCTGCCCGCGAGCGCCAGGAGCTGGAGTCGCAGAAGCAGATCGAGGAGCTGGCGCCGCTGCGTCGCGAGCTGCTGCAGGTGAACTACGCCAAGGCCGCCGACATTGCCAAGCTGTTCCAGTCGGTGACCAACTCCAAGACCAAGGTGGATGAGCGCGGCTCGATCACCGTGGACGAGCGCACCAACAACATCATCGCCTACCAGACCCAGGACCGCCTGGACGAGCTGCGGCGCATCGTCGCCCAGCTGGACATTCCGGTGCGCCAGGTGATGATCGAGGCGCGCATCGTCGAGGCCAACGTCAACTACGACAAGAGCCTGGGCGTGAGCTGGAGCGGTGCGACCAACGGCTCGGGCAGCAGCAAGTGGACCGTGGCCGGCACCCAGACCACCAGCACCAACACCTTCGTCGACCTGGGCGCCACCAGCGCCACCTCGGGCATCGGCCTGGGCTATGTGTCCAACAACCTGACCCTGGACCTGCAGCTCAGTGCCATGGAAGCCACCGGCAACGGCGAGGTGGTGTCGCAGCCCAAGGTGGTGACCTCGGACAAGGAAACCGCGCGCATCATCAAGGGCACCGAAGTGCCGTACCAGGAGTCCTCGTCCAGCGGTGCCACCTCGGTGGCGTTCAAGGAGGCTTCGCTGTCGCTGGAGGTGACCCCGCAGATCACCCCGGACAACCGCATCATCATGGACGTGAAGGTCAACAAGGATGAGCCCGACTACGCCAACGCGCTCAACGGCGTGCCGCCGATCAAGAAGAACGAGGTGAAGGCCAAGGTCCTCGTCAATGATGGCGAAACAGTGGTAATTGGTGGTGTTTTCTCCAATACCCAAACTAAAACGACAGACAAGGTGCCATTTCTCGGTGATGTGCCGTATCTTGGCCGCCTGTTTCGATCGGATACCGTGTCTGAGGCAAAAACCGAGCTGCTGGTGTTCCTCACTCCGCGTATCATGAATAACCAGGCGATTGCTGTGAGTCGTTGATTCTGTGCGAAATTTGATACTTGTTGGGCCAATGGGTGCCGGTAAGAGCACCATTGGTCGATTGCTGGCCAAAGAGCTCCGGTTACCGTTCAAGGATTCCGACAAGGAAATTGAACTGCGCACGGGTGCGAACATTCCTTGGATCTTCGATCAAGAAGGCGAAGCCGGTTTCCGTGACCGCGAGCAGGCCATGCTGGCCGAGCTGTGCGGCTATGACGGGCTGGTGCTGGCCACCGGTGGCGGCGCGGTGATGCGCGGTGAAAACCGCCAGGCCCTGCACGCCGGTGGCCGCGTGGTCTACCTGCATGCCTCCGTGGAGCAGCAGGTGGGCCGCACCGCCCGTGACCGCAACCGGCCATTGCTGCGCACCGCTGACCCTGCGGGCACGCTGCGTGCGCTGCTGGCCGTGCGCGACCCGCTTTATCGGGAAATCGCCGACCTGATCGTGGAAACCGACGAGCGGCCGCCACGCATGGTGGTGCTCGACATTCTCGAACGGCTGGCGCAGTTGCCGCCCCGCTGACGCGAATCGTCATGGAGTGCCCGCGCAAATGCGCTATCCTCGGCATCGCCCCGGCTTGCCAGCCAGGGTGCATGTCGACAAATAATAAATCCTGAGACAGGGCGACGGGCCCGGCTTCACTGTGGGGAAACATGCAGACAATCAAGGTCGAACTGGGTGAGCGCAGCTACCCGATCTACATTGGCGAAGGCCTGCTGGGCCAACCCGAGTTGCTGGCACCGCACATTGCCGGTCGTCAGGTGGCCATCGTCACCAACGAGACCGTCGGCCCCCTCTACCTGGAACAGCTGAGCCGCGCCCTGGGCGCCTACTCGGTGACCTCCGTGGCCCTGCCGGACGGCGAGGCCTACAAGAACTGGGAAACCCTGCAGCTCATCTTCGATGGCCTGCTGACCGCCCGTCATGACCGCCGCACCACCATCATCGCCCTGGGCGGCGGCGTGGTCGGCGATATGGCCGGCTTTGCCGCAGCCTGCTACCAGCGCGGCGTCGATTTCATCCAGGTGCCCACCACGCTGCTGTCCCAGGTCGATTCGTCGGTGGGCGGCAAGACCGGTATCAACCACCCGCTGGGCAAGAACATGGTGGGCGCGTTCTACCAGCCCAACGCCGTGGTCATCGACACCGCCAGCCTCAAGACCCTGCCGGCGCGCGAGCTGTCCGCAGGCCTCGCCGAGGTGATCAAGTACGGGCTGATCTGCGACGAGCCGTTCCTGGGCTGGCTGGAAGACAATGTCGACGCCCTGCGCGCGGTGGACCAGACCGCCCTGACCTACGCCATCAAGCGCTCCTGCGAGGCCAAGGCCGAAGTGGTCAACGCCGACGAGCGCGAGACCGGCGTGCGTGCCACCCTGAACCTGGGGCACACCTTTGGCCACGCCATCGAGACCCAGATGGGCTACGGCGTGTGGCTGCACGGTGAGGCTGTGGCCGCCGGCACCGCCATGGCCCTGGAAATGTCCATGCGCCTGGGCTGGATCAGCCAGCAGGCCCGCGACCGCGGCATCCGCCTGATGCAGCGCGCCGGCCTGCCGGTGGTGCCACCGGCGGACATGACCCCCGCACAATTTCTCCAGCATATGGCCGTCGACAAGAAAGTGATCGATGGCCGCATGCGCCTGGTGTTGTTGCGTCACCTTGGCGAAGCCGTGGTGACCGACGATTATCCAACTGAAGTTCTACAAGCCACGCTGGCGGCGGATTACCGCGCCATCGCGGCTTCGCTTTGAGGTAATAGAGTTCGATGACACTGCACGCCGATGAGGCCTTTCTGGGCCACTACCAACTGGACCACGACCCCTTTGCGGCCCGTGTGCCGGGCTTCAAGTTCTTCCCCGCCCAGCGCAAGCCGGTGCTGGGGCAGCTGCACCACCTGGCGCGCTACAGCCAGCTGCTGCTGGTAGTCACCGGCCCCGAGGGCAGCGGCAAGACCCTGCTGCGCCAGGCCCTGGTGGCCAGCACCAACAAGCAGTCGGTGCAGAGCGTGGTGGTATCGGCCCGCGGCGCTGGCGACGTGGCCAGCGTGCTGGCCCAGGTGGCCCAGGCGCTGAACCTGGCCAAGGCCGACACCCAGGCTATCCTGGCCCAGGTGGTACAGCTGGCCCTGACCGGCCAGGAAGTGTACTTGCTGGTGGACGATGCGGAACAACTTGAGGAATCCGCACTCGAAGCCCTGCTGACGTTGGCAGCCGGTACCCCGGAAGGCCGCCCCCACGTGTTCCTGTTCGGCGAGGCGTCGGTGATCGACGGGCTGGAGCAGCTGAGCGCCGAGCAGGAGCTGTTCCACGTTATCGAGCTGCAACCGTACAGCGTCGAGGAAACCCGCGAGTACCTGGCCCAGCGTCTGGAAGGGGCAGGGCAGGGGATCCAACTCTTTACCAATGATCAGATTGCCGACATTCACGAAAATTCCGAAGGCTGGCCCGGCGCAATCAACCAGGTCGCCCGTGATGCAATGATCGAGGCCATGATCGCTAGCCGCTCGGCGGTGAAGCGTCCATCTATGGGGTTCAAAATGCCGAAAAAACACGTACTGGCACTGACCGGGGTTGTGGTGATCGCCGTGGCGGCCGCCGCCTTGCTGCCGGGCCGCAAGGCCGCCAACGCGCCGACCGCGCCGGCTACCGAACAGGCGCAGCTGCCGCTGGGCCAGGGCACGCCGGGCAACGCCCAGCCGAACCAGGATGGCAGCAACGCCGCCATTGAGTTCGCCGGCAACTCCAAGCCCATGCCGCTGCCGCTGGTCGGCCAGTCGCAGCCCGTGATGCGTGGCCCGCTGGCCGAGGCCGCAGGTGCGGGTGATGGCGAGGAAACCACGCCAATCGCCCATGGCTCCTCCGCGCCGCCCACCGTGACCACCACCGCGCCGCCACCTGGCGTGCCGGCAGGCCCTGCAGCCACGCCAGTGCCGGTGCCAACCCCCGCGCCTGCCCCCGTGGCCGCCGCGCGCCCTGCACCGGCGCCTGCGCCTGTGCACAAGGCGCCCGTACAGGTGGCTACCGCCAAGCCCGAGCACAAGGCCGTCGAGAAGAAGCCTGAGCCCGTGGCCGCTGCCAAGCCTGCCGCAGGCGGCGCTGGCGCTGGCTGGTACAAGGGCCAGGCCGCTGGCAACTACGTGGTGCAGATCCTGGGCACCAGCAGCGAAGCCACCGCGCAGAACTACGTGAAAGAGCAGGGCGGCGAGTACCGCTACTTCAAGAAAACCCTGCAGGGCAAACCCCTGTACGTGATCACCTACGGCAGCTTCAGCAACCGCGATGCAGCGGTTGCGGCAATCAAGAACTTGCCAGCGAAGGTCCAGGCTGGTAAACCTTGGCCTAGAAGTGTCGCCAGCGTCCAACAAGACCTGGCATCGACGCGCTGAATGCCGCAAGCCCTGACCCTATGGCGGTCGGGGCCTTGTCCGGTGGCACCATCCCCGCCACCCCGCTGAGCGTCTCCTGATACGACCCCAAGCCTGCTGCGCAGAACGCGGCAGGCTTTTGTGTCCCAGACTGTCTGTGGTTACCCCCATTGCAGTCCAGGCTGATAAGCTTCAGACTCAAGCATCGTTGCTACCACAACACCTTGCTTAAAACTTATAGAATTGCGACATGATTTTGTGCGGAGTCGCCGTGCAAATTTGTGGGCGACCCTGTCGCTGTGTACAATGACCTCCCTTTTGCCCCTGCAAAGCTGGCGTACGTTCGGCGCGGTTGGTAAGCGGTTGAATTGAAAAGAAATTTGTCCCCCAAGGGGGCAGCCTGGTGAGAAAGTGTCTATGAAAACAGGTCTGTACCAACCCGATGAATTCAAGGACAACTGTGGCTTTGGGCTGATTGCCCATATGACCGGCGAACCCAGTCACCACCTGTTGCAAACAGCCATCGAAGCCCTGACCTGCATGACCCACCGCGGTGGGATCAACGCGGACGGCAAGACCGGTGACGGTTGCGGCCTGCTGATGCAGAAGCCCGATCAGTTCCTGCGCGCCGTCGCCCAGGAAACCTTCGGCGTCGAGCTGCCCAAGCAGTACGCCGTGGGCATGGTGTTCCTGAACAAGGACGACGCCCGCGCCGATGCCGCGCGCGAAAACATGAACCGCGAGATCCTGGCAGCCGGCCTGAACCTGATCGGCTGGCGCCAGGTGCCGATCGACACCAGCGTCCTGGGCCGCCTGGCCCTTGAGCGCCTGCCGAAAATCGAGCAGGTGTACATCGGTGGCGAAGGCCTGAGCGACCAGGAATTCGCGATCAAGCTGTTCAGCGCCCGTCGTCGCTCGTCCGTGGCCAACGCCGCCGACACCGACCACTACATCTGCAGCTTCTCGCACAAGACCATCATCTACAAAGGCCTGATGATGCCGGCGGACTTCACCGCCTTCTTCCCGGACATGAGCGACGAGCGCATGAAGACCGCCATCGCGGTCTTCCACCAGCGCTTCTCCACCAACACCCTGCCCAAGTGGCCGTTGGCGCAGCCGTTCCGTTTCCTCGCCCACAACGGCGAGATCAACACCATCACCGGCAACCGCAACTGGGCCCAGGCCCGTCGCACCAAGTTCGCCAACGACCTGATCCCGGACCTGGAAGAGCTGGGCCCGCTGGTCAACCGCGTGGGTTCCGACTCCTCGAGCATGGACAACATGCTGGAGCTGATGGTTACCGGTGGCATCGACCTGTTCCGTGGCGTGCGCATGCTGATTCCGCCAGCCTGGCAGAACGTCGAGACCATGGACCCCGACCTGCGGGCGTTCTATGAGTACAACTCCATGCACATGGAGCCGTGGGACGGGCCGGCCGGCGTGGTGCTGACCGAAGGTCGCCATGCCGTCTGCCTGCTGGACCGCAACGGCCTGCGCCCGGCCCGCTGGGTAACCACCAAGAACGGCTACATCACCCTGGCGTCGGAAATCGGCGTGTGGAACTACAAGCCTGAAGACGTCGTGGCCAAGGGCCGTGTCGGCCCGGGCCAGATCTTCGCCGTGGACACCGAGACCGGCCAGATCCTCGACACCGACGCCATCGACAACCGCCTGAAGTCGCGCCACCCCTATAAGCAGTGGCTGCGCAAGAGCGCCCTGCGCATCCAGGCCACCATGGAAGACAACGACCACGGGTCGTCCTTCTATAACCCCGAGCAGCTCAAGCAGTACATGAAAATGTACCAGGTCACCTTCGAGGAGCGTGACCAGGTGCTGCGCCCGCTGGGCGAGCAGGGCTACGAGGCCGTGGGTTCCATGGGCGACGACACGCCGATGGCCGTGTTGAGCCAGCGCGTGCGCACCCCGTACGACTATTTCCGCCAGCAGTTCGCGCAGGTCACCAACCCGCCGATCGACCCGCTGCGTGAAGCGATCGTGATGTCCCTGGAAATCTGCCTGGGCGCCGAGCGCAACATCTTCCAGGAGTCGCCTGAGCACGCTTCGCGCGTGATCCTCAGCTCGCCGGTCATTTCCCCGGCCAAGTGGCGCTCGCTGATGAACCTCGACCTGCCAGGCTTCGAGCGGCAGATCATCGACCTGAACTACGACGAGAGCGTGGGCCTGGAAGCGGCCGTGCGCAACATCGCCGACCAGGCTGAAGAAGCCGTGCGTGCCGGCCACACTCAGATCGTGCTGAGCGACCGCCACATTGCCCCGGGCAAGCTGCCGGTTCACGCCTCGCTGGCCACCGGCGCGGTGCACCACCGCCTGACCGAGAAAGGCCTGCGTTGCGACAGCAACATCCTGGTCGAGACCGCTACCGCACGTGACCCGCACCACTTCGCCGTGCTGATCGGCTTCGGCGCCTCGGCGGTCTACCCGTTCCTGGCCTACGAAGTGCTGGGCGACCTGATCCGTACCGGTGAAGTGCTGGGCGACCTCTATGAGGTGTTCAAGAACTACCGCAAGGGCATCACCAAGGGCCTGCTGAAGATCCTGTCGAAGATGGGCATCTCCACCGTGGCCTCGTACCGCGGCGCGCAGCTGTTCGAAGCCATCGGCCTGTCCGAGGAAGTCTGCAACCTCAGCTTCCGTGGCGTGCCAAGCCGCATCAAGGGCGCGCGCTTCGTCGACATCGAAGCCGAACAGAAAGCCCTGTCCGTCGAAGCCTGGAGCGCGCGCAAGCCGATCCAGCAAGGCGGCCTGCTGAAGTTCGTGCACGGTGGCGAATACCACGCCTACAATCCTGACGTGGTCAACACCCTGCAAGCCGCCGTGCAGCAGGGCGACTACGCCAAGTTCAAGGAATACACGTCGCTGGTGGACAACCGCCCGGTGTCGATGATCCGCGACCTGTTCAAGGTCAAGGAAGCGGCCACGCCGCTGTCGATCGACGACGTCGAGCCGCTGGAAGCCATCCTGCAACGTTTCGACTCGGCGGGCATCTCGCTGGGTGCGCTGTCGCCCGAGGCTCACGAAGCCCTGGCCGAAGCGATGAACCGTCTGGGCGCGCGCTCCAACTCCGGTGAGGGCGGCGAAGACCCGGCCCGCTACGGCACCATCCGCAGCTCCAAGATCAAGCAGGTTGCCACCGGCCGTTTCGGTGTTACCCCCGAATACCTGGTCAACGCCGAAGTGCTGCAGATCAAGGTAGCCCAGGGCGCGAAGCCGGGCGAGGGCGGCCAGCTGCCAGGCGGCAAGGTCAACGGCCTGATCGCCAAGCTGCGCTACGCGGTACCGGGCGTGACCCTGATCTCGCCACCGCCGCACCACGACATCTACTCCATCGAAGACTTGTCGCAGCTGATCTTTGACCTGAAACAGGTCAACCCGGCCGCACTGGTTTCGGTGAAGCTGGTGGCCGAGGCAGGCGTTGGCACCATCGCCGCCGGCGTGGCCAAGGCCTATGCCGACCTGATCACCATCTCCGGCTATGACGGCGGTACCGGTGCCTCGCCACTGACCTCCATCAAGTACGCGGGCGCACCGTGGGAGCTGGGCCTGGCCGAGACCCACCAGACCCTGCGCGGCAACGACCTGCGCGGCAAGGTGCGGGTACAGACCGACGGCGGCCTGAAAACCGGCCTGGACGTGATCAAGGCAGCCATCCTGGGCGCCGAGAGCTTCGGCTTCGGCACCGCGCCGATGATCGCCCTGGGCTGCAAATACCTGCGCATCTGCCACCTGAACAACTGCGCCACCGGCGTAGCCACCCAGAACGACAAGCTGCGCAAGGACCACTACATCGGCACCGTCGACATGGTCATCAACTTCTTCACCTACGTGGCAGAAGAGACCCGTGAATGGCTGGCCAAGCTGGGCGTGCGCTCGCTGGGCGAGCTGATCGGCCGTACCGACCTGCTCGACGTGCTGGAAGGCCAGACCGCCAAGCAGAACCACCTGGACCTGACGCCGCTGCTGGGCAGCTCGCACATTCCGGCCGACAAGCCGCAATTCTGCGAAGTGGACCGCAACCCGCCGTTCGACCAGGGCCTGCTGGCCGAGCAGATGGTCGAGATGGCCAAGGGCGCCATCGCGGCCAAGTCCGGCGGCGACTACAGCCTGGACATCTGCAACTGCGACCGTTCGATCGGTGCCCGTATCTCGGGTGAAATCGCCCGTGCCTACGGCAACCAGGGCATGGCCAACGCGCCTGTGACCTTCCGCTTCAACGGCACCGCGGGCCAGAGCTTCGGCGTGTGGAACGCCGGTGGCTTGAACATGTACCTGGAAGGCGACGCCAACGACTACGTGGGCAAGGGCATGACCGGCGGCAAGCTGGTGATCGTTCCGCCCAAAGGCAGCCCGTTCAAGACCCAGGACAGCGCCATCATCGGCAACACCTGCCTGTACGGCGCCACGGGCGGCAAGCTGTTCGCCGCCGGTACCGCGGGCGAGCGCTTCGCCGTGCGTAACTCCGGTGCCCACACGGTGGTGGAAGGCACTGGCGATCACTGCTGTGAATACATGACCGGTGGTTTTGTCTGCGTACTGGGCAAGACCGGCTACAACTTCGGCTCCGGGATGACCGGTGGTTTCGCCTACGTGCTGGACCTGGACAACAGCTTCGTTGACCGCGTCAACCACGAACTGGTGGAAATCCAGCGCATCAGCGGTGAAGCGATGGAGGCCTACCGCAGCCACATCGAACGCGTGCTGGCCGAATACGTGGCAGAAACCGATAGCGAGTGGGGCCGTAACGTCTGGGAAAACCTGGACGACTACCTGCGCCGTTTCTGGTTGGTCAAGCCCAAGGCTGCCAGCTTGAAATCGTTGCTCACCAGCACCCGTGCCAACCCGCAGTGATATGCGCCTGAAGAAGTTGATGAGGTTTTAAAATGGCTGAACGTCTGAATAATGACTTCCAGTTCATCGAGGTCGGGCGCAAGGATCCGAAGAAGAAACTGTTGCGTCAGCGCAAGAAAGAGTTCGTGGAAATCTACGAACCCTTCAAACCCCAGCAGTCGGCCGACCAGGCCCACCGCTGCCTGGGTTGCGGTAACCCGTACTGCGAATGGAAGTGCCCGGTGCACAACTTCATTCCCAACTGGCTGAAGCTGGTGGCCGAGGGCAACATCCTCGCCGCCGCCGAACTGTCGCACCAGACCAACACCCTGCCTGAAGTGTGCGGCCGGGTGTGCCCGCAAGACCGCCTGTGCGAGGGTGCCTGCACCCTCAACGACGGCTTCGGCGCGGTGACCATCGGTTCGGTGGAGAAGTACATCACCGACACCGCGTTCGCCATGGGCTGGCGCCCGGACATGTCCAAGGTCAAGCCAACCGGCAAGCGCGTCGCCATCATTGGCGCCGGCCCCGCTGGCCTGGGCTGCGCCGACGTGCTGGTGCGCGGTGGCGTGACCCCGGTGGTGTTCGACAAGAACCCGGAAATCGGTGGCCTGCTGACCTTCGGCATCCCCGAGTTCAAGCTGGAAAAGACCGTGCTGAGCAATCGTCGCGAAGTCTTCACCGGCATGGGCATCGAGTTCCGCCTGAACACCGAGGTGGGCAAGGACGTGACCATGGAGCAACTGCTCGAGGAATACGATGCCGTATTCATGGGCATGGGCACCTACACCTACATGAAGGGCGGCTTCCCGGGCGAAGACCTGCCGGGCGTGCACGACGCGCTGGACTTCCTGATCGCCAACGTCAACCGCAACCTGGGCTTCGAAAAGTCGCCGGAAGATTTCGTCGACATGAAGGGCAAGAAGGTGGTGGTACTGGGCGGCGGCGACACCGCGATGGACTGCAACCGCACCTCCATCCGCCAGGGCGCCAAGGCCGTTACCTGTGCCTACCGCCGTGACGAGGCGAACATGCCGGGCTCGCGCAAAGAGGTGAAGAACGCCAAGGAAGAAGGCGTGAAATTCCTCTACAACCGCCAGCCCATCGCCATCGTCGGTGAAGACAAGGTCGAAGGCGTCAAAGTGGTCGAGACCCGTCTCGGCGAGCCTGACGCCCGTGGCCGTCGCAGCCCCGAGCCGATCCCCGGTTCCGAAGAGATCATCCCGGCCGACGCCGTGGTCATCGCGTTCGGCTTCCGTCCAAGCCCGGCGCCGTGGTTCGAGCAGTTCAGCATCCAGACCGACAGCCAGGGCCGCGTCGTGGCCCCGGAACAAGGCAAGTTCAAGCACCAGACCAGCAACCCGAAGATCTTCGCCGGTGGCGACATGGTCCGCGGTTCTGACCTGGTGGTGACGGCCATCTTCGAAGGCCGCAACGCCGCCGAAGGGATCCTGGATTACCTGGAAGTCTAAGCCCCCGTAGCAGCTGCCGAAGGCGGCGTCCGGCGCCACCGCCGTGTCGCCTTCGGACGCAGCCTGCGGCAGCTGCTACGCGGATTCGCGCGCGGCAAATCGCCTCGATAGATAAAAGGCACGGCACACGCCGTGCCTTTTGCGTTCCAGTCTGGGAAAATGCTGGCACTTATCTGCCGGATGCTCCCATGACTGCCCTGAAGAACGACCGTTTCCTTCGTGCCCTGCTCAAGCAACCCGTCGACGTCACCCCCGTGTGGATGATGCGTCAGGCCGGTCGCTACCTGCCTGAATACCGCGCCAGCCGCGCCAAGGCCGGTGATTTCATGAGCCTGTGCATGAACCCGGCGTTCGCCTGCGAAGTCACCCTGCAACCGCTGGAACGCTACCCGCTGGATGCGGCCATCCTGTTCTCCGACATCCTCACCATCCCCGACGCCATGGGCCAGGGCCTGTACTTCGAGACCGGCGAAGGCCCGCGCTTCAAGAAAGTGGTCAGCACCCTGGCCGACATCGAGGCGCTGCCGATTCCCGATCCGCAAAAGGACCTGGGCTACGTGATGGACGCCGTCAGCACCATCCGCCGCGAACTCAACGGCCGCGTGCCGCTGATCGGCTTCTCGGGCAGCCCCTGGACCCTGGCCACCTACATGGTCGAAGGCGGCTCGTCGAAAGACTTCCGCAAGACCAAGGCGATGCTCTACGACAACCCGCACGCCATGCACCTGCTGCTGGACAAACTGGCCCAGTCGGTCACCAGCTACCTCAACGGCCAGATCCTGGCCGGCGCCCAGGCCGTGCAGATCTTCGACACCTGGGGCGGCAACCTGTCGGCCGCGGCGTACCAGGAGTTCTCGCTGGCCTACATGAAGAAAATCGTCAGCGGCCTGATCCGCGAGCACGAAGGCCGCAAGGTACCGGTCATCCTGTTCACCAAGAACGGCGGCCTGTGGCTGGAAAGCATCGCCGACGCCGGCGCCGACGCGCTGGGCCTGGACTGGACCTGCGACCTGGGCGAAGCCCGCCGCCGCGTGGGCAACAAGGTGGCCCTGCAGGGCAACATGGACCCGACCGTGCTGTACGCCAAGCCCGAGGCCATCCGCGCCGAAGTGGCGCGCATCCTGGCCAGCTACGGCAACGGCACTGGCCATGTGTTCAACCTGGGCCACGGCATCACCCCGGAAGTGGACCCGGAGCATGCGGGCGCGTTCATCAACGCGGTGCATGAGTTCTCGGCGCAGTACCACCAGTAACGTCATTACTGACGATTGCTAAGGACTTTTCCTTCAAGCATTAGGAAACGTCTGACAGTAGCGTCCTAGGACGCCTCCGTACACTCGTCCCTCTTCTGACCTGAACAGGGACGTATTGTCATGAACAACATTTTCAAGCCCGGTGCAGTGCTGGCTGCGGCCGGCATCGCACTGCTGGCCAGCCAGCAGGCGGCAGCCCACGGCTACATGAGCTATCCGCCTTCGCGGGCGAAACTGTGCCAAGAGCGCCTGAACACTGATTGCGGTGGCGCGCAGTATGAGCCTCACAGCGTCGGTGAAACCCCCAAGGGCTTTCCTGCCAGCGGCCCGGCAGACGGCAAGCTGGCCAGCGGCCCGGACCGCTTCGGCGCCATGGACGCCCAGTCCGGGACGCGCTGGCACAAAACTGAAATCACCGACCGCGATATCGCCTTCGACTGGCGCTTCACTGCCGCCCACCCCACCACGGGCTGGGAGTATTTCATTACCCAGCCAGGCTGGAACCCCAACGAGCCGCTGACTCGCGCAAGCTTCGACCTGACGCCGTTCTGCACCGTGGCCTTCGGCGGCGGCTTTCCTACCGGCGGTTCGAACGCCAACCCTGGTGACCTGGGGCAGAAACACTCATGCACCCTGCCTGCCGACCGCCAGGGCTACCACGTGATCCTGGGCGTGTGGACCGTGCATGACACCGGCAATGCCTTCTACAACGCCGTGGACGTGGACATCCAGACCGACCCCTATGACGATGGCTGGAAAAAGGTCGGCTCGTTCGCACCGTTGCCCCAACTGATCGCCGGCGACCAGGTGACGGCGCGCGCCTTCAGCAGTGCCGGGGAAAGCACCGATTATTCGGTGTCGCTGGAGATCGCCAGCAACGAACAGGGCCAGCAGGACACCTGGAGCCTGGCGCTGGCGCAGAAACTCAACGCCGCGCACCCGCTGGTGCGGGCCGGCCAGCGCAACGCTGAGGGCGTGATCGAAGCCCAGCGCGGCATGAACCTGCTCTACGCCCAGCCCGACAGCGACGTGGTCAGCTACCAGATGGACTTCCAACTGGTGGGCGACCCGCAGGCCTACGCGCGCCTGGAAGAGCTGCAGCCCGAGTATGAACTGCAGCAGGGCCGGATCGACGTTGACCTGAAGGTGGCCACCAACCGTAAGCTCAACGTCGACGTCACCCTGTTCGATGCCGAGCACAAGGCGGTGGGTAGCGTGCAGCAGGTGATCGATGCCACCACCGCGCCGCTGCGCATTGCCGTGCGCTCCAGCCCCGGTGCCCACCAGGCCAAGCTGATTGCGCGCAGCGACGATGGCCGTATCAACCTGCAGGCGCTGCACGACCTGACGTTGACCGGCGAGGCGGGCGGGGCTGATTACGACTACGTCTACGGCGAAGGCGTCGAGCATTACAAGGGCGGTACCACGGTGCTGCAGGCCAACGGCAAGGTCTACCGCTGCCTGTCCGACCAGCTCATGAGCTGGTGCCAGAACACCTCGCCCATTCATTACTCGCCGGGTGTTGGCCATGCCTGGCAAGAGGCGTGGGAAGAGCTCTGATCCTTGTTGCCGACCTGCCGGGTAAACGCTTGCCCGGCAACCTGCCTGAGTTAAGTTTTCATGACCCTACGTGTTTTCACCCCCCTGCAGGTCACCCTGCACTGGCTTTCGGCCGCCGTGATCTTGTGGGCGCTGTGCAGTGGCTTCCTGGTTGCCTTTGCTGATCTGCCGGCCCCGATCAAGATTTGGATCAGTGGTTTCAACGTTTCATTGACGACCTTGCTGACCCCGCTGTTTGCCCTGCGCATGGCCCTGGCCTGGCGCCACCGGCACCGGTGCGTGCAGGCCCCGGGCTTGATGGGCTATTTGGCGCGCCAGGCCCATCGTGCCTTGTACGCCGTTACCGCGTTGGTGCTGTTGACCGGGGTGCTGATGATGGATCGTGACATCGAAGTATTTGGCCTGCTGCGCCTGCCGGCGCTGGTAGACGACCCGCTGATGTTGCGGCGCTATCATGCTATCCACCTAAATGCCTGCGTGGTGCTCGCAGGCCTGCTGGTGGCGCACCTGGGCGCTGTGGTCATGCACCACTGGCGCCGCACGCCAGTGCTGCAGCGGATGTGGTTTTGATGGCCCGGCCCGCTGCGCTGCTTCAATTCCTCGCGCCCTTGTTGGTGGTGGGCTGGGCGGGCTGGCAAGGTGTGCAGGAGTATTACCTGCGCTTGCTGCCTGTGCCTGCGCCGCCCTTGACCATGCCGTCACCGGCGCCTGGCGCTTTCGATGGCGGGGACATCGCCCTGCTGTTCGGCCTGGGGCCGCAAGCGCCCGCCGGTGAGCCTGTTGCAAGCCATGACGTGAAGGCTATTCTGGCCGCCCGCGATGGCCAGGGCGTGGCCTTGATTGCCAGCGCGGGCCAGCAGCACCTGTATCGCGTGGGCGATGCCCTGCCATCGGGCGCGGTGGTGCGACGTATCGAGCCTGGCCGGGTCATCATCTGGCACGCTCGCCGTGAGCACACTCTCAGCCTGGCGGCCGCGCCGGCCTGGCTGGCCACCCGCGCGCCCGCAGAGGCGGTGCCACGTCATCTGCGCCAGGGTGGCAGGCCATGAAGCGCTGGCTTTGCCTGGTTGCCCTGGGCGTCTGCGGCCTGTGCCTGGCGCAGGATGAGCACTGGTACCTGAGCATGAAGGATGCCGAGCTGCGCGACGTGGTGCAGGAGATGTCCGCCATCCTGGGCACCACTATCGTCCTCGATTCGCGGGTGAAGGGCCGCATCAGCGTGCACTCGGACCTCGAGTTGGACCGCGCGGGTGTGCGCGAACTGTTCTATTCCGTGCTCGACACCCATGGCTTTGCGGCGGTGGCCGATGGTGAGCAGCTGCTGATCGTGCCGGCCAGCGAGGCCAAGGGGCGCTCGGGCAGTGAGGGCCGCAGCCAATTCGTCACCCGCGTAGTGCCCTTGGGCGCTGCCAGCGCGGCGGACTTGGCAGCGTTGTTGCGCCCGCTGGTCTCCGCCAACGGCTACCTGGGCCCTTCGGCCTCGGCCAATGCCCTGGTCATCACCGACGCGTCGCGCAACGTGCAGCGCCTGGTGGACATCGTGCAACGCCTCGACACCGGCGCCAACCTCGCCCACGACGTGGTCGAGCTGCGCCAGGGGCTGGCGACCGAGGTGGCCAGGGTCATCGAGCAATCCCTGGGCAAGGTGGGCAGCGAGGCCGGCAGCCAGGTGCTGGCCGACCCGCGCAGCAACCGCCTGATCATCATCGGCACCCAGCCGGCCCGCCAACGCCTGGTGCAACTGGCTCGCTCGCTGGATACCGGCGCCAGCCAGAAGACCGACAATTCACGGGTGGTCCGCCTGCGCCATGGGGATGCCGCACAGTTGGCCGAAGTGCTCGATGGCATCGCCCAGCAGATGGGCCAGGCCGTGCCAGCCGGGGCCGGCAAGGCCACGTTCAAAGCTGGGGGCGAGGTGATGGTGCGGGCCGACCAGAGCCAGAACGCCCTGGTGCTGATTGCGCCACCCCAGCAGCTGGACACCCTGGCGCGCATCATCGAGCAGTTGGACCAGCCGCGGGCACAGGTACTGATTCACGCAGCCATCGTCGAGATATCCGGCGACGTCAAGGAGGCCCTTGGCGTGCAGTGGGCGTTCAGTGGTGGCAGTGCGGGCGGTGCCATCAATTTCCCTGGCACAGGTATCAGCATTGGCTCGTTGCTGGGCAAGGGCGAAGTGAGCCTGCCGGAAGGGGCCGTGGTGGGGGCCGGCGGCGATCGTTTCGGCGTGCTGGTCAGCGCCCTGGCCAGCAGCAGCCACAACAACCTGCTGTCCACCCCCAGCCTGCTGACGCTGGACAACCAGCCCGCGGAAATCCTGGTGGGGCAGAACGTCCCGTTCCAGACCGGTTCCTACACCACATCCGGTAATGGCGCCGACAACCCGTTTACCACGGTCGAGCGCAAGGACGTTGGTATCAGCCTGAAGATACTCCCGCATATCAACGAAGGGGCCACCTTGCGGCTGGAGGTGGAGCAGGAAAGCTCCGAGATCGCCACGGTCGCCACCGGCAGCAAAGACCTGATCACCAACAAACGTGCGCTCAAGAGCACCATCCTGGCCGACGACGGCGAAATTATCGTCATCGGCGGGTTGATCAAGGACAGCCTGCGCCACCAGGAGTCGGGCGTGCCGCTGTTGCGCAGCATTCCCTGGCTGGGCGGTTTGTTCCGTTGGCGCAGCGAGGTGAAGGAAAAAACCAACCTGATGGTGTTCTTGCGCCCCACCATCGTGCGCGGCACGGACACCCTGGCGCGGTTCAGCCAGGGTAGCTACGACCAGTTGCGTGGCCCCGGCGACGGCTCGCCGCTGCTGCCCGGGCGGCTCGACCAGGTACTTGACGCGCCTACCGTAGACCTGCGGCGACGCAAGGGGGACGCGCCATGACCGTCCTGCCGTTCGCCTTCGCCCAGCGCTTTGGCGTGCTGCTACAGGGCAATGGCCTGTGGGTTCGCGAGGATGCGCCACTGACGGCCATTGCCGAGGGCTTGCGGCTGATGCCGGCAGGTGGCGCCTTGCAGGTGGTCAGCAGCGCGGACTTCGCCGCGCGCCTGGCGCAGTGCTATCAACGTGGCCAAAGCGCCGCCGAGCAAATGGCCCAGGGCCTGGACGGCGACCTGGACCTGCTGCGGGTAGCCGAGGCGCTGCCACGTACGGCGGATCTGCTGGAGCAGGAAGGGGACGCGCCGATCATCCGCCTGATCAATGCGCTGCTTGGCCAGGCAGTGCGGGAAAAGGCTTCGGACGTGCACCTGGAAACCTTCGAGCACAGCCTGGTGGTGCGCCTGCGCATCGATGGCCAGCTGCGCGAAGTGTTGCGGCCGCGGCGCGAGCTGGCCAGCCTGCTGGTGTCACGGATCAAGGTTATGGCGCGGCTGGATATCGCCGAGCGCCGCTTGCCTCAGGACGGGCGCATGGCCTTGCGCCTGGCGGGGCACGAGGTGGACGTGAGGGTGTCGACCTTGCCTTCCGCCCACGGCGAACGGGTGGTGCTGCGCCTGCTCGACAAGCAGGCCGGCCACCTCGACCTGGCGGCCCTGGGCATGGCCAGCGACACCCTCGCGCGTTGGCACGACGTGCTCGCGCGGCCCCACGGCATCGTGCTGGTGACCGGCCCCACCGGCTCGGGCAAGACCACCAGCCTGTATGCGGCGTTGCAGCAGCTCAACGACAGCACGCGCAACATCCTCACCGTCGAGGACCCGGTTGAATACCACCTGCCCGGTATCGGCCAGACCCCGGTCAACCCCCGTGTGGACATGACCTTTGCCCGTGGCCTGCGGGCCATTCTGCGCCAGGACCCGGACGTGGTCATGGTCGGCGAGATCCGCGACGCCGAGACTGCCCAGGTGGCGGTGCAGGCGTCGCTGACCGGGCACCTGGTGCTGTCCACCCTGCACACCAACAGCGCGACCAGTGCCGTTACCCGCCTGCTGGACATGGGCGTTGACGCCTACCTGCTGGCTTCGTCGCTGACCGCCGTGCTGGCCCAGCGGCTGGTGCGCACGTTATGCCCGGCCTGCAAGGTGGCCTATGTCGCACAACCGCCTGAGCTTGCCCGCCTGGCCTTGCCGCCGGGCAGCCAGCAACAGCTCTGCCGCGCCCATGGCTGCGACGACTGCCTGCAAGGCTACCGCGGGCGGCAGGGCATCTATGAGCTGTTGGTCATGGATACCCGCTTGGCCGCGCTTGTACATGCCGGGGCTGCCGAGGGTGAGTTGCTCAAGGTGGCGCGCCAGGCGGCGCCCAGCCTGTTCGACGATGGTCGGCGACTGGTGCTGGCCGGCCAGACCAGCCTCGACGAGCTGTTGCGCGTCAGCCGGGAAGATTGACCATGGCGCTTTTCAATTACCGTGCCCGAGGTGCCAACGGCCGCTTGCAGCGCGGCGAGCAAGCGGCCGATAGCGCCCGCCACGCTCGGCAATTACTGCGCGAGCGCGGCCTGGCCGTGGAGCACATGCAACCTGTGCAGCAACGCCGCCGGGGCGGAGGCTTGAGCGCGGGCCAATTGGCCCTGTTCACTCGCCAATTGGCCACCCTGGTACAAGCCTCGCTGCCGCTGGAAGAGGCCCTGGCCGCGGTGGCCGCGCAAAGCGCAAGGCCGGGACAGGCGAGCCTGGTCCAGGCGCTGCGCCTGCACATCATCGCCGGTCACGGCCTGGCGCAAGCGCTGGCCTGTCACCCGGGCAGTTTTCCCGAACTGTACCGCGCCGCTGTGGCCGCAGGCGAAAGCTGCGGCCACCTGGGCGCGGTACTCGAGCAACTGGCCGACTACACCCAGGCGCGTCTGCAGGCACGCCAGCGCATCCAGATGGCGCTGGTCTATCCCTTGATCCTGCTGCTGGCGTCCATGGCCATTGTGCTATTCCTGCTGGGCTTCGTGGTGCCCGACGTGGTGGCGATGTTCGCCGACAGCGGCCAGGCGCTGCCATGGTTGACGCGTGCGCTGATCGTGGTCAGCGACGCAGTGGCCGATCACGGCTGGCTTGGCCTGCTGCTGGGCGTCATGGCCGGGGTGGCGGCGGCCCTTGCCCTGCGCCGGCCTGGCGTGCGCCTGCGTTGGCACCAGTGGCTGTTGCGCGTGCCGCTGCTCGGCACCACGGTGCGTGCCATGGAAGCGGCACGTTTTGCCAGCACCCTGGCCATCCTCGGCCACAGTGCCGTGCCGTTGCTGGATGCCTTGCGCACGGCGGCCAGCGTGGTCGGCAACCTGAGCATGCGCGCGCGCCTGTTGCTGGTGGCCGAGGCCGTGCGCCAGGGCACCAGCCTGACCAGCGCCCTGGGCCAGGCGGACGACCTGCCGCCGATGATGCTGCACATGATCGCCTGTGGCGAACGGGTCGGGGAGCTCAACCCCATGCTCGAACGCGCCGCGCAACAGCAGGAAAGGCAGCTGGCCGCACAACTGGCCTTGCTGGCCAGCCTGTTCGAACCCCTGATGCTGGTGGTCATGGGCAGCGTCGTGCTGCTGATCGTCATGGCCATCCTGCTGCCCATTCTCAGCCTCAACCAACTGGTGACCTGATGCGAACCCGGCAACGTGGATTTACGTTGATAGAAATCATGATCGTGGTGGTGATCATCGGCGTGCTCGGCGCCCTGGTGGTGCCGCAATTCATGAGTAGGCCCGACCAGGCCAAGGCCACTGCAGCGCGCAGCGACCTGCAGGCCATCGCCACGGCGCTGGAAATGTACCGGCTCGACAACCACGGCTACCCCTCGACGCAGCAGGGGTTGCAGGCCCTGGTGCAGCGCCCGCTGGGGCAACCCGAGGCGCGCGCCTGGAACCCCCAGGGCTATTTGCGCCAGGTGCCGGTAGACCCCTGGGGCACCGCCTACCAGTACCGCAGCCCTGGGCAGCGTTCGCCCGGGCATTATGACCTGTACTCCCTGGGCGCCGATGGCGCGCCGGGTGGGGAGGGCATGGCCGCCGAGATCGGCAATTGGCAGCAACCATGAGCCGTCTGGCTATCCGTGGTTTTACCTTGCTCGAAACCCTGGTGGTCATTGTGCTGCTGGGAGTGCTACTGGGGATGGCCACGCTGGTTGCCGGGCCTTCGACGGGCCGGCAGGCTCGCGACCAGGCCACGGGCCTGCTGCAGGTGCTGCACGCGGCGCGTGAAGCCGCCGTGTTGGATGGGCGTGAATATGGGCTGCTGTTCAGGCACGACAGCTATCGCCTGCTGCGTTTGCAGCCCGATGGCTGGCAGCCGGTGGCACCTTTTCGCAGCGCCGGCAGCTTGCGCTGGACGCTGGCGCAAGGCGGCCTGCCAGTGGTGCTGGGGCCGGAACAGGATGTGCCACAGGTGTGGCTGCTCACCAGTGATGAGTACAGCCCCTTCGAGCTGCAGCTTGAGGCCGACGGCAAACCGCTGGTGGCCGTCATTGGCGATGGCCTGAACGAGCCTGCCTGGCATGAGTAATGAGCGCGGGTTCACCTTGCTGGAAATGATGGTGGCGCTGGCGGTGTTTGCCGCGCTGGCGACCGCCGTGCTGGGTGCCAGCCAGTTCAGCTTGCGCCAGGCCAGCCAGCTGCAAGAGCGCCAGTTCGCCCAGTGGATCCTGGACAACCATCTGGCGCACGTGTGGCTGGAGGCCCGTGGGCCGGGCAGCCTGGACGTACAGCGCATCGATTTTGCCGGGCGCCGCTGGCAGCTGCGGGCACGCCACGAGGGCGATAGCCTGCACCTGCAGCTGCGCTTGGAAGGTGACGAGAGCACCCTGCATACCTTGCACGCGTGGGTGCCCCGAGGTGGCTAGGCAACGGGGCTTTACCCTGCTGGAAATGCTGATCGCCCTGGCGCTGTTTGCCCTGTTGGGCGTGGCCTGCTGGCGCCTGTTCGACACGGTAGTGCGCGCCCAGCGCGCCAGTACCGAACAGGCCCAGGCGCTGCGCGGCCTGCAACGTGCGTTGGCGGTGGTGGAGCGTGACGTGTTGCACCTTGACCCTCGCTCCCTGCGCTTGGCTTCGGGGAGCCTGCAACTGATACGGGGTAACTGGCCAGCCCCTGCATCCTTGCAGCGCAGCGAATTTCAGGATGTGCGGTACCAGCTGGCGCAGGGCGCGCTGCTGCGCACGGGGTTGCAGCCCCAGGGCCAGCGCCTGCTGGCCAGTGTCGAGCGACTGCAGTGGCGCGTGCGCGACCACGAGGGCCACTGGCATCTGCGCTGGCCCAAGGGTACGCGCCGGCCGGTGGCGCTGGAGCTGAGCTTGTCCACCACTCGCCATGCCAATGTACGACGCCTGTGGTTGCTGCCGGTTGGCCCACCATGAAGCAGGGGCAGGCAGGGGTGGCATTGATTACCGTGCTGCTGGTCATGGGGCTGGCGCTGTTGCTGACGGCAGCGATGTTACGTGAGCAACGGCTGATGGTGCGCAGCAGCGCCCTGCAGTTGCACACCCTGCAACTGCGTCAGTGGGTGATCAGCGCAGAGGGCTGGGCCAAGGCGCAACTGCCGCGCCAGCCTGGCCCCGTGGCGAGCGGCCAGCAGTGGGCGCTGGCGCAGCCGCCGTGGCGTGCGCCGGGTGGGCTTGTGGAAGTGGCCATCGAAGACCTGGCCGGGCGGGTAAACACACCCTCGCAGGGGCCATCCCTCAGTGACAGGCACAATCCCCAGGTCAGCCATCTGCCACGGCATGTGGGGTTGAACATCAATACCGCGAGCCTGGATTCGATGCTGGCAAGCGGCCTTGCCCCGGAGGTGGCCCGGTGGTTGATCGCCGAACGGCCCCGCGATGGCTATTCCAGCGTCAAAGCTGCTTTCAACGGGCAGGTGCCGGCGGCTCCAGCCTTGAGCGTGACCAGCCGTTGGTTCCAGGTACGGGTGCGCGCGACCCTGGGCGACCATGGCCTGCTGCTGGTCAGCGATTTCGAACTGGCACGCAACGGTCGTGAACCGCTGCTGCGGCAAAGGCGGCTGTTACCCATCAGCGGCGCAGGGGGCTACTGGCCATGAGTACCTGGTTATATCTACTGCCTGCCGGCCTCGCCGATCCAGGCCCACAATGGCCATGCCTGCTGTACCGAGCCGGTGAGCCGGCGCGTCCGCTGTCGCTGGCCGACGCCGTGGGAAGCGGGCACATGCGGGTCGTGCTGCCCATGGAGATGTTCGGCTGGTTGCAGACGCAGCCATGGCCGGGGCGCCGGCCCTCGGCGCTGGCGGTGGCCTATGCGCTGGAGGAGCAGATAGCGGGCGATATCGACACCCTGCAGCTGTTCCTTACGCCCCCCGACGCCTTGCGCCGCCACTGCCTGTGGTTCACCGAGCGCACAAGGTTCGCCGCGCTGCTGGCGCTGTTGCGGCCCCTTAAGCCCGACAGCGTGTGTATCGACGCCGACCTGCTGCCCAAGGCGCTCCCCTGCGGGTGCTGGTGGGGCGGGCGCTGGTTGCTGGGCGGTGCACTGCCGGCACGCCTGGCGGTGCCGGCGAGCGGGCGCGAGGCGTTGCAGGCACACCTGCCCGCCGACATGACATGGCTGGACGCCGAGGAACACTGGGCGCCTTCCGCGCCTGGGTTCGATGTGCTCGGCGGCAAAGGGCGGGCCTGGGCCTGGCCTTGGCGCAGCCTGGTGGCCAGTGCCGCGCTGATGTGGCTGCTGGCGGGTGTCTTCACAGCCCTGCGCACGCAACACGTCGACCACCAGCTACAAGCGTTATCCACTGCCAACGAACTGCGCTTCGGCCAACTGTTACCGCAGCACGCGCACGTTAGCGATGTGGCGACCCGCTTGCGCATTGCCGCGCAGCCGCCCACCGCCAGCGCCGGCACCGACATGGTTCGGCTGATGACGCTGGCAGCGTCACTGGCGGGTAGCGCCGACCTGCAGCTGCAACGTATTACCCTGCGCCCTGGGCAGGGCTGGACCCTGGACGTCAGTGTCAGCCACCTGCAGGCGCTGGAACAGCTCAAGGCCCGCAGCCCGCTGCCGGTCCAGGTGCGCAGCGCCACCCAGGAGCAAGGGCGGGTGCAGGCCACCCTGGATGTGGAGGGGGTACAGCCATGAAAGGCTACTGGCAACGACGCTCCGCACGTGAGCGGCAATGGCTGAAAGGGGCGGCGCTGTTGCTGGCCGCAGTCACTGGCTACCTGGGCCTGTGGCTGCCTGCGCACCAGCATTTGGCCACCGTGCAGGCGCGTTATCAGCAACAGCTGCAATTGCAGCGGGTGCTGGCGTCAGTCGAGGCCCAGCACGGGCAGCCTGCGCCCGCCTCACTGGCCAGCCTTGTGAGTGAAAGCGCGCAGCGGCGTGCGGTGCTGGTACGCGAGATGAGCCTGGCCGCCGGCAGCCTGCGCCTGGCCGCGAGCGGCGAAGCGCTGGCCTTGTTGGCGTGGCTGGCGGAGCTGGAGCAGGCGGGAGCACAGTGGCAGAGCCTGGTACTGACCCGCGAGGAGGAGGGGCTGTTGGTGCGCATGAGCCTGGACGACGGCTGAACCGTTGCTTTTCAAATGCAAAGGGTTACCATTACAATTTGTGCGATAATATCCATTCGCCATCATCTTGTTTTGTAACCCGCGACCGCCATGAAGCCAGCCCATTACACATTTACCCAGATCGGCCTGCACTGGCTGTCGGCCCTGTTCATCCTCTGGGCGCTGGTGATGGGCTTCTCGGTGATGCTCCTCGACGTCACCCCAGGCTTCAAGGCCACCATCGCCGGCCTCAACGTGTCGCTGTCGATCCTGTTCATCCCGGTATTCGCCCTGCGCACCTGGCTGCGCCTGCGCCACCTGCATGACCACGGCCACCGCCCCGGCGAGCGCCTGGCCGGGGTTATCCACAATGTCATCTATGCCGTCACCGCCCTGGTGCTGCTGACCGGCGTGCTGATGATGGACCGGCCCATCCAGGTGTTCGACTGGGTGACCTTGCCACAGCCCATCCTCGACCCCGTGTGGGACCACCGCTTCCACACCCTGCACGCCGCCTGCAATGCCCTGCTGGGCATGCTGGTAGCGCTGCACGTGCTGGCGGTGGTCAAGCATGAAGCGCTGGGCAAGCCGGTGCTGCGGCGCATGTGGGTAGAAGCGCGTCCGTAACCCCCGACGCGGCCTCGCGGCCGCTGCTACACAGATTCCCTGTAGCCGCTGCCGCCAGGCTGCGCTGGCCCTTTTCCACGCTGAAGATCTTGAGTGTACTCAGGGGCCAGCGCAGCCTAACGGCAACGGCTACGCACACCTTCGCGCATCGCCCCTATCAGCGCAGGGTTTCGCCGGCGTGGCTGCGCTGGTCCAGGGTGTTCAGCGCCGCGCAGCCGGGCTCCAGCAGCAGGTAGGCGGCCAGGGCGAAGTGGCTCAGGTCGGCGTCCTCGGTGTTGCGCGCGCTCATGCAGGCCAGGCCCTTGAGCATGTTGTTGGCGGCGCGCATGCGCAGCTCGGTGAACTCGAGCAGGTCGGCCATGGGTGCCTCGGTGTCCAGGTGCAGGACGGGGGTGGCGGTGAAGTTGCTGGTCAGTGCAAGAAAACGCGACATTCGAAAATCTCATTTGAAGTGATTGAGGCCGCCCAGCGAATCAGTTTGGGTGGCAGCTGCGTACGGGTTAGCAGACCGGTCACACTCATCCCGGCGCACCCGAAGGTGCCCCGCCCGCAGCTGCCATAGTCGAAATGAGGGCGAGCGAAAACACCTCGAATCGAAAAGCGAGTTGCGAAAGATAAATGTGATCTGGACTGCTAAATCCAAGCCGCAAAAACGCGGCCGCCGGCACTATGCGGCCACGATTCCCCCTCAACAACCCCATTTCCGGCCTTTAGGAAACGTCCTGCAAGACTCTCGGATCATATAAAGGATTTGTAGGAAATGCCTGTGTGGGGGAGTGAGCAGATGTAACGTGGCTGGGCACAAAAAAGGCGGCCTAGAGGCCGCCTTCAATGCATTTTCGGGTATTGGCTGTTTATTCAACTCGTGGTGGGAATAACAAATAATCGAGAAGTGTCCTACCTGATCCAAAGACTTGCCCTATTGAAATTCCTTAAATATCAGCGGCCGTTTTATTTGAAGGTGTTCGCTACACGCTGTGTTGCAAATTAGCTTTTGGTTTGTGGCTCCGAGAGTTCAGAGCCCCTTGAGGCCCGTGCCACAATAGGAAATTCACCCGAAGTCTTCCAGTCGTGGAGTGGGCTGTGCTGTGTGCGCAAAATTATTGATGGAATTGGAATTTTCAACGTTAGACAAAGACTTTACTGTGCCTCATCCTGAGACTGGTAAAGAAAGCTATGGTTACATATCGAGTTACAAAAGCCGCAACTTGACCCTACCCGGCGGAGACATTTATCTGCGTGCCGGGAGGCATTTTGGAATCAATAATGGCTTTGGAGTCAACCATATCTGGGGGAGCCACGCCCACGAACTGGCCAAATGGGGGTGTGTCGGAATCCAAGGCATTCCCCGCTATGTGGCGAGCATCCTCATGCCGGGGGCGCAAGTTCTGTGTGAGTTTCATCAGACCAAGGAAGGGTATCGCTTGACAGTTGTGAGGGGCGCGAAAGGGTGCGTAATTCTGTCTCCACAGACTGATCGGAATGATGAGAATTATTATTCTGTAATCACAGCTTACAAAATCCACAGGAGTCGTAGCGCCACGAATGTTGGAAAGCTGAAAACAAAAAAGGCGCCTTAGGCGCCTTTTTCTAAATCATTCGGGCTGGTAGTCGCAGCGCTCGCTTAGCACGTCCGGCAAAAACCGAAAGGGGTCGAAAGCCAACCGTTGTTGCTGGTTGCCGCTACCACAAGGCTGGCGAGCCCTGCACATCCACAGTATTGAACCAATATCGCCGTGATGTTCAATACCCCTGCTCTATAAGAGCCCGAGCCACTAGCTTATCAAGGGCTGGCAATTGCAGCAACCTCACTTCCCTCCAACCCCCAACGGCGCCAGCCGCGCCAACCGCGCCGCCACCGCCAACGCCACCACCAGCAACCCACCAATAAACACTCCAACCCCATTCCACCCCGCATAGTTCCACGCCACCCCACCCAGGGTGCCCGCCACGCTGGAGCCTACGTAGTAGCTGAACAGGTACAGCGACGAGGCCTGGCCCTTGGCCTTGGTGGCGCGGCGGCCGATCCAGCTGCTGGCCACGGAGTGGGCGCCGAAGAAGCCGAAGGTGAACATCAGCATGCCGACGATGATCACCGGCAGCGGGCTCAGCAGGGTGGCCAGCAGGCCGGCGAACATCAGGGTGATGCTCATCCAGAACACCCTGCGGCGGCCGTGCTGGTCGGCCAGGGCGCCGACCTTGGCCGAGCTGTAGATGCCCGCCAGGTACACCACCGACAACAGGCCCACCAGCGCCTGGCTCATGTGGTACGGGCCGGCCAGCAGGCGGTAGCCAATGTAGTTGAACAGCGTGACGAAGGCGCCCATCAGCAAGAACGCTTCCAGGAACAGCCACGGCAGGCCGGCGTCCTTGAAGTGCATGGTGAAGCCTTCCAGCAGGCCGCGCGGGTTCATTTTGCGTGGGCGGAAGTTGCGCGATTCGGGCAGGATCTTCACGAACACCAGCGCGGCAACCAGGGCCAGGGCGCCGATCACCAGCATTGCCGTGTGCCAGCTGACGAAGTCGATGAGCACGCCGCTGATCAGCCGCCCGCTCATGCCGCCAATGGCGTTGCCGCCGATGTACAAGCCCATGGCCAGGCCGATGTGCTGCGGGTGGATCTCTTCGCTCAGGTAGGTCATGGCCACCGCGGCCAGGCCGCTGAGGGACAGGCCTGTCAGTGCGCGCATCACCAGCACGCCCTGCCAAGTGGGCATCATGGCGCTGGCCAGGGTGCACAGGGCGGCGGCGAACAGGGCGAAGACCATCACCGGCTTGCGGCCGATGGCGTCGCTGATGGGCCCAGTGATCAGCAAACCGATGGCGAGCATGCCGGTGGACACCGACAGGATCAGGCTGCTTTGCGCCGCGTTGATGGCGAACTCCTTGGAAAGAATCGGCATCATCGGCTGCACGCAGTACAGCAGCGCGAAGGTGGCGAAGCCGCCGGAGAACAGCGCCAGCACGGTGCGCATGAACAGCGGCGTGCCTTTCTCGATGTAGGCTTCGCTCAAGTGCGTGGCAACATCGGCGAGGGAAGTGGGGGGCGTTTCGGAGTGCTGGACGGCAGCGGCAGTTTTCACGCGGGGCCTCGAAAGGTGCGGCAGAAGTGGCAATGAGAAAAAGCATATAGCTGGCTAATTATTCTTTCCAATATATTGTTCGACCCATTTGATAGCTTTAACGACCTATTCGAGGCCGCCATGGAACTGCGACACCTGCGTTACTTCATCGCCGTGGCTCAAGAGCTGCATTTTGGCCGTGCCGCCGAGGTGCTGGGCATCTCGCAACCGCCCCTGAGCCAGCAAATCCAGGCGCTGGAGCAGGAGCTGGGCGCACGCCTGTTCGAGCGTACCAACCGTCGGGTGGCGCTCAGCGAGGCCGGGCGGCTGTTCCTGGAAGAGGCGCGGCTGGTGCTGGCCCAGGTGGACAAGGCCGCCAACGTGGCGCGCCGCGCGCAGCTGGGCGAACTGGGCGAGATGAAGATCGGCTTCACCTCGTCGGCGCCGTTCAACTCCGGCATTCCCAAGGCCATCTACGCGTTCCGCCAGGCCTTCCCGGCGGTGCACCTGAACCTGGAGGAAATGAGCAGCGTGGGCGTGGCGGAGGCGCTGGTGGACGAGACCATCGAAGTGGGCCTGATACGGCCCCTGCCGTTGCCCGACTCGCTGACCTGGGTCGAGCTGTTCAGCGAACCGCTGGTGGCCGTGCTCAACGCCGACCACCCGCTAGCCCAGGGCAGCGAAGCGGGGCTGTACATGAACGCCCTGGCGCAGGAGCCGTTCGTGTTTTTCCCGCGCAGCTACGGTAGCGGCCTGTACGCGCAGCTGATCAACCTGGCGACCCAGGCCGGCTTCAGCCCGCACTTCGCCCAGGAGGCTGGCGAGGCCATGACCATCATCGGCCTGGTGTCGGCCGGCCTGGGCGTGTCGGTATTGCCGGCCTCTTACCAGTCCATGCGCATCGAAGGTGTGGTCTACCGCACCCTGCTCGACCCCGAGGCCATCACCTCGGTGTGGCTGGTGCAGCGCAAGGCCAACACCTCGGCCATGGCCAAGGCGTTCGTGGACATTGTGACCCGGCAATCAAGCCCTTGATAAATGGTCGAAATGGTCCGTTCAAGTTGTCGCACCCCAGGCCGATGACTTCAGGGCGAGTTATCCCCCTGGAGTCCCTATGAACGTCCGTCAGCTGCGCATCTCGACCCGTGCCTTCCTCAGTTTCGGCCTGATCAGCCTGTTGATGCTGGGCTTTGGCATCTTCTCCATGAACCAGATCACGCACATGCGTGAAGCCGTGATTCATACCGAGGACGTGTCCCACGCCGGCACCCGGTGGCTGGGCAGCATTCGTGACAACTCCCTGGGCATTCGCGTGCTCACCTTCCGTCTGATGCTCAACCGCGACCCTGCGCAGCTGCGCCCGGCCCTGGACCGCATGACCTTCCTGCGCGGCGAGCTGGACAAGGCGCTGCAGGGCTACACCCCGATCGTGCCGGACGCCGCCCGTTCGGCGTTCGCGCAGATGCAAAGCGTGGTGGGCCGCTATCAGGAGCAGCTGTCGCGCTACCAGGCGCTGTCTGACCAGGGCGACACCCAGGGCATGCTGGCGCTGCTCAACGGCCCCATCCAGGACCTGTCCGACCAGACCGGCAACCTGTTCAACGAGCTGGTGAAGATCAACCTGCAGGAATCCGGCCTGTACACCGCCGCCGCCAAGGCCCGCTACGAGACCGCCATGCAGACCACCATCGTGGTGCTGGTGATTGTCTTCCTGCTGACCGTGGTGCTGGCCTGGATGCTGACCCGCAGCATCGTCAAGCCGCTGGAAGAAGCGGTGACCGCCGCCGGCCGTATCGCCCAGGGCGACCTCACTGGCCGTATCAACGTCGATGGCGAAGACGAAGCCGCCGCGCTGCTGCGCTCGCTGGTGGCCATGCAGAAGAGCCTGACCGACACCCTGCGCCTGATCGGCGACTCGTCGCACCAGCTGGCGGCGGCGTCGGAAGAAATGACCGCCATCACTAACCAGACTTCGGGCGACCTGAACAACCAGAACGCCGAGATCCAGCAGGCCGCCACCGCGGTCAACGAGATGACCGCGGCAGTGGAAGAAGTGGCGCGCAACGCCGTCTCCACCGCCGACGCTTCCAGCGCCTCTACCCGCACCGCCCAGCTGGGCCGTGAGCGCGTCGACACCACGATCATCGCCATCCAGCGCATGGGTGAGCGCGTCGAAGACGCCTCCGAGCAGGTCAAGGAACTGGCCGCCCACTCCCAGGACATCGGCAAGATCCTCGACGTGATCCGTGGCGTGGCCGAGCAGACCAACCTGCTGGCGCTGAACGCCGCCATTGAGGCCGCCCGTGCCGGCGAGGCGGGCCGCGGCTTCGCCGTGGTGGCCGACGAAGTGCGCGCCCTGGCCGGCCGCACGCAAACCTCCACCCAGGAAATCGAGCAGATGGTCGCGGCCATCCAGCAGGGCACGGCCAAGGTGGTCGAGACCATGCAGGCCAACAACGACCAGGCGCTGTCGACCCTGGACACCGCCAAGACCGCCGGCACCGCCCTGGACGAAATCGCCGCGGCGATCTCGTTGATCCACGAGCGCAACATGGTCATCGCCAGCGCCTCGGAAGAACAGGCCCAGGTGGCACGCGAAATCGACCGCAACCTGGTCAACATCCGCGACCTGTCGATCCAGACCTCGGAAGGCGCCGGCCAGATCGACGAAGCCAGCCAGTCGCTGTCGGGCCTGTCCCATGACCTGAAGAACATGGTGGGGCGCTTCCAGCTCTGACCCCGCCCCTGTAGCAGCGGCCGCAGGCCGCGTCCGCCATCGATCTACCACGCCAGCGTGGTTGTGACGCGGCCTGCGGCCGCTGCTACGGGATGCGAGATATCCGTTCAAAGGTGCTGGCCGCCGTGCCACCAAGCCATCTACACTCGGGCATTCACTGGTACACGGAGGTTTTCCATGCGGCGCGTGGTGTTCAATCAGAAAGGTGGCGTTGGCAAATCGAGCATCGCTTGCAACCTGGCGGCGGTCAGTGCCCAGGAGGGCTATCGCACCCTGCTGATCGACCTGGATGCACAAGCCAACTCGACCCATTACCTGACCGGGTTGACGGGCGAGGACATCCCCATGGGCATCGCCGACTTCTTCAAGCAGACCCTGTCCTCCGGGCCGTTCGCCAAGAAGAACACGGTGGATATCTACGAAACGCCCTTCGACAACCTGCACGTGGTCACCGCCACGGCGGAGCTGGCTGACCTGCAGCCCAAGCTGGAAGCCAAGCACAAGATCAACAAGCTGCGAAAGCTGCTGGATGAGCTGGCCGAAGACTACGACCGTATCTACATCGACACGCCGCCGGCGCTGAATTTCTACGCGGTTTCCGCGCTGATCGCCGCCGATCGCGTGCTGATTCCCTTCGACTGCGACACCTTCTCGCGCCAGGCGCTGTACGGCCTGATCGCCGAGATCGGCGAGCTGCGCGACGACCACAACGAAGACCTGGAAGTGGAAGGCATTGTCGTCAACCAGTTCCAGGCCCGCGCCAGCCTGCCCCAGCAGATGCTTGACGAACTGATCGCCGAAGGTCTGCCGGTGTTGCCTGTGTACCTGACAAGCTCGGTGCGCATGCGCGAATCACACCAGGCCAGCATGCCGCTGATCCACCTGGACCCACGGCACAAGCTGACCCAGCAGTTCGTCGAACTGCACCAGCTGCTGGAAGCCAACGCTGCGGCTTAAATGCCCTGGCTGTTGAGCCACGCCAGCAGCTGCGGCAACGGGAACGCGCCGCTCTGGCGCGCCACTTCGCGACCGTGCTTGAACAGGATCAGGCTGGGGATCGAACGAATGTTCAATTGCCCGGCCAGCTGCTGGTTGGCCTCGCTGTCCAGTTTGGCCAGGCGGCAGCGGCCGCTCAGTTGGCCGGCGGCCTGCTGGAAGATCGGTGCGAAGGATTTGCATGGCCCGCACCACTCCGCCCACACGTCCACCAACAGCGGCAGGTCGCCCTTGATCTGGCTGGCATAGTCGCCTTGGGCCAGGTCGAACGGTGCGGCCAGGATGACCTGGCCCTTGCAGCGCCCGCACTTGGGCGAATCGCCCAGGCGCTCGGCGGGTATGCGGTTGAGGCCGTTGCAGTGCGGGCAGGGGATGACCAGGGGTTCGGACATGGTGGCTCCAGATTTGGCATTTTGCTGATTCTACCGTTAAGCGAATCCCGTAGCAGCGGCCACAGGCCGCGTCAGCGACTGCGTATACCCCATGAATCGCGTCGCCTGCATCGCGGCCAAGGCCGGCTCCTACCTCGAACGGCGTAGGAGCCGACTTTAGTCGCGATGCAGGCGACGCCATTTCCAGGGGTCGATCACGAGGAGCAACTGATTTCGAGGTGCTTGCCCCACTCCGGCGGCCGCTGGGCGTAGGCGTCCATGCCTTCCTGCGCTTCGAACGGCCGGGTCAGCACCTGGTGCAGCCGGCGCACTTCTTCGTAATCCCCTTGCTGGGCTGCATCGATCGCTTTCTGCGCCAGGTAGTTGCGCAGCACGTACAGCGGGTTCACCGCGTGCATGCGCGCAGTACGCCCGGCGTCGTCGCCATCGCGGGCAGTACGTTGCAGATAATCGGCGGCCCAGCGGTCGAAGCCCTCGCGGTCGACGAAATCGTCGCGCAGCACCGCCACGGCGGCCGCCGCTGGCTGGTCGCCCAGGCGGCGGAAGAACAGGTTGTAGTCCACGCCGCTGTTCTGCATCAGCCGCAGCAGGCTTTCGACCATGGCCTTGTCGCCGTCTTCGGCGCGGGTGAAGCCCAACCGGCGGCGCATCAGGTCCAGGTAGTGGGCCTCGTACAGCGGCAGGAACAGCTCCAGGGTTTCGCGCAGGGCCTCGACGCTGATGAACGGTGTCAGCGCCTGGGCCAGCGCGCTGAGGTTCCAGTGGGCGATGGGCACCTGGTTGCTGAAGCTGTAGCGGCCCTGGTCATCGGAGTGGTTGCAGATGAAGTTGGCGTCGAAGTCATCGAGGAAGGCGAACGGGCCGAAGTCGAAGGTAATGCCCAGGATCGACATGTTGTCGGTGTTCATCACCCCGTGGCAGAAGCCATAGGCCTGCCACTTGGCGATCAGCTCGGCGTTGCGTTCCAGCACGCTGCGGAACATGGCCAGGTACGGCTCGGGCTGCTCCAGGCATTCGGGGAAGTGCATGGCCAGCACGTGCTCGCCCAGCACCTTGGCCTGCTCCGGCTGCTTGGTGTAGTAGAAGTATTCGAAGTGGCCGAAACGTATGTGGCTCGGCGCCAGGCGCAGCAGCATGGCGCCGCGCTCCTGGGTTTCGCGCCATACCGGGGTGTCGGAGCCGATCACGCACAGCGCGCGGCTGCTGGGGATGCCCAGGGCATGCAGCGCTTCGCTGGCAAGGAACTCGCGGATCGACGAGCGCAGCACCGCGCGGCCGTCGCCCATGCGCGAATAGGGGGTCAGGCCGGCGCCCTTGAGGTGCAGGTCCCAGTGCTGGCCTGCGTCGTTGTAGACCTCGCCCAGCAGCAGCCCGCGGCCGTCGCCCAGGCGCGGGCTGTAGCCACCGAACTGGTGCCCCGAATACACCATCGCTCGCGGGTCAGCCTCGGCCCACAGCTTGTGGCCGCCGAACAGCTGGGCGAAGGTGGGGGAGTGGGCCTCGGTAGGGTCCAGGTCGAGCAGCGCCATGGCCGCATCGCTGGCCACCACCAGGCGCGGGTTGTCGAGGGGGTCGGGCAATACCGAGGTTGAGAACGCATCGCCCAGGCGGGCGAAGCGGTTGTCGAAGGTCAGTTCGTCGAGGGCTTTCAACGGCCATCTCCAGCAGAATGTCCGAGCATTCTGCTGGGGGATGGCCATGGCGTCCAGTCAGTCCAGATGAATGTCGGGCGGCTCGGGCCGGGTTTTCGCCTGCGGCTGGGCGTTGGGCAGCAACTGCTCGTCGACCTTGTCCATCGGCACCATCTTGAACTCCTGGCCCTGGGTGTTCTTGAGGTACACCTCCATCTGCCGGAACGAGATGTTGATGTTGTTCTTCTTGAACTCGCGGTTGATGTAGCGGTTCATCTCGTCGAGCACCGGGTTGCGGTCGCCCAGGTCGCGCACGTGCATGCGCAACTCGTGGTCCAGGGTGCTTTCGCCGAAGTTGAGGAAGTACACGCTGGGCCCTGGGTCCTTGAGCACCCGTGGGTTCTCCTGGGCGCCCTTGAGCAGCAGCGTGCGCACCAGGTCCAGGTCCGAGCCATAGTCCACGCCCAGCTTCAGGGTGACGCGGGTGATGGTGTCGGTCAGCGACCAGTTGATCAGTTGCCCGGTGATGAACGTCTTGTTCGGGACAATGATGTCCTTGCGGTCGAAGTCGGTGATGGTGGTGGCGCGGATGCGGATCTTGCTCACCGTGCCCGACAGGCTGCCGATGGTGATGGTGTCGCCGATGCGCACCGGACGTTCGAACAAAATCATGATGCCGGAGATGAAGTTGGCGAAGATCTCCTGCATGCCGAAGCCCAGGCCTACCGACAGCGCCGCCACCAGCCACTGCAGCTTGTCCCAGCTGACACCCAACGTCGACAGCGACGAGACGAAACCGATGCCGATGATGATGTACGACAGCAGCGTGGTGGTGGCGTAGGCACTGCCCTGGGCCAGGTTCAGGCGCGACAGCACCAGTACCTCCAGCAGGCCTGGCAGGTTGCCCGCCAGGGCCACGGTGATGCCGACGATGATCAGCGCGCCCAGCAGGTCGCCGAGGCTGATGGGCACCATGCTCATGGTGGCGCCGGTGCCGCTGGTGTATTCGTAGAGGGTGATGTTGTCCAGGTAGGCGAACACGCTGATCAGGTCCGACCACACCCAGTACAGCCCGGCAATGAACACGCCCATCAGCGCCAGGCGAATCAGGCGCAGGGACTGCTGGTTGACCTGTTCGATGTCCAGGGTCGGCTCTTCCACGGGAATCTCGCCGTCGCCGCTTTCCTTGGCCGCCTGGCGCTTGCTCAGGGCGCGCTGGTAGGCCAGGCGCCGTGCCGCCACGCTGAGGCCGCGGACGAAGGCGGCTTCGATCACCAGCCACAGCATCAGCAGGTACAGGGTGTCGATCAGCCGGTCGGTGAGCTTCAGCGCGGTGTAGTAGTAGCCGAAGCACACGGCCATGAACAGCGCCACCGGCAGCGCGGTAAAGGCCACGCCCACGGCCTTGCGGAACAGCGAGGTGTTGCCGTGGGTGGGGCTGCTGAGCAGCAGGCGGCTGAGCAGCCAGGCCATCAGGGCGTAGCAGGTCAGCACCACGACGATGCCGATGACATCGTCGGCCAGGGCCGAAGGCTGCAGCTCGGCCACCGCCACCACGGCCACCAGGGCCATGACCACAATGCCCAGGCGGCGGATCCAGTTGCGCAGGAACTCCACCTGGGGCTTCTGCCAGCGGAAGTGCACCTCGGCCACGCCGCCAGGCGCCAGTATCCGGTAAGCGGTGTAGAACACCAGCCAGGCCTGGGCCATTTGCAGCAGCGCCGAACCCAGGCTGGCGTTTTGGCCGCGGGCGTCTATCTGCAGGGCCAGGCCGCACAGCGCCAGGCCCAGGCCCACCGGGATGGCCAGCAGCACGTTGACCAGCAGCGCCTGGGGCGTGTGCCACTGGCTGTCACGCTTGAAGTGGCCAATGTCCTTGTGCACGCGGTTGAGGCGGTTGTGCAGGTAGCTGCGGCGCCACAGCAGCACACCGATCAGCAGCAACAGCGGCACGAAGAACAGCGGCCGCTGCGCCAGGCCGTCGGCCAGCTCGCTGAGGCTGGAGGCCCAGGGCAGGGTGGTCAGCTGCTTGCTCAGGTGCGACGGCGCGCTTTCCAGCCAGTCGGGGTCCAGCGGCTTGTTGCTGGGAATCCAGAACATCTGCTCGTCGAGGGTGGCGCGCAGGCTCAGGGCGGTGCTCAGCAGCTGTTTCTGGTTCAGCTGCAGGGTGATGGACTCGTTGAGCAGGGCGCTCAGCTCGCGGTTCAGGCGCTCCAGCAGGTCGCTGCGGGTAACTGCCAGGTCCAGCAACTGCTTGCGCAGTTGCGGGGTGACCTGCTCGGGCGGCTGCGCGGCAATCAGGCCATCGACGTAGGCGGTGGGGCTGCTCAGGGCTTCGCGCTGCTGGTTGACCTCGAACTGGTACAGGCGGATGTCGGCGATCTCGTCCGCCAGGTTGCGGTCCACCTTCAGGTGCGGTAGTGCCTGTTTCTGCTTGTAGAGGATCTTCGACAGCAGCAGGCTGCCCTTGAGCACGTTGATCTGCTCGTCCAGGGCCTGGTCGCTCTGGGTCAGGCTGTCCAGCTGCTGCTGGGTGTGCAGGTTCTGCTGGGTCAGGTCGTTGAGGCGGTCGGTGCTTTTGAGCAGGTAGTCCGACAGCTTGAGGTTGGTGGCGCTCTCGGTGGCCAGCACGCTGCTGCCGCCGGCCTTCTGCGCTTCGATGGACTGCTGCGTCACCGTCTCTTGCGACTGCGCCAGGCGTTTTTCGTTGATCAGCGACTGCAGGTCCTGGATTTCCTGGCTGATGCGCGAGATTTTCTCGAACACCAGGTCGTGCTGGCTGTTGCCCAGATCCTGCAACAGGGTATTGCCGGCCAGCTCCTGGCGGCGCAGGGCAATCAAGGCGTTCAGCGAGGCCTGCTCGGCCAGCAGTTGGTTGCGCTGGTCGGCGGACACCACCTTGCCGTTGTCCTTGCCGGCCTTGAGGATGCCGTTGATCTGGGTGATGCGCGCCTGGCTGTTGCTGATCTCGGTCTGCGCCCGCTCCGGCCGGGTCTGGGCCGTGATGCTTAGGCTGTTGGCCTCGGTCAGCTGCTTCTGCAGGTCACCCTGCTGGGCGCCGCGGTCGTTGAGCAGTTGTTCGAGCTGCGGCACCGACAGGTTGGCGTAGCGCTGGGCTACCGGGATCACCTTGGTGGCCTTGAGCTTGGTCAGCTCGCGCTGGTTCTCGCTGATCACTTGCGGGGCTTCGGTCAGCTGTTTCTTCAGCGCGGGCAGCTGGTTGTTGCTGTCGTCGCGGCTGGAAAGGTACGCCAGGGTCTGCTCCAGCACCTGTTGCAGGGCTTTCTGGTCGGCGTCCGACAGCTTGCGGTCGGCGATCTTGTCGATGCTTTGCTGCACGGACTCGCTAGTGGGTGGGTCGGCCGCGTGGACGGCGGTGACAGTCAGGCACAGCCCAAGCAGGGCTGCGGAGAAAAATGAGCGCAGTGAGGGCATAGTGAAAAGTCGTTTACAGCTCGAGAGAGAATGGCAGTTTAGAGGAAGAGTCCGGGGCCCGGCGCACTTCCTTCGGGCAGTTTGACGCCCACTTTCTGGATCTTGTTCCCGTCCATCACGGCCACGGTCCAGATTGTGTTGTTCCACACCACGTGGTCGCCCACCACCGGCGCGCCGCCAACCTTCTGCATGATGAAGTGGCTGAGCGGCGTCTGCGGGTCCTGGCCGTCGAGCTGCAAACCGTACAACGCGGCTACAGGCCCCAGTTCTGCGTCCCCTTCGAGCACGAAGTCGCCGAAGAAACGCAAATCCAGACCCCGTTGCGGCGCCTGGCTGAACAGCTTTCCGAGTGCTGGCAAATTGTGTTCGTGGCCAATTACGCACAGCAAATCATCCACTTCCAACACTGTACTACCCGACGGATGGAGCAGTTCCTGGCCCCTGAACAGGGCCGCAATGCGGGTACCCTCGGGCATTTTCAGCTCGCGCAGCGGCGAGCCGATGCACCATTTCTCGGCGCCCAGCTTGTAGACGAACAGCTCCCACTCGCTGGTGACGTGCACCTCCAGCGCCGAGCGGGAAATGGGCGCCGGGTCTGGCGGCACGGTGACCTTCAGCAGCTTGGCCACCCACGGCAGGCTGGTGCCCTGCACCAACAGCGACACCAGCACGATGAAGAACGCCAGGTTGAAGTACAGCTGCGCCTCGGGCAGGCCGGCCATCAGCGGGAACACCGCCAGGATGATCGGCACCGCGCCGCGCAGGCCTACCCAGGAAATGAAGGCTTTCTCACGGCCGTGGAAGGCCTTGAACGGCAGCAGGCCGACGAACACCGACAGCGGCCGCGCCACCAGGATCATGCCCAGCGCCAGGGCCAGGGCCGGCAGGGCGATGGGTAGCAGGTCGTGGGGCGTGACCAGCAGGCCCAGCACCAGGAACATGCCGATCTGCGCCAGCCAGGCCATGCCATCGAGCATGTGCAGGATGCCGTGGCGGCTGCGGATGGGCTTGTTGCCCATCACCAGGCCGCACAGGTACACGGCCAGGAAGCCGCTGCCGTGCAGGGCGTTGGTCAGTGCGAACACCACCAGGCCGCCGGCGACCACCAGGATCGGGTACAGGCCGCCAGCCAGGTTGATACGGTTCACCAGTTGCAGCATCAGCCAGCCGCCGCCCAGGCCGATGACCGCGCCGATGCCGAATTCCTGCACCAGGTGGCCCAGCAGGCTCCAGTGCAGGCCGGTCTGGTGGCTGGCGAGCATGTCGATCAGGGTCACGGTGAGGAACACCGCCATGGGGTCGTTGCTGCCCGATTCGATCTCAAGGCTCGCGGTGACCCGTTCGTTCAGGCCCTTGCCGCCCAGCAGCGAGAACACCGCTGCGGCGTCGGTGGAGCCGACGATGGCGCCGATCAGCAGGCCTTGGATGATGTTCAGGTTGAACAGCCAGGCGGCCATCATGCCGGTCAGGCCGGTGGTGATCAGCACCCCCACCGTGGCCAGCGACAGCGCCGGCCACAGCGCCACGCGGAAACTCGCCACCCGCGTGCGCAGGCCGCCGTCCAGCAGGATCACCGCCAGGGCCAGGTTGCCGACCAGGTAGGCCGTGGGGTAGTTGTCGAAGATGATACCGCCGCCGTCTACGCCGGCGGTCATGCCCACCGCCAGGATGATCACCAGAATCGGGATGCCCAGGCGCGAGGAGAGGGAACTGACCAGAATGCTAGCACCTACCAGCAACGCGCCGATCAAGAACAGGCTGTTGATGGTCGTCGCATTCAAAGGCAGTACTCCCTAAAACTGAGGTGGCGAAACAGCCTGCATCATGCAGGCTGCGTGCCAAGGGATTCTAACCTGTGCAAATGTACCCATGTCAAAAAGGTTCGTGTTTTGGTGGCCGTGACGCGGCCCCGTGTACCTCGTCGATCGCGTTGCAGGCAACGCGGTTTCAAGACAATGCTGCTACGTGTGCGATGGGCGCGACTGCTGTAGCCGCTGCCGCCAGGCTGCGCTGGCCCCGGCGTGCACTGAAGATTTTCAGCGTGGAGAAGGGCCAGCGCAGCCTTCGGCAGCGGCTACGCCGAATCCGCGTAGCAGCTGCCGCCAGGCTGCGTCCGGCTGCGGCGCGTTATGCCTGGGAATGCGCGGCGCCTGCGGACGCGGCCTACGGCCGCTGCTACGGGGCCCCTTGTACCTCGTCGATCGCGTTGCCTGCATCGCGGCCAAGGCCGGCTGCTACCACGGACGGCGTAGGAGCCGACTTTAGTCGCGATGCAGACGACGCCGTTTCAAGACAGTTGCTGCCGAAGGCTGCGTCATCGATCACGCGTCTAAAACCAACTGTCAGCCATCCCCAGGCAGGTATCGTCTCGGCTCTGCAACAGATGCAGGTCGTGATGACAGGCTGGCAGCTCCCATGTCAGGAAATATCGCGCTGCCTGCAGCTTGCCCTGGTAGAACTCGCGATCCACGGCGTTGCCCCTGTCCAGCCCCTCCTGCGCCCGAATCGCCTGTTCCAGCCAACGCCAGCCGATTACCGTATGGCCGAACACCTTCAAGTACAGCGCCGAGTTCGCCAGGGTTCCAGTGACCTGCCCCTTGGCCAAATCGCCCAGCAGCCCCAGGGTCACGCCCTGCAACGCGGCCAACATGGTTTCCAGCGGCTGGCGCAGGGCGCTCAGCGAGTCATGCGCCTGGGCGCGCTCGCAGGTCTGGCTGATCAACCGCATCAACTGCTTGAGCCCGGCGCCGCCGTTCTGTGCCAGCTTGCGGCCCAGCAAATCCAGCGACTGGATGCCATGGGTGCCTTCGTGGATCGGGTTAAGGCGGTTGTCGCGGTAGTACTGTTCCACCGGGTATTCGCGGGTGTAGCCGTGGCCGCCGAGGATCTGGATCGCCAGCTCGTTGGCCTTCAGGCAGAACTCCGACGGCCAGGATTTGACGATGGGAGTCAGCAAGTCCAGCAGTTCGTGGGCCTGGCGGCGTACTTCTTCGGTCTCGCCGGTCAGGGTGTCATCGAACAGCCGCGCGGCGTACAGGCCCAGGTCGAAGGCGCCTTCCACGTAGGCCTTCTGGGTCAGCAGCATGCGTCGCACGTCGGCGTGGTTGATGATGGCCACTGGCGCGGTGGTCGGGTCCTTGGCATCGGGCAGGCGGCCCTGGGGCCGTTCGCGCGCATAGTCCAGGGAGTACAGGTAGCCGGCGTAGCCAAGCATCACCGCGCCCATGCCGACGCCGATGCGCGCCTCGTTCATCATCTGGAACATGTAGCCCAGGCCCTGATGCGGCTTGCCCACCAGGTAGCCGACGCAGTTGCCGTTATCGCCGAAGTTCAGCGCCGTGGAGGTGGTGCCGCGCCAGCCCATCTTGTGGAACAGCCCGGCCAGCAGCACGTCGTTGCGCGGGCCCAGGCTGCCGTCGTCGTTGACCAGGAACTTGGGCACGATGAACAGCGAAATGCCCTTCACCCCCGGCGGCGCGTCGGGCAGCTTGGCCAGTACCAAATGCACGATGTTCTCGGACAGCGGGTGATCGCCGCCGGAGATGAAGATCTTGTTGCCCTTCAGGCGGTAGCTGCCGTCGGCGGCAGGCTCCGCGCGGGTACGAATGTCCGACAGCGACGAACCGGCGTGCGGCTCGGTGAGCGCCATGGTGCCGAAGAAACGCCCGTCGATCATCGGTTGCAGGAAGCGGCGCTTCTGCTCGTCGCTGCCGAAGCTCTCGATCAGGTTGGCCGCGCCCATGGTCAAGAACGGGTACGAGGTACTGCCGGCATTGGCGGCCTGGAAATGCGCGAAGCAGGCCTGGGACAGCAGGGTCGGCAGCTGCATGCCGCCGTCCTCGAACGCACGCGCGGCGTTGAGGAAGCCGGCCTGCAGGAAGGCATCCACTGCAGGCTTCACTTCCGGGATCAGCACCGCGGCGCCATTTTCATAGCGCGGCTCGTTCTCGTCGGCCTTGCGGTTGTGCGGCGCAAAATACTTCTCGGCAATGCTGCGCGCGGTGCTGATGGCGGCGTCGAAGGTCTCGCGGTTGTGCTCGGCGAAGCGCTCGCGCTGGGTCAGGCTTTCGGCGTCCAGCACTTCGTACAGCTCGAAAGCCAGGTTGCGGGCGCTGAGGAGGGTCTCGGACATGGCGGCATCCTTTTATTTGATGCGCCGAGTGTAGAAGCGAGGTGGGGCGGGGAACAGCAAGATAGATGGTGGTGATGATGGAACGCAGGCAAAAAAAAGGCGCCCGGGGGGCGCCTTCTCTGTGTTGCAGCTATCAGCCGATCGTCATCAAACTGGCGTTGCCCCCCGCCGCAGCGGTGTTCACGCTCAACGCACGTTCGATCACCAACCGCTCCAGGGCGATGTTGCTCTCGCCATGGGACAGCCCCTGCACGCCAACGATGGCGCCGGCACGCTTGGCCACTTGCTGGCACACCGCGCGCAGTTGGTCGGAGTCGCCGTGGTGGATGACGGCGTCGAACACCACTTCGTCCTTGGTCCACTCCGGCACCAGCTGGATGCGGGCCTGTACTTCCTTCGGCAGGCGCGCGCGCAGCGGTTTGGCGATCTCGCCTTCCGGCCATACGGCGGTGCTGCCCACGGCCAGGGCGGCGGCCAGTTGCACCAGCAGGTCGGCTTCCTGGTCGGCCAGGCACAGGACGTGCTCACGCGGCAGGATGCTGTAGCTGTTGCGCTCGCCGGTAGGGCCTACCAGCTGGCGGGTCACGCCACTTTGCGATTGCTGGGCGAATTGGCCGCACAGGGTGGCCAGTTCCGCCTGCTGGTTGCTGCCGGCCCAGGCTTGCAGGGCTTGCAACGGCTTGGCCATGGCGTCGCGCAGGCGCACGTCGGGGGCGGCTTCGCTGTCGGCGCGCTTGAAGGTGTGCTCGATGGCGCCTTCAGGGCGGGTGGACAGCAGGCGGTACAGGTACAGCGGGCCGCCGGCTTTCGGGCCGGTGCCCGACAGGCCTTCGCCGCCGAACGGCTGCACGCCCACCACGGCGCCGACGATGTTGCGGTTGACGTAGACGTTACCGGCGTTGACGTTGTCGATGACCTTGGCGATGGTCTCGTCGATGCGGGTGTGCACGCCCAGGGTCAGGCCGTAGCCGGACGCGTTGATCTGCTCGATCAACTGGTCGAGGTTCTTGCGGCTGTAGCGCACCACGTGCAGCACCGGGCCGAAGATCTCGCGTTGCAGTTCGTCGAAGCTTTCCAGTTCGATCAGCGTTGGCATCACGAAGGTGCCGCGCTTCACTTCTTCGGCGTCGGCGATGGCCACCTGGTACACGGCGCGGCCTTTGTCGCGCATGCCCTGGATGTGCTTCTCGATGCCGGCCTTGGCTTCGGCGTCGATCACCGGGCCAATGTCCACGGACAGACGCTCGGGGTTGCCCAGGCGCGATTCGGCCATGGCGCCCTTGAGCATTTCGATCACGCGGTCGGCGGAGTCTTCCTGCAGGCACAGCACGCGCAGGGCCGAGCAGCGCTGGCCGGCGGAGTCGAAGGCCGAGGATACGACGTCGATGACCACCTGCTCGGTGAGCGCCGAGGAATCGACGATCATCGCGTTCTGGCCGCCGGTTTCGGCGATCAGCGGGATTGGCCGGCCCTGGCTGTCCAGGCGCCCGGCGATGTTGCGTTGCAGCAGGCGCGCCACCTCGGTGGAGCCGGTGAACATCACGCCCTTCACGCGCTCGTCACCTACCAGGCGCGCACCCACGGTTTCGCCGCGGCCTGGCAGCAATTGCACCACGCCTTCGGGGATGCCGGCTTCCAGCAGCAGGCGCACGGCCCGGGCTGCCACCAGCGGGGTCTGTTCGGCCGGCTTGGCCAGTACCGGGTTGCCGGCGGCCAGCGCCGCGGCCACCTGGCCGGTGAAGATCGCCAGCGGGAAGTTCCACGGGCTGATGCACACCACCGGGCCCAGCGGGCGGTGGGCGTCGTTGCTGAAGTCGTTGCGGGCCTGCACCGCGTAATAGCGCAGGAAGTCCACGGCCTCGCGCACCTCGGCGATGGCGTTGGCGAAGGTCTTGCCGGCTTCGCGGGCCAGCAGGCCCATCAGCGGCTGGATCTCGGCTTCCATCAGGTCGGCGGCGCGTTCCAGGATGGCGGCGCGCTCGGCCGGCGGGGTGGCCTGCCAGATCGGGCCGTTGCTCATGGCGCACAAAATGGCGTTGTCGACGTCGGCGACGGTGGCTTCCTGCACGTGGCCGACCACGTCGCGGTGGTCGGACGGGTTCAGCACTGCCTGGGCCACTTCGGTGCTGGCGTCGCAGCCCAGCATGGGCGCGGCTTTCCAGTCGGTGTGGGCGGTGCTCAGCAGCGCGCACGACAGCGACGCCAGGCGGTGTTCGTTGGCCATGTCGATGCCGGCCGAGTTGGCGCGTTCGCTGCCATACAGGTCACGCGGCAGCGGAATGCGCGGGTGCGGCAGGCCGGTGGTGCCTTCCTGGGTGGCCATGCGTTCGATGGTGCTGACCGGGTCGGCCACCAGTTCCTGGATGGAAATGGAGGTGTCGGCAATGCGGTTGACGAACGAGGTGTTGGCGCCATTTTCCAGCAGGCGGCGTACCAGGTAGGCCAGCAGCGTTTCGTGGGTGCCGACCGGTGCGTATACGCGGCACGGACGGTTCAGCTTGCCGTCGGCGACCTTGCCTACCACCTGTTCGTACAGCGGTTCGCCCATGCCGTGCAGGCACTGGAACTCGTACTGGCCGGGGTAATAGTTCTGGCCGGCGATGTGGTAGATGGCCGACAGGGTGTGGGCGTTGTGCGTGGCGAACTGCGGGTAGATGACTTCCGGCACCGACAGCAGCTTGCGTGCGCAGGCGATGTAGGACACGTCCGTGTACACCTTGCGGGTGTACACCGGGTAGCCTTCCAGGCCTTCCACCTGGGCGCGCTTGATCTCGCTGTCCCAGTAGGCGCCCTTCACCAGGCGGATCATCAGGCGGTGGCGGCTGCGGCGCGCCAGGTCGATGACGTAGTCGATCACGTACGGGCAACGCTTCTGGTAGGCCTGGATCACGAAGCCGATGCCGTTCCAGCCAGTCAGCTGCGGTTCGAAGCACAGGCGCTCGAGCAGGTCCAGGGACAGCTCCAGGCGGTCGGCCTCCTCGGCGTCGATGTTCAGGCCGATGTCATATTGCTTGGCCAGCAGGGTCAGCGACAGCAGGCGCGGGTACAGCTCGTCCATCACGCGCTCGTACTGGGCGCGGCTGTAGCGCGGGTGCAGCGCCGACAGCTTGATGGAGATGCCCGGGCCTTCATAGATGCCGCGGCCGTGGGACGCCTTGCCGATGGAGTGGATGGCCTGCTCGTAGGACGCCAGGTACTTCTGCGCGTCGTGCTCGGTGAGTGCGGCTTCACCGAGCATGTCGTAGGAATAGCGGAAGCCCTTGGCTTCGAACTTGCTGGCGTTGGCCAGGGCTTCGGCGATGGTTTCGCCGGTGACGAACTGCTCGCCCATCAGGCGCATGGCCATGTCGACGCCCTTGCGGATCATCGGCTCGCCGCTCTTGCCGATGATACGGCTCAGGGACGAGGTCAGGCCCGCTTCGTTGTGCGTGGACACCAGCTTGCCGGTCAGCAGCAGGCCCCAGGTGGCGGCGTTGACGAACAGCGACGGGCTGTTGCCCAGGTGCGGCTGCCAGTTGCCGTTGCTGATCTTGTCGCGGATCAGGGCGTCGCGGGTGCCTTTGTCAGGGATGCGCAGCAGCGCTTCGGCCAGGCACATCAGCGCCACGCCTTCCTGGGAGCTCAGGGAGAATTCCTGCAGCAGGCCCTGGACGATGCCGGCACGGCCACCGGCGCTCTTCTGGTTGCGCAGTTTTTCGGCGATGCCGGCGGCCAGCTTGTTGGTGGCCTCGGCCATGGCGGCGGGCAGGCGCGCCTGCTCCAGCAGCATCGGCACCACTTCGGGCTCGGGGCGGCGGTAGGCGCCGGTGATGGCCGCGCGCAGCACCGATTGCGGCAGGATGCTCTCGGCGAACTCCAGGAAGCACTGGTGGGCGTGGTCGGCCTGCAGGTCGCCGGCGTCGTCGTTGGCCGAGTGTGGCTGGCCGTTGAGTTCAGGCAGGGTGGCGCCACCCTCGAGCTTTTCCAGGTAATTGAAAATCGCCTGCTTGATCAACCAGTGCGGGGTGCGGTCGATGGACTGCGCAGCTGATTTCAGTCGCTCGCGGGTAGGGTCGTCAAGTTTGACCCCCAGGGTGGTCGTCGCCAATTTCTTGTCCTCATCAAGGCCACGTAGGTGTGGCAATAAAGCCGGCGGCAAGATTAGCCGTTGCTCACGGTAGGGTGCAACTAGGTGCAACCCGTATTTCGATGAAAAGTTGCACCTATCATCGACTTGCATTTTTTGTGTGGCGAATCTGCACAACGGCAGTGCGCGGCGCGCGCCCAATGCTCCCAAAGGAAGCAGAACCAGGGCTTTGCGGGCGGGAGCCGGCTGTTGTGTAACAAGGTGCAACTTGCAGGCCATTTCGGTTGCGCCCTGTCCGCTGATCGCACCAAAATGCACTTCGTTGGTGCAACCCTTTCCCGGGGCATCAGCCTTCGTGCAAAAAGGTGCAACCCGGTGGTTGCTACATAACAACAACTAAAAGGAAGTTTCCCCGATGGGTGTGAGCAACCCCACCTTGATCACGTTCGTGGTCTATATCCTCGCCATGGTGCTGATCGGCTTCATGGCCTACCGCGCGACCAATAACCTCTCCGACTACATCCTGGGCGGGCGCAGCCTGGGCAGCGTGGTCACGGCGCTGTCGGCCGGTGCCTCGGACATGAGCGGCTGGCTGCTGATGGGCCTGCCTGGCGCGGTCTACCTGTCCGGGCTGTCGGAAAGCTGGATCGCCATTGGCCTGATCGTCGGCGCCTACCTCAACTGGCTGTTCGTGGCCGGCCGCCTGCGGGTGCAGACCGAGCACTGCGGCGACGCCCTGACCCTGCCGGACTACTTCGCCAGCCGCTTCGAGGACCGCAGCGGCCTGCTGCGGGTGATCTCGGCGGTGGTGATCCTGATGTTCTTCACCATCTACTGTGCCTCGGGCATCGTCGCCGGCGCGCGGCTGTTCGAAAGCACCTTCGGCATGAGCTACGAGACCGCCCTGTGGGCCGGTGCGGCGGCGACCATTGCCTACACCTTTGTCGGTGGTTTCCTGGCGGTGAGCTGGACCGACACCGTGCAGGCGACGCTGATGATCTTCGCCCTGATTCTCACGCCCATCGTCGTGGTGCTGGCCACCGGCGGCGTCGACACCACCTTCCTGGCCATCGCCGCCCAGGACCCGGCGCACTTCGACATGCTGCGCAATACCAGCTTCATCGGCATCGTCTCGCTTCTGGGCTGGGGCCTGGGTTATTTTGGCCAGCCGCACATCCTGGCGCGGTTCATGGCGGCAGACTCGGTGAAGTCCATCGCCAAGGCCCGGCGCATCTCCATGACCTGGATGATCCTGTGCCTGGGCGGCACCGTGGCCGTGGGCTTCTTCGGCATCGCCTATTTCGCCGCGCACCCGGAGCTGGCCGGGCCGGTCAGCGACAACCACGAGCGGGTGTTCATCGAACTGGCGAAACTGCTGTTCAACCCTTGGGTGGCCGGTGTGCTGCTGTCGGCCATCCTGGCGGCGGTAATGAGCACCCTGAGCTGCCAGCTGCTGGTGTGCTCCAGCGCCCTGACCGAAGACTTCTACAAGGCCTTCCTGCGCAAGGCCGCCGGCCAGCGCGAGCTGGTGTGGGTGGGGCGCGGCATGGTGCTGCTGGTGGCGCTGGTGGCCATTGCCATGGCCGCCAACCCGGAAAACCGCGTGCTGGGGCTGGTCAGCTACGCCTGGGCCGGCTTTGGCGCGGCGTTCGGGCCGGTGGTGCTGCTGTCGGTGCTGTGGCGGGGCATGACCCGCAATGGCGCCCTGGCCGGCATCGTCGTGGGCGCGGCAACGGTAGTGCTGTGGAAACAGTTCAGCCCGGTGCCGCTGTACGAGATCATCCCCGGCTTTGCCTTCGCCACCCTGGCCATCTGGCTGGTCAGCGTGCTGGGCAAGGCGCCGTCGCTGGCCGTGCGTGACCGTTTCGACGCCTCCAGCGCGGCCTACCACGCCGGCAAATGATCGGATCGCGGCCCTGCAGCCTTGGGTTGCAGGGCCGCGCCGAGGTAAACTCCCGGGCCTTGCAGGAGTTGCCATGAACTATCGTCACGCCTATCACGCCGGCAACCACGCCGACGTCTTCAAACACCTGGTCTTGAGCCGCCTGCTTGCGCTGATGTCGCGCAAGGAGCAGCCCTTTGCCTACCTGGACACCCACGCCGGCATTGGTCTGTACGACCTGCGTGGCGACCAGGCCAGCCGCACCGGCGAGTTCCTGGAAGGCATCGCCCGCCTGTGGCAGGCCGATGACCTGCCGGCGCTGACCGCCGACTACATGGGCCTGGTGCGCGACATGAACCCCGACGGTGAGCTGCGCTACTACCCGGGTTCGCCCGAGGTGGCCCGCCGCCTCACCCGCCCGCAGGACCGCGTGCAGCTCAACGAGAAGCACCCGGCCGACGGCCTGCTGCTGAAAGACAACATGAAGGGCGACCGCCGCGTGGCCGTGCACCTTGGCGAGGGCTGGCACGTGCCGCGGGCCCTGCTGCCGGTGCCGGAAAAGCGCGCGGTGATGCTCATCGACCCGCCGTTCGAGCAGATGGACGAGATGCAGCGTTGCGCCAAGGCGCTGAAAGAGGCGGTAGGGCGCATGCGCCAGACCGTGGCAGCCATCTGGTACCCGGTGAAGGACCAGCGTGCGCTGAAGCGCTTCTACCAGGACCTGGCCGGCAGCGGCGCGCCCAAGTTGTTGCGCGTGGAGCTGCTGGTGCACCCGGTGGATACGCCGCAGAGCCTGAACGGTTCGGGCCTGGCCATCGCCAACCCGCCGTGGGGCCTGGAAGAGGAATTGCGTGAGCTGCTGCCGTGGCTGGCCGAGAAGCTGGGCCAGACCCAGGGCAGCTGGCAGATGGACTGGCTGATTGCCGAGTGATTCGGCGGCGCCTGTGACGCGGCCTGGCGGCCGCTGCTACAGAGGTGCTACGCCCCGAGATCGTAGCCGCTGCCGAAGGCTGCGCTGGCCGGTGTGAACACTGGAGGTTTCCAGTGGGGCATAGGGCCAGCGCAGCCTGGCGGCAGCGGCTACGCAATAGGCGTAGTTAGCGGTTCAACCAAGGCGGCATGCACACGCCGGTGCCACCCAGGCCGCAGTAACCCTCGGGGTTCTTGGCCAGGTACTGCTGGTGGTACGCCTCGGCGTAGTAGAAGGTCGGCGCTTCGGCGATTTCAGTGGTGATCTCACCTTCGCCGGCCTTGGTCAGTTCCTCTTGGTACGCGGCCTTGCTGGCCTCGGCCGCAGCCAGCTGCTCAGCCGTGGTGGCAAAGATTACCGAGCGGTACTGGGTGCCGATGTCGCCACCCTGGCGCATGCCCTGGGTAGGGTTGTGGGATTCCCAGAACGGCTTGAGCAGTGCCTCGTAGCTGGTTTCCTTGGGGTCGAACACCACCAGCACCACTTCGCTGTGGCCGGTCAGGCCCGAGCAGGTTTCTTCATAGGTAGGGTTGGGCGTCATGCCGCCAGCGTAGCCCACGGCGGTGGTGTACACGCCTGGCTGTTGCCACAGCAGGCGCTCGGCGCCCCAGAAGCAACCCATGCCCAGGATGGCCACTTCCAGGCCCTCCGGGAACGGCCCGGTCAGGGTGCGGCCGTTGACGAAGTGCTCGGTGGGCACGGTCATGGCTGTTTCACGGCCAGGCAGCGCCTGGGCAGCGGTGGGCAAGACGTTTTTGTTCACAAGAATCTCCGAGCGCAGAACCATGTCCCATTCCCCTGAAGGCAGGTGTGGATAACCTGGGTGGTCATCTATTGATAGCCCGGTAGTTTGCCCGAGAGTGGCGCCGATGTCAGGCGCCTGGGCCGCGTGGGTAGCGCTTGAGGCGGCGCAGCAGCTCGTGGCTGGGGATAGGGCGGTCGAACAGGTAGCCCTGGCCCACGTCGCAGCGGTGGCGGCGCAGGAAGTTCAGCTGCTCGGCGGTCTCGATGCCTTCGGCCACCACCTTGAGCTTGAGGTTGTGGGCCATGGCGATCACCGCCGAGGTGATCTCCATGTCGTCCTGGTTGTCGGGAATCTCGTGGATGAAGCTGCGGTCGATCTTGAGAATGTCGATCGGGAATTTCTTCAGGTAGCTGAGCGACGAATAGCCGGTGCCGAAATCGTCCATGGCCAGGGTCAGGCCCAGCGCCTTCAGCTGGTCCAGCTGCTGGTGGGTGTCGTCGGTGGCTTCCAGCAGCAGGCCTTCGGTGAGTTCCAGCTCCAGCAGCGCCGGGTCCAGGGCTTCGTCCTTGAGGATGTGGGCGATGGACGCCACCAGGTCGGGGTCGGAGAACTGCTTGGGCGACAGGTTGATGGCCACCTGCAGGCGGCCTAGCCCGGCGGCGATCAGGCTCTTGGTCATGCGGCAGGCCTGGCGCGCGATCCATTTGCCGATGGGGATGATCAGGCCGGTTTCTTCAGCCACGCTGATGAACTGGTCGGGGCGGATCATGCCTTTTTCCGGGTGGTTCCAGCGCAGCAGCGCTTCCATGCCCAGCAGGCGCCCGGTGCGCAGGCACAGCTTGGGCTGGTAGAACACCTCCAGCTCGTTCTGGGTCAGGGCGCGGCGCAGGTTGTTTTCCACGAACAGCTTGTAGCTGGCCTCGGCGTTCAGCGCCTCGGTGAACACCTGCACCTGGTGCTTGCCGTTGGCCTTGGCCTTGTGCAGCGCCAGGCCGGCGTTCTTCATCAGGGTCTGCGGGTCGCGGCCGTGCAGCGGTGCGCAGGCCAGGCCCACGGAGCCGGTGACGTTGATCAGCTGGTTGTCGACGAACATCGGCTTGTCGAGGGTCTTGAGCACCTGCACGGCGGTCTGCTGGCCGGCTTCCAGGTCGGTGTTGTCCAGCAGCACGGCGAACTCGTTGCTGGCGAAGCGCGCCAGGCTGCCGCTGGGGCTCAGGCTGTTGCGCAGGCGCCGGGCCAGGCTGATCAGCAGCTTGTCGCCGGTCTGGTGGCCGAGGCTGTCGTTGATGCGCTTGAAGTTGTCGATGTCCACCAGCAGCAGGCTGATGGGGGTGTCGCTGTCGCGGGCGAAGCGCTCGTCCAGGTTGCGGATGAACGCCGGCCGGTTGCCCAGGCTGGTGAGGTTGTCGGTGTAGGCCAGGCGCTCGATGCGCTGCTGGGCCAGCTTGCTCTGGGTGATGTCTTCGTAGATGCCGATGTAATGCGTCAACTCGCGGTTGTCGCCGTACACCTTGGAAATCGACAGCTGGCCCCAGTAGGGTTCCAGGTTCTTGCGGCGGCTCTTGAACTCGCCCTGCCAGCTGTTGCTGTTGGCCAGGCTGCCGGGGGCGTCGAACAGAATTTCGCTGAGGTTCTCCAGGGCCGGCAACTGCGACAGGCGCTGGCCGTGGACCTCTTCGGTGCTGTACTGGGTGATGGCGGTGAAGCTGGGGTTCACGTACTCCACCACGCCGTCGCAGTTCACCAGCAGGAAGGCGTTGGCGCTCTGTTCCACCGCCCGCTGGAACAGGTGCAGGGCGCTGGTGGCGGCGCGGCGGTTGTGGTTATTGATGACCTGGGCGAACTGGTCGGCCAGCTCGCCGGCGAAGGCGATCTCGTCGGACTGCCAGGGCCGGGTTTCGCCGGTCTGCTCCAGGCACAGCACGCCCACCACCTGGCCGTCGATGCGGATGCTGGCGTCGAGGATGGCGTTGATGTCGCGCGCGCGCAGGCTCTCGACCATCTCGTGGGTGCGCGGGTCGAAGGCGGTGTCGTTGACGTCTACCGCGCGGCTGGTGTGCAGCGCCTCCAGGTAATCGGGGTAGCGGCTGACGTCGATGGGTTGCAACGGGCGGTATTCGCCCTTGAGGCCGTCGTAGGCGGCGATGGGCTCCATGCGCTGGTCGGTCAGATTCCACAGGCTGGCGCCGCCGATGTCGTAGATTTCGCAGGCGCTGCGGGTGATCAGCTGCGCCGCTTCGAGCATCGGGTTGTTGGTGCTGTAGCGCTGGCGGGCCAGGCGCAGGATCAGGTCCTGCTGGGCGCGCACGCGGTCCAGGTGCTGCAGTTGCTCCTGCTGGGCGCGCTGGTTCAGCTCCAGGGCGATCTGCAGGCGGTTGTTCTGCGACTCCAGGTCGCCTTGGCCGGGCAGCAGCTCGCCCAGCAGGTCGTCGATCACCAGTAGGTAGCCACGCAGCAGCTGCCGGTTGTGCTGCTTGTAGGGCTCGCCCAGCTCCAGCAGCGCCAGCGGGCCGGCCGAGGTGTGCAGGGTGTAGCGCACCAGGTAATGGGGTTTGCTGGCCAGCTGCAGCTGGATGGCGTCGTGCAGTTGGTAGCGAGCCTCGGGCTCCATCAGGCTGGCGTAGGGCGAGCCGACCAGCGCGCACAGCTCCGCCGCGGGCAGGCCAAATTGGCGCTCGCAGTTGGGGTCCAGGAACAGCAGAGCCCAATTGGCTTCATTCAGCCGTTCGAAACGCAGCATACCGAGGCGCGAAGGCACCGGTAATTGCGTCACTACCTCGGCCGCCATACGGCTGGCGGCATCGGGTTGGCTTTTCATGGGGAGCTCGCTTCAAGAGTGCTGGTCGTGCGCGGGCGGGTACAAACCCTCAGGGTTCCGGGCGCATGTGGCAAGGTTGCATCATGGCGCTCAGGCTGACAAGCAATACAGTGGCTCCGTGCCTGTATCGTTATCGGCAGTGCGGTTCGATACTTCAATTTCCCGTGAAAATCAGTGTTTGTGGTGGTTTTGTTGGCGCCAGAGACCGGGTGGTTCTAAAGCGAAATCGCTTGGGGTGACCCCAATTTGTTGCCCTGCCAACAAGGCGGACTGCGCAGATGCCACCGACTGTGCACGCCCGAAACAGATGTAGGACCGGGCTTGCGCGTCAGGCGGGGAAGCGCCGCGCGGGCGGCGCGCGGTCTGACGAACGCCGAAAATCCCAAGCGCACACCTCCAAGGCCCCACCACAACCCATAGCCGCTGCCGCCAGGCTACGTCACTCTCTTGAGGACCGCTTGGGGCTTCTAGCGTGAATCAGGCCGCGCTGGGCTTCCCCGCAGTACGCGTAAATCAGGTCCCGCAGTCTTTTTCAGACGTCCACGATTAGTCGAGCCGCCCGCTTTTTCCTGATTCCATTTAGATGTTGCCCTTTGGTTAGAACCACGCTCGGAATGGTTCTTTGGAAGGGATGCACGCGGTTTGCATCAGTGCGCTTGCCAGGGCCGCAAAGCGGACGATTTCATTGTCTTGGAAGATGTATATTGACTCGCCGATGAAGAATATGTACCCATATTTAGCCAATCCAAGCTGAATGGACCCCCATGTCAGTCCTAGGCCGACAATGGTCCAAAACCACTTCAGTTTGAAATTCTTGTGGGAGAAGTGTCTGGCTGCCACGTAAAATGCTAGAAAGCAGGCAATCAATAGAGAGATATAGCTTATGGTCCCTAGCATTGGCCTAATCCTTTTTATTCCGGATCTCTTCAACTAGGGCGCTGATTGTTACACCGTCAGCAAGCGCCTCTGCCGCGAGTACTTTTTTTCCGGCCAAATTGTACGCCTGTACGTAGTCGGTGCTGACATATCGGAATAGCCGCCATGCATCAGGTTTCAGTACATACCTGCCTAGCCCGTAAACCGACATCCCTAAATCTACCGCGCCATAAGCCATATTTCCTTCAAAGTTTCCACCTCCCATTAGCTGTGGTGTTTTTTGATAAACCTTACGAATCGGCCCTTCCGTCAAAGCGTTCCAACCGAGGCGTAGCGGGTTCGCTGCGGCCGTGCGCATTTAGTGGATTCGCCTGCTACTTTTCCGGACTTCATATAGAGGTTGCCCCTTGGTTAGAACCACGCTCGGAAGGGTTCTTTGGAAGGGATGCAAGCGGTTTGCATCAGTGCGCTTGCTAGGGCCGCGAAGCGGACGATTTCATTGTCTTTGAAGATGTATATTGGGTCGCCGACGATTAATATATAGCCATATTTGGCTAGGCCGAGTTGTATTCCTCCCCAAAGACCTCCTAAGGCGACAATGGTCCAGAACCACGCTAATGTAAAGTTTTTATGAGAGAAGTGTTTGGCTGTCCGATAAGAAACTAAATACCAAATAATCAGTAGAGTAATATAGCTTGTGGTTCCTAGCACCGGGCTAGTCCTTTTTGCTTTGGAGTTCTTCGCGTAATGCGTTGATTGTCATGGTGTTAGCGGCGATCTCTGCCACAAGCACTTTTCTGCCGGCCAGCTTATAAGCCTGAACGAAATCAGTGCTTACATATCGGAACAGTCGCCATGCATCGGGTTTCAATATATATCGACCTAGCCCGTAGGCCGACATGCCTAAATCAATCGTTCCATAGGCCACATTTCCCTCAAAGTCGCCACCTCCCATCAATCTCGCTGTTCTTTGATAGATCTTGCGAACGGGCCCCTGCGTATCGGAGCGGCCCTCCCAGATGTTCCTTCCATTCTCGTAAATATTGTTGGCACCATGCGCTGCCAACGGCGCGCCAAAAAGCACACAAAGCGTTCCGACCGAGGCATAGCAAATACCCGCTCCGGTTGCGACCTGAAGAGCTCCTGCAACCAGTCCCACTCCCTGTTGCACGACGGTGGTAGATTGGCGGGCCAAGCTATTCTTCTCGGCCCGCAAGGCCTCCATGCCCTCATCAGTAGTCTTCCTCCCCTCCTCAACATCCCTGACGATCTGCCGCGCGTAGTAGGCCACCTCACGGTTGAACTGCAAACGCAGCATCTGATCATTGATATGACGCGCACTGACCGCGCAAGCGTGATTGGCAAGGTAGTTCGCCGCCTCGGACAACTCCCAGAAGTCACACCCCTGTTTGCGTTCAGCGTCCGTGGGCTGCCTCACTCGGTATCGCCCCAAAAGGCATAGCCGCTGGTGCCGGCTATGTGGTGGGTCCAGCGGATGTCTCGATAGCGGATGGCGACATGCTCCTGCGCCTCCACTTCGCTCTGCATTAATGCGTGCGGCATGATCGTGGCGATATCAGCGAGCATGCAGCCTTCAATTTCTACGGAGAAAAACTTTTCCTGGCCGCCGTTTGGAGCGATCCGATACAGCGCGATTTTGCAGTCCAGGCTTTCCCGGTTTGCCAAGGCTTGGGCGAGTAGGGCGGTGGACTTGTCTATGTTTTTGGTAATGACGATTGGCCGGTGCGTTGCGCGGTGGCTGTTGTCGATGTTGCTCATGCGATGTTCGTAGGACAGCACCATGATTTCATCGGTATGGCCCATTTGGCACTTGTTGCCGATGGAGTCCACCGTGGAGCAGCCCGCCGAGATGAGCCCCTGGGATTTGCCTGTGACGGTCATGTAGCCGTGGATTGCCATGGTGAAACCCTTCCTGAGTGGCCCGTAAAGTTTCGTTGGGCATGATGCAGAAAGGTCATGGGCCGGGGGTATCAGACGTTTCCCAGATAGGTAGGAGAAATTTCCGTTTGCGTGGCGGACGGGCGTGGTTATAAGGCGGCCTGCCACCGTGTGCCTTGCTTACCTGGCTACAGGATGTTGAAGCCGTTTTGGAGGCAAAAAAAAGCCCCGCCAAATTGGCGGGGTTGAGGTACGAGCGTGGCGCTCGGAAAAAACAGGCCGCCCCCCACGCGGGGAGGCGGCGAACAGCGGTTTACAGCAGCATGGTGCGGATGTCGGTCAGCAGGTCGCCCAGGCGCTTGGTGAAGCGCGCGGCCGCGGCGCCGTTGATCACGCGGTGATCGTAGGACAGCGACAGTGGCAGCATCAGCTTGGGTTGGAAGGCCTTGCCGTCCCACACAGGCTGCATGGTGGCCTTGGACACACCCAGGATCGCCACTTCGGGCGCGTTGACGATCGGCGTGAAGCCGGTGCCGCCAATGTGGCCGAGGCTGGAGATGGTGAAGCACGCGCCCTGCATGTCGTCTGCCGAGAGCTTCTTGGTCCGGGCTTTTTCAGCCAGGGCCGCGGCTTCGGCAGCCAGTTGCAGCAGGCTCTTCTGGTCGACGTTCTTGATGACCGGTACCAGCAGGCCTTCAGGGGTGTCTACCGCGAAGCCGATGTTGACGTACTTCTTGCGGATGATGGCCTTGCCGCTCGGGGCCAGGGACGCGTTGAAGTCCGGCAGCTCCTTGAGCAGGTGGGCGCACGCTTTGAGCAGCAGCGGCAGCACGGTCAGCTTGACGCCAGCCTTCTCGGCCACGGCTTTCTGCGCGACGCGGAATGCTTCCAGCTCGGTGATGTCAGCCTGGTCGAACTGGGTGACGTGCGGCACGTTCAGCCAGCTGCGGTGCAGGTTGGTGGCACCGGCCTGCATCAGGCGGGTCATCGGCACTTCTTCGATTTCACCGAAGCGGCTGAAGTCCACGACCGGGATCGGCGGGATGCCGGCGCCGCCGGTAGCGCCGGCTGCAGCAGCAGGGGCTTCCTTGGCCTTGGTCATGATCGACTTGACGTAGGCCTGAACGTCTTCCTTCAGGATACGGCCGTGTGGACCGGTGGCGCTGACAGCGCTCAGCTCGACGCCGAACTCGCGGGCCAGCTGGCGAACCGCCGGGCCGGCGTGAACCTTGGCGCCCGACGCGGCAGCCGGGGCGGCAGCGACAGGGGCTGGGGCGGCCGGGGCCTTGGCAGCAGGGGCTGCGGCAGGCGCGGCGGCGGCCGGTGCGGCAGCTGGGGCCGGGGCAGCAGCGGGGGCTGCGCCTGCGACTTTCAGCTTGAGGATCAGGTCGCCGGTGCCGACTTCGTCGTCCAGCTTGACGCTGATGCTCTCGACCACGCCTGCGGCAGGAGACGGGATCTCCATGCTGGCCTTGTCCGATTCCAGGGTGATCAGCGATTGGTCGACTTCGACGTTGTCGCCGACCTTGACCGACAGCTCGATGATCTTGGCCTTGCCCGACGAGCCGATGTCCGGCACGTGGATGTCCTGCACGCTAGGCGCGGCAGCAGCGGCCGGCGCCGGTGCGGCGGCAGGTGCTGGAGCCGCGGCAGCAGCAGGCGCGGCAGCCTGGGCCGGAGCGGCGGCTGGGGCAGCGCCCGCCACCTTCAGCACCAGGATCAGGTCGCCGGTACCCACTTCGTCGTTCAGCTTGACGCTGATGCTTTCCACCACGCCGGCTTCCGGCGATGGGATTTCCATGCTGGCCTTGTCCGATTCCAGGGTGATCAGCGACTGATCAGCCTCGACGGTGTCGCCGACCTTGACCGAGATCTCGATGATCTGGGCCTTGCCCGACGAACCGATGTCCGGCACGTGCACGTCCTTGCTGGCGGCAGCAGCGGCCGGGGCCGGTGCTGCAGCAGGCGCAGGGGCTGCGGCTTGTGGCGCAGCAGCCGGGGCGGCAGCGGCAGGCGCAGGCGCCGCGGGTGCTGCGGCAGCACCCTCGACTTCCAGCTCCAGCACGTCGTCGCCTTCTTTCAGGCGGTCGCCCAGCTTGACCTTGATGGCCTTGACCACGCCGGCTTTGGGAGCAGGGATTTCCATGCTCGCCTTGTCCGACTCCAGGGTCAGCAGGCTCTGGTCGGCTTCAATGCGGTCGCCGACCTTCACCAGCAATTCAATTACTTCACCCTCACCGCTGCCGATGTCAGGTACGCGAATGATCTCGCTCACGAAAATTCTCCTCAGCAGTCCAGTGGGTTGCGTTTCTCGGGGTCGATACCGAACTTCACGATGGCCTCGGCCACCACTTTAGGTTCGATGTCGCCACGATCAGCCAAGGCTTCCAGGGCAGCCAGCACGACGAAGTGGCGGTCGACTTCGAAGAAGTGACGCAGCTTCTTGCGGCTGTCGCTGCGACCGAAGCCATCGGTACCCAGGACTTTGAATTCCTTGGAAGGAACCCACTGACGGATCTGCTCGGCGAACAGCTTCATGTAGTCGGTGGAGGCGATGACCGGGCCTTTACGGCCAGTCAGGCACTCTTCGACGTAGGTGGCGCGAGGCTTCTGGCCTGGGTGCAGGCGGTTGAAGCGCTCGGCGGCCAGGCCGTCGCGACGCAGTTCGTTGAAGCTGGTGACGCTCCATACATCGGCGCCGACGTTGAACTGCTCGCGCAGGATCTTCGCCGCCTCGCGGACTTCGCGCAGGATGGTGCCCGAACCCAGCAGTTGTACGTGGTGGGCCGCTTCCTTCTTGTCTTCTTCCAGCAGGTACATACCCTTGACGATGCCTTCCTCGACACCGGCCGGCATGGCTGGCTGCTGGTAGGACTCGTTCATCACGGTGATGTAGTAGAAGACGTCCTGCTGCTCTTCGGTCATCTTCTTCATGCCGTCCTGGATGATCACCGCCAGCTCGTAGCCGTAGGTAGGATCATAGGTGCGGCAGTTCGGGATGGTGGCAGCCAGGATGTGGCTGTGACCGTCTTCGTGCTGCAGGCCTTCACCGTTCAGGGTGGTACGGCCGGCGGTGCCGCCGATCAGGAAGCCACGGGTACGGCTGTCGCCAGCGGCCCAGGCCAGGTCGCCGATACGCTGGAAGCCGAACATCGAGTAGAAGATGTAGAACGGCAGCATTGGCTGGTTGTGGCTGGAGTACGAAGTACCGGCAGCGATGAACGAGCTCATGGCACCGGCTTCGTTGATGCCTTCTTCAAGGATCTGACCTTTCTGGTCTTCCTTGTAGAACATCACCTGGTCTTTATCGACTGGCTCGTACAGCTGGCCGACGGAAGAGTAGATGCCCAGCTGGCGGAACATGCCTTCCATACCGAAGGTACGGGCTTCGTCCGGGATGATCGGGACGATGCGCGGGCCGATCTCCTTGTCCTTGACCAGCTGCGCCAGGATGCGCACGAAAGCCATGGTGGTGGAGATTTCACGGTCGCCCGAGCCGTCCAGGATAGCCTTCAGGGTATCCAGTGGCGGGGTCGGCACGCTGAAGCTGTTGGCGCGACGCTGTGGCACGAAGCCGCCCAGGGCGTTGCGACGGTCGGCCAGGTAACGGGCCTCGGCGCTGTTTGGCTCTGGCTTGAAGAACGGCAGGTTTTCCAGTTCTTCATCCTTGACCGGGATGTCGAAGCGGTCACGGAACAGCTTCAGGCTGTCGACGTCGACCTTCTTGGTGTTGTGCGCGGTGTTCTTCGCTTCGCCCGCACCGGTACCGTAACCCTTGATGGTCTTGGCCAGGATGACGGTAGGTTGTTCCTTGTGGTTGACCGCTTCGTGGTACGCCGCGTAGACCTTGTACGGGTCGTGGCCGCCACGGTTGAGCTTCCAGATCTCGTCGTCGGACAGGTCGGCAACCATCGCCTTGAGTTCAGGCGTGTTGAAGAAGTGCTCACGTACGAAGGCGCCGTCTTTGGCCTTGTAGTTCTGGTACTCGCCGTCGATGACTTCGTCCATGCGGCGTTGCAGGATGCCGTCGACGTCCTTGGCCAGCAGTGGGTCCCAGAAACGGCCCCAGATGACTTTGGTGACGTTCCACTGGGCGCCGCGGAACACGCCTTCCAGTTCCTGGATGATCTTGCCGTTGCCGCGAACCGGGCCGTCGAGGCGCTGCAGGTTGCAGTTGATGACGAAGATCAGGTTGTCCAGCTTCTCGCGGCCGGCCAGGGAGATGGCGCCCAGGGATTCGGGCTCGTCGCACTCGCCGTCGCCCAGGAAGCACCAGACTTTCTGCTTGCCTGGCTGGATGAAGCCGCGGTGCTCCAGGTACTTCATGAAGCGTGCCTGGTAGATCGCCTGGATCGGGCCCAGGCCCATGGATACAGTCGGGAACTGCCAGAAGTCAGGCATCAGCCAAGGGTGCGGGTAGGACGACAGGCCCTGACCGTCCACTTCCTGGCGGAAGTTGTTCATCTGGTCTTCGGTGATGCGGCCTTCCATGAACGCGCGGGCGTAGACGCCTGGCGAGGTGTGGCCCTGGAAGTAGATCAGGTCGCCGCCGTGCTCGTCGGTCGGGGCCTGGAAGAAGTAGTTGAAGCCGATGTCATACAGGGTCGCACTGGAAGCGAAGCTGGAGATGTGACCGCCCAGGTCCGAATCCTTGAGGTTCGTGCGCATAACCATTGCCATGGCGTTCCAGCGCACCAGCGAGCGAATGCGGCGTTCCATGAACAGGTCGCCAGGCATGCGTGCTTCGTGGGTGACAGGAATGGTGTTGCGGTACGGCGTGGTGATTGCGTAGGGGAGTTGCGAACCACTGCGGGTGGCCAACTCGCCCATGCGAGTCATCAGGTAGTGAGCGCGGTCTTCGCCTTCTTTGTCGAGAACCGACTCCAGGGCGTCCAGCCATTCCTGGGTTTCGACGGGATCGAGGTCTTGCATGGCTTGCTCCAGGGCGGAAAGGCTTCCAGAATCGAAGCCTGAGTTTGCGACGGCCTTGTGGGCAGACGATATAGATTCTTGGATTACCGGGGGTTGTGCCGGCGTCGTGTAGTTTTACTACAAATCGTTCGTCATTTCATGCGTTGACATTGCGACCATCGTAGTAAAACTACAGGCAGAGGGCTTTTGGCCACCTGTCCCGTTGTGAGAAAAATCGATAACGTGGGTTAAAAACAAGTCCTCGAAAGGTTGAGTGCGATGCTTTCTGCCAGGAAATACGAATTTTCAGCTATTTCTAACTTTTGTACGACAGTCCAACCGGCGCGAATCAAACGCCCGGTGCCGTGCAACCCCCTTCGCACGCCGATCAAGGATAGACCATGAGCCTGCCAACAACGGTGCAATTGCCGGCCATTTTGACGCAACTTGTTGCGCGCAATCGCCAGACCTTCGAAGCCGCCGTGGCCACTACCGAGCGTGCCGGTGACCTGGCCAATTGGCCCGCCGCGACCTGGCAGGCGTTCGACCATGTGTGCGCCGCCAGCGACTTCGTCATCCAGCAGGCCAGCGCCACGCCCGCGCTGCTGCTTGACCTGGTGGCCAGCGGCGAACTGGACCGCAGCTTCGCCGCCGGCGAGCTGCGCGCACAGCTTGCCGCCGCCGTGGCCGCCGCGAGCAGTGACGACGAACTGGGCCGCCAACTGCGCCGCCAGCGCGCGCGCCAGCAGGTGCGCATCATCTGGCGCGACCTGACGCGCCAGGCCGACCTGGTGCAAACCTGCCGCGATTTGTCCGACATGGCCGACGCTGCAATAGATGAAGCATATAAATGGTTGTATAGACGTCACTGCGACCAATTCGGCGTGCCCAAGGGGCGGCGCACGGGCGAAGTGCAGCAGATGGTCATCCTGGGCATGGGCAAGCTGGGTGCAGTGGAGCTGAACCTGTCCTCGGACATCGACCTGATTTTCGCCTACCCCGAGGGCGGCGAGACCGAAGGCGTGAAGCGCCCGCTGGACAACCAGGAATTCTTCATTCGCCTGGGCCAGCGGCTCATCAAGGCGCTGGACCCGGTGACCGTCGACGGCTTCGTGTTCCGCGTCGACATGCGCCTGCGCCCCTACGGCTCGGCCGGCGCCCTGGTGCTGAGCTTCAACGCCCTGGAACAGTACTACCAGGACCAGGGCCGCGACTGGGAACGCTACGCCATGATCAAGGCGCGGGTGGTGGCCGGCGACCAGCAGGCCGGCGCGCAGTTGCTGGAGATGCTGCGCCCGTTCGTGTACCGCCGCTACCTGGACTTCTCCGCCATCGAGGCGCTGCGCACCATGAAGCAGCTGATCCAGCAGGAGGTGCGGCGCAAGGGCATGGCCGAGAACATCAAGCTGGGCGCCGGCGGCATCCGCGAGGTGGAGTTCATCGCCCAGGCGTTCCAGCTGATCCACGGCGGCCGCGACCTCAGCCTGCAACAGCGGCCGTTGCTCAAGGTGTTGGCCACCCTGGAAGGCCAGGGTTACCTGCCGCCTGCGGTCATCGCCGAATTGCGCGAGGGCTACGAGTTCCTGCGCTACACCGAGCACGCCATCCAGGCCATCGCCGACCGCCAGACGCAGATGCTGCCCGACGGCGCAACCGACCAGGCGCGCATCGCCTTCATGCTTGGCTTCGCTGACTGGAACAGTTTCCACGAGCGCCTGATGCACTGGCGCGGCCGTATCGACTGGCACTTCCGCCAGGTCATTGCCGACCCCGATGAAGACGAGGGCGACGAAGGCGAGGTGGTCGTGGGCGGCGAATGGCTGCCGCTGTGGGAAGACGTGCAGGACGAAGAGGCGGCCTGCCGGCAGCTGCAGGACGCCGGTTTCAGCGACGCCAGCAAGGCCCTGCGGCAGTTGGCCGGCCTGCGTGCCAGCCCGCAGCTGCGCGCCATGCAGCGCATCGGCCGCGAGCGCCTCGACGCGTTCATCCCGCGCCTGCTGGCCCAGGCCGTGGAACACGACAACCCGGACCTGGTGCTGGAGCGCGTGCTGCCGCTGGTGGAGGCCGTGGCCCGGCGTTCCGCCTACCTGGTGCTGCTCACCGAAAACCCCGGTGCCCTGCGCCGGTTGCTGACCCTGTGTGCCGCCAGCCCGTGGATTGCCGAGCAGATCGCCCGCTACCCGCTGTTGCTGGACGAGCTGCTGAACGAAGGCCGGCTGTTCAACCCGCCGCTGGCGCCGGAACTGGCCGCCGAGCTGCGCGAGCGGCTGACGCGCATCCCCGAGGACGACCTGGAACAGCAGATGGAGGCCCTGCGCCACTTCAAGCTGGCCCACAGCCTGCGCGTGGCGGCCTCGGAAATCGCCGGCAGCCTGCCGCTGATGAAGGTCAGCGACTACCTGACCTGGCTGGCCGAGGCCATTCTTGAACAAGTCTTCATGTTGGCCTGGCGCCAGACCGTGGCGCGCCACGGCCTGCCGCAGCGGGCCGACGGCAGCCCCTGCGACCCGGGCTTTATCATCGTCGGCTATGGCAAGGTCGGTGGCATCGAGCTGGGCCACGGCTCGGACCTGGACCTGGTGTTCATCCACGACGGCGACCCCACCGCCGAGACCGATGGCGCCAAGCCCATCGACGGCGCGCAGTTCTTCACCCGCCTGGGCCAGCGCATCATTCACCTGCTGACCACGCAGACCAACTCCGGGCAGTTGTACGAGGTGGACATGCGCCTGCGGCCCTCTGGCGCCGCGGGTTTGCTGGTCAGTTCCTTGAACGCCTTCGGTCGTTACCAGGAGCACGAAGCCTGGACCTGGGAGCACCAGGCGCTGGTGCGTGCGCGGGTGCTGGTGGGCTGCAAGCACGTGGGTACCGCCTTCGAGCAGGTGCGCGCGCAGGTGTTGGGCCGCGAGCGCGATTTGCCCAAGCTGCGCGCCGAAGTCAGCGAGATGCGCGCCAAGATGCGCGACAACCTGGGCACCAAGGCCACTGCCGCCGGCACCGGGGCCAACGCCTTCGAGCCAGGGGCGCCGTTCGATATCAAGCAGGACGCCGGTGGTATCGTCGATATTGAATTTATGGTGCAATACGCGGCCCTGGCGTGGTCCAGGGATTATCCGGCGTTGCTGAAATACACCGATAATATCCGCATTCTGGAAGGGCTCGAGCAGGCCGGGTTGATACCCGCAACCGACGCGAGCCTGTTGCGTGAAGCCTACAAGGCCTACCGCTCGGCCGCCCACCGCCAGGCCCTGCAGAAGCAGGCCGGGGTGATCGGCGGGGATCAGTTTGTCGCCCAGCGTAGGGAAGTGCTGCGCATTTGGGCCGAAATGGGCTTGAGTTGATGTAGCAGGGCTGGGAGGCCTGGAAGGCCTGAAAGGGGCGCAGGCGGTCAATCTGCGCCTGACCAAAAGACAAGACGGGGAGGCCAGGCTGTACACCAACGGCCTGCTGCCTCCTCGGTCGTTTCTGGAAAAAGCATGAAAATTCTGATCATTGGACCCAGCTGGGTCGGCGACATGGTGATGGCGCAGACACTGTTCCAGTGCCTCAAGGTGCGCCACCCCGACTGTGTGATCGATGTGCTGGCGCCCGAGTGGAGCCGGCCGATCCTGGAACGCATGCCCGAAGTGCGCCAGGCCTTGAGCTTCCCGCTCGGCCACGGCGCGCTGGAACTGGCCACGCGGCGCACCATCGGCAAGTCGCTGAAGGGGCAATACGACCAGGCGATTTTGCTGCCCAACTCGCTGAAGTCGGCGCTGGTGCCGTTCTTTGCCGGCATTCCGAAGCGCACCGGCTGGCGTGGCGAGCTGCGCTATGGCCTGCTCAATGACGTGCGGCGCCTGGACAAGGCCCGGTACCCGTTGATGATCGAACGCTTCATGGCCCTGGCCTTCGAGCCGGGCGCCGAGCTGCCCAAGCCGTACCCGCGCCCCACCTTGCGCATCGACCCGGCCAGCCGCGACGCGGCCCTGGCCAAGTTCGGCCTGGTGCTGGACCGGCCGTTGCTGGTGCTGTGCCCGGGTGCGGAGTTCGGCGAGGCCAAGCGCTGGCCGTCGGAGCACTACGCCAAGGTCGCCGAGATGAAAATCCGCGAAGGCTGGCAGGTGTGGCTGTTCGGCTCGAAGAAGGACCACCCGGTGGGCGAGGCCATTCGCGGCCGGCTGATCCCGGGCCTGCGCGAAGAGTCGGTGAACCTCAGCGGCGAGACCTCGCTGGCCGAGGCCATCGACTTGATGAGCTGCGCCGACGCCGTGGTGTCCAACGACTCGGGCCTGATGCACGTGGCCGCGGCGCTGAACCGCCCGCTGGTGGCGGTGTACGGCTCGACCTCGCCGGGCTTCACGCCTCCCCTCGCCGACCAGGTGGAAGTGGTGCGCCTGGGCCTGGATTGCAGCCCGTGCTTTGACCGCACCTGCCGCTTCGGCCACTACAACTGCCTGCGCCTGCTGGAGCCGCAACGGGTGTCCGATGCCCTGCAGAAGCTGGAAGGGCCGGCCACGGTCGAACTGACGGTCGGGGTCGATTAAGTTGCGGGTACTGTTGATCAAGACCTCGTCCCTGGGCGATGTCATCCATGCGCTGCCGGCGCTGACCGATGCTGCCCGGGCCATCCCGGGCATCCGTTTCGACTGGGTGGTGGAAGAAGGCTTCGCCGAGATCCCTACCTGGCACCCGGCTGTGGATAAAGTCATTCCGGTGGCCATCCGCCGCTGGCGCAAGAACGTTTGGGAAACCATCAAGAGCGGCCAATGGCGGCGCTTCAAGCAGGCGTTGGGCGAGCGCAAGTACGACCTGGTGATCGATGCCCAGGGCCTGTTGAAAAGCGCCTTACTGACCCGCTACGTGAAAGCGCCGATTGCCGGCCTGGACCGTGAGTCGGCGCGCGAATCCCTGGCCAGCCGCTTCTACGACCGGCGCCTGGCCGTGGGTCGCGGCCAGCACGCGGTGGAGCGCCTGCGCCGGCTGTTCGCCCTGGCGCTGGGCTACGACCTGGCCCCCGGCCCGGGTGAATACGGCCTGGCGGCCGAGCGCCTGGGCAACGGCAAGTCGCGCGTGCCCTACGTAGTGTTTCTGCATGGCACCACCTGGGACACCAAGCACTGGCCCGAGATCTACTGGCGCGAAATGGCCGAGCGCCTGGGCCATGCCGGCATCGAAGTGCGCCTGCCCTGGGGTAACCCGGTGGAGCACGAGCGCGCCGAGCGCATTGCCGCAGGCTTGAAAAACGCCGTGGTGCTGCCCAAATTGAACCTGGCAGGCGTGGCGAAAGTGCTGGTGGCGGCGCGCGCCTGCGTGGCGGTGGACACCGGCCTGGGCCACCTGGCCGCAGCGCTGGACGTGCCGACCATTTCCCTGTTCGGCCCCACCAACCCGGGGCTGACCGGGGCCTATGGCCGCGACCAGGAGCACCTGGCCAGCGACTTCGCCTGTGCCCCGTGCCTGTCCAAGACCTGTACCTATCAGCCGACGCCGGAAGACCAGCGTCGGTTCGATCTTAAACGCGAGTGGCCCTTGTGCTTCACTCGCCTGAATCCCGAGCGTGTGGCGAGCCGACTAAGCGCATTGTTACTGGCTGAGGATCTTCGTTGATGCAACTGGCGTTTGTTCTATACAAGTATTTCCCGTTTGGCGGGCTGCAGCGCGACTTCATGCGCATTGCCCTGGAGTGCCAGAAGCGCGGGCACCAGATTCGCGTGTACACGCTGATCTGGGAGGGCGAGGTGCCGCCCGGTTTCGAGGTGCTGGTGGGCCCGGTGAAGGCGTTCTCCAACCACCGCCGCAACATCAAGTTCAGCGCCTGGATGGACAAGGACCTGGCCAAGCGCCCGGTCGACCGCGTGATCGGCTTCAACAAGCTGCCGGGCCTGGACGTGTACTACGCCGCCGACGGCTGCTACGAGGACAAGGCCCAGACCCTGCGCAACCCCATGTACCGTTTCTGGGGCCGCTACCAGCATTTCGCCGAGTTCGAGCGCGCGGTGTTCGCACCCCAGGCCAAGACCGAAATCCTGATGATTTCCGAGGTGCAGCAGCCGCTGTTCATCAAGCATTACCACACCCCGCTGCAGCGCTTTCACCTGCTGCCGCCGGGCATTTCCCTGGACCGCCGGGCGCCGGCCAACGCCGCGCAGATCCGCGCCGAGTTCCGCGCCGAGTTCAAGCTGGGCGCCGACGACCTGCTGATGGTGCAGATCGGCTCCGGCTTCAAGACCAAGGGCGTGGACCGAAGCCTCAAGGCCCTGGCGGCGCTGCCGCCGGAGCTGAAGAAGCGCACGCGGCTGTTCGTCATCGGCCAGGACGAGCCCAAGTTCTTCCAGCTGCAGGCTGCTGCCCTGGGCCTCAGCGACCAGGTGGAGATCATGAAGGGGCGCAGCGATATCCCGCGCTTCCTGCTGGGCGCCGACCTGCTGATTCACCCGGCCTACAACGAAAACACTGGCACCGTGCTGCTGGAAGCCGCCGTGGCCGGCTTGCCGGTGCTGGTGTCGGCGGTGTGCGGCTACGCCCACTACATCGCCGAGGCCGACTGCGGCCTGGTGCTGGACGAGCCGTTCGAGCAGGCGCAGTTGAACCAGTACCTGGTGCGCATGCTCAGCGATGGCCAGGCGCGCGCCGACTGGGGCCGCAACGGCCTGGCGTTCGCCGACAGCGCTGACCTGTACAGCATGCCGCAGCACGCCGCCGACGTGATCCTGGCCGGAGCCGCCTCATGAAGCTGATCCTTGCCGAGCCGTTCAAGACGCTGTGGGCCGGGCGCGACCCGTTCGAGGCCGTGGAGGCCTTGCAGGGCGAGGTGTACCGCGAGCTGGAAGCGCGCCGCACGCTGCGCACCGAAGTGGATGGCCGCGGCTATTTCGTCAAGATCCACCGCGGCATCGGCTGGGGCGAGATCATCAAGAACCTGGTCACCGCCAAGCTGCCGGTGCTGGGCGCCGGCCAGGAGTGGCAGGCCATCGAACGCCTGCAGCAAGCGGGCGTGGCGACCATGTCCGGCGTGGCCTACGGCGAGCGCAACAGCAACCCGGCCGACCAGCATTCGTTCATCATCACCGAAGAACTGGCACCTACCGTCAGCCTCGAAGATTTCAGCATCAACTGGCGCACCGAGCCGCCGCAGCCGCGCCTCAAGCGCGCGCTGATCGCCGAGGTGGCGCGCATGGTCGGCATGATGCACCGCGCCGGCGTCAACCACCGCGACTGCTACATCTGCCACTTCCTGCTGCACACCGACAAGCCGGTGACACCGGACGATTTCAAGCTGTCGGTGATCGACCTGCACCGCGCCCAGACCCGCCCGGCCATCACCCGCCGCTGGCGCAACAAGGACCTGGCCGCGCTGTATTTCTCGGCGCTGGACATCGGCCTGACGCGCCGCGACAAGCTGCGCTTCCTGCGCGGTTACTTCCAGCAGCCGCTGCGCCAGGTCCTTAAGGACGAAGCGCGCCTGCTGGCCTGGCTGGAAGGCAAGGCCGAGAAGCTTTACGCGCGCAAGCTGCGCTACGGGGATGCGCTCTGATGGCGGGTTGGAACCTTGCGCCTGAATATGCGCACCTGCACGCCGAGTTCGGCACCCTGGACGCGGTGTTCGCGCTCAAGGGCGAGCACCTGACCCGCGACCCGCTGTCGGAAGTCAGCCGCGTCAACGTCGCTGGCGTGAACTACTACGTCAAGCGCTACACCGGCGCCGGCAAGGGCCTGCGGCGGTACCTGGGGCGGCCACGGGTGAAATCCGAATGGCAGAACCTCAAGCGCTTCGCCAAGTGGGGCATTCCCACCGCCCAGATCGTCGGCTGGGGCCTGGAGCGCAAGGGCGCGGCCTTCCACCGTGGCGCACTCATCACCCGCGAGTTGCCCAACACCGTGGACATGTCGGCGTTGGCCGACCAGCACGACCCGCGCCTGCAAGACCGCGCCTGGGTCGATGTCATCAGCCGCCAGCTGGCGCGCGCCACACGGGCGATGCACGACGAGCACTTCACCCACAACGACCTGAAGTGGCGCAACCTGCTGGTGGACGACAAGAACACGCTGTTCTTCATCGACTGCCCCAACGGCGCGTTCTGGATCAGCTTCTGGCTGCGCTACCGCATCACCAAGGATCTGGCCTGCCTGGACAAGGTGGCCAAGTACCAGCTGTCCAACACCCAGCGCCTGCGTTTCTACCTGCAGTACCGCAACCGCAAGCACTTGAACGCTTCGGACAAGCGCCGTATCCGTCACATCATCACGTTTTTCGAGGGCCGCGAATGAGCGACTTCATCGCCGACGCCGAGCAGGGTTTGCTGCAGCGTCATGGCCTGGACAGTTTCGATGCGCTGTGGACCCTGCAGCTGGACCCGGTGGACGAACCCAACACCGCCCGCGGTGGCTACAGCCAGGTGTTCCGCCTGGAGCTGGAAGGCAAGGGCTATTACCTCAAGCGCCAGCGTGGCTACCTGACCCGTACCTTGCACCACCCGCTGGGCGAGCCGACGTTCTCCCGCGAGTTTCGCAACATCCGGCGCTACCAGCAGCTGGCGATCCCCGCGTTGCAGGCGGCCTACTACGGGCAGCGCAAGCTGGACGGCGACCTGTGCGCCATCCTCATGACCCGCGCGCTGGACGGCTGGACCGACCTGGACGCGTTGCTGCTGGAGTGGAGTGCCTCCACCGCGTCGCGGCGCCAGGCCATCCTGGCCGCCTGCGGCACACTGGCGCGCACGCTGCACGGTGCTGGCCAGGTGCATGGCTGTTTCTACCCCAAGCACATCTTCCTGCGCCAGGGTGCCCATGGCTACCAGGCGCAGCTGATCGACCTGGAGAAAACCCGCCCGGCGCTGTTTGGCCGGCGTGACCGCGTGCGCGACCTGGAGCCGCTGCTGCGCCGCGCGCCCATGTGGGGCGAGGCGGACATTCGCGTATTCCTGGCCGCCTACCTGAACCAGGACGCCGCCAGCCCGCTGGTACAGGACTGGCTGCAACGCCTGACCCGCCGCCGCAGCCACAAGGAGGGCCGCTGATGCGCCTGGCCGAACTGACCAGGGCCGGCCGCGCGCCGGCCGTGCCCCTGAGCCTGACCCTGGCCGACGCCGCCGGCAGCGCCGAGCTGCAACTGCTGAGCCTGCTGCGCGTGCTGCCCGGCCAGCGTTACGTTGGTGCGGGCGTGTGGCGTGGCCGCACGGTGCTGGCCAAGCTGCTGGTGGGGCCCAAGGCGGCGCGGCACTTTCAGCGTGAGCGCGATGGCGTCAAGCACCTGGCCGCCCAAGGCCTGACCACCCCGCAACTGCTGGCCGAAGGGCTGCAGGACGGCGAGGGCGGTTGGCTGCTGTTCGAATACCTGGAAGGCGCACAAAGCCTGGCCCAGGCCTGGGCAGCGGTGGAAAACCTGCCGGTGCTGGCCGATGCGCAGACCGAGGTGCTGGGCGAGGCGCTGGCCGCCGTCGCCGCCATGCACGCCAAGGGCCTGTGGCAGGAAGACCTGCACCTGGACAACCTGCTGCGCCACAACGGCCAGCTGTACCTGATCGATGGCGCCGGCATCTGCGTGGAAGAGCCCGGCAAGCCGCTGTCGCGCCAGCGCGTGCTGCAGAATCTGGGCGTGTTCTTCGCCCAGCTGCCCAAGCCGTTCGAGCCCTTCATCGAAGAACTGCTGGTGTATTACCTGCTGGCCAACGGCGAGCACGCGCTGCCGCTGGAGGCCTTGCTCAAGCAGGTGGACAAGGTGCGCGCCTGGCGCCTGAAGGACTTCCTGGCCAAGGTGGGCCGCGAGTGCAGCCTGTTCGCGGTCAAGCGTGGGGCGTTCATGCTGCGCGCCATCCGCCGCGAGGAGGAGCCGGCCATGCTACCGGTGCTGGCCCAGGCCGACGCCCTGCTGGACCAGGGCCACCTGTACAAGACCGGTGGCGCCGCCAGTGTCGGCCAGGTGCAGGTGGCCGGCCGGCCGCTGGTGATCAAGCGCTACAACATCAAGCACTTCGCCCACTGGCTCAAGCGTTTCTGGCGCCCGAGCCGCGCCTGGCATTCGTGGGTGCAGGGCAACCGCCTGGCGTTCCTGGGCATCGCCACGCCCAAGCCGCTGGCGGTGCTGGAGAAGCGCTTCCTGTGGCTGCGCCGCAGCGCCTACCTGGTCACCGAGCACCTGGCCGGCCCCGACTTGATCGAGCGTTTCGTGCCCTATGTGGATAACGCCGCCGTGCCGGAAGCCGAGCTGACCGCCCTGGACCAGCTGTTCGCCGACCTGACCCGCGAGCGCATCAGCCACGGCGACCTCAAGGGCCACAACCTGTTCTGGGACAGCGGCCGCTGGGCGCTGATCGACCTCGATGCCATGTGCCAGCACAGCAGCCAGGCCAGCTTCGCGCCAGCCTACGCCCGCGACCGCGCGCGCTTCCTGCGCAACTGGCCGGCGGACAGCGCCCTGGCCCAGTTGCTGGACCAGCGCCTGCCGCGTTTGCCCTGACGCCGCCTGCGGCAGCTGCTACGCCAATCCCGTAGCAGCGGCGGGGCGGCCATCCGCCGCAGGCCGCGTCATTGGCTTAAAACCCGTATTCCAACCCCACCCCCGCATACCACGACCGCCCCGGCGCCGCCTCGTAGTAGCGCTTGTTGCTGTCGCCCACGATCACCGAACCCACATACTGCCGGTCCAGCAGGTTGTCCAGGCGCACGATCTGGTGGAAGGTCCAGTGGTCGACTTTCTGTTCGAAGCGCGTGCGCAGGTTGAACACCGCGTAGGAGGGCGCAGCCTTGTCCTGGTTGGTGTCCTCGACGTAGACCTTGCTGCGGTACATGCCTTCCAGCGCGGTGCTGACCCAGTCCTGCGGCTGCCATTTCAACTCGCCGAACAGGGTGTCCTTGGGCACGCCGGGCAGGTAGTTGCCCTTGTCCACCTGCTTGGCAGTGGTGCCGCTGCCGCTGGTGAAATCGCTGTCGTAGGTGGCGTTGAGGTGGGTGTAGGCCAGCTGGGTGCTCCAGGTGGGCGTCAGTTGGCTGTCCAGCGACAGCTCCAGGCCGCGGCGCAGGGTGCGGCCGGCGTTCTGGTAGCTGGTGCGGCCGTCGGTGGATTCGGCCACCACCAGCTCGTCGTCGGTAGTGATCTGGAACAACGCCGCGTTGATGCGGGTGCTGTCGCCGACCTTGGCTTTCAAGCCGATTTCGTACTGGCGGCTTTCCGAGGGCTTGAGGTTGAAGTTGAAGCCCTCGATGTTGCCCGGCGCGTAGGCCATTTCCGCCTGGGTCGGGGTTTCGAAGCCTTTGCCGGCGCTGACGTAGCCATGCAGGTTCTCGGTGAAGGCGTACATCACGCTCAGCGACGGGGTGTTCTGCTGGTAGTCCTTGCTGCCGCTGGCGTCGCCGTTGCTGAGGAACTTGTCGTCCACGTCCATGCGCATGGTGCTGTGGCGCACGCCGGCCTGCAGGGTCCAGTCGCCCAGGGCCCAGTTGGCCTGCACGAAGGGGTCGAGGCTGGTGGCGGTGTCGATCTCGTCGCGGGCCATGGCACCTTTCACGCCCAGGGTGCTGCCCACGTAGTTCTGGTAGCCCTGGCGGTCGTCCTGGCTGCGGTCGTAGTCCAGGCCGGCGATGATCTTCAGGTCGCCGGGGGCGGCCAGAATCGGCTGAATCCAGTGCAGGCTGCCGCCGTAGAAGGTGCGGTCGAAGTTGACCACGCCACCACCACGGGTGTCCGCCGGCGTGCCCTTGGGAATCGACAGGTACTGGATCACGCTGCGCGTGCCGTAGTAGCTGGTGACCTGCAGCGTCGCGTCGCCAATGTAGCGCTCGTAGTTCAGGCCCAGTTGCTGGTGGTCGATGCTCTTGCGCGTGTTGTAGTTCAATGCAGCAGCGGCCACCGAGCGCGGGTCGGCCTTGTAGGCGTCCCAGGTCTGGCCCAGTGGGTCCTGGGTGCCGTTCTGCTCCAGGCTGCTGTAGATCAGCGCCAGCTTGCTGTCTTCGTCGGGCTTGAGGTTGAGCTTGGCGAAGGTGGTGTCCCGGCGTGCGGCGCTGTGGTCGCGGTAGCCGTCGGTGTCCATGCGCGAGGCGTCCAGCACGAAGCCGGTGTCGGCGTCGATGCCGCCCTCGGCGTACACGTGGTTCTTGCTCATGCCATCGCTGCCCATCACCGTCTCGGCGCCCACCTTCGGCGCGCCGCTGCCGTCGCGGGAGAACATCTGGATAACCCCACCGGCGTTGCTGCCGTACATGGTGGCCGCCGGCCCGCGCAGCACCTCGATGCGTTCGGCGGTGTCGAGGTTGAACGTCGCCGCCTGGCCCTGGCCGTCCGGCGTGCTGGCCGGAATGCCGTCGGCAATCAGCTTCAACCCGCGCACCCCGAACGCCGAGCGCGCGCCAAAGCCGCGCGAGGAAATCTGCAGATCCTGGGCGTAGTTCTGGCGGTTCTGCACCACCAGCCCGGGAATGCGTTGTAGCACCTCCGAGGCATTGATGCCCAGCTGCCCGTCATGAATCTGCTCTGCGCCGACGCTGTCCACCGAGTAGGGCAGGTCGAAGCTGCTGTTCTCGCTGCGCGCGCCGCTGACCACCACCGAGTCGAGCACGATCTCGGGCGCATCCGCCTGGGCCAGGGGGCTGGCCAGCAACAGGCCGGTGAGCAGGGAGCGACGGCGCAGGAAGGGTGGGGCAGAAGTCATCGTGGGGAAAGGTCCGCAAGTGAAGATATGTACTGAATCGGACAAGTTTACCAACTCTGGAGCCCCACCGGTCCCGTAGCAGCTGCCGCCAGGCTGCGTCTGCCGCGCGCGGCGTGTCTGGATAACCGCAGCGCCTGGGACGCGGCCTGGCGGCCGCTGCTACGGGGTTTGGGCTTGGTCCTACGATTGTGTGGGAAATGGCTGGCTTTCAACTGTCGGCATTCGCCATAGGCTCCGGGTTCCCAACCTGAACCTGGAGGATCGCTTCATGCTAGTTCGCGGTGCATTGCTCTTGAGCCTGGCCCTGTTGGCGGGCTGTGCAGATTTTGATGTCGTCGAACCCGGCGAGCGTTGGCCGGAGCCTGTCCAGCCGTATCAATGCCATGGGGATGGGGGGCGGTTTGGGTGTGCGCATAAGTTGCCGGGGCATGCGGAGGATTATCGGCTTCGCCGCTCGTCGTAAGGCTTAGTGGAATTGGTGGGTAGGAATAATCGCTCAGGTCTTTCGGAATTGACCTTCCTGCTCAACGGATTCCGCCGGCTGCATCCCCTCGGTTTTCATGCGCCAACCACCAGCACCCCCTTTCCCGGCAAGCGGTGGCGCGATGTGTAGATTCGTTCGCTTGCCCCTGGGCGGTTTCCTTCTCACCGGCTGCGCCCCAATGGAATGGGCTGCCGACCAGGGTTTCGGCTGTCACCCGAGCTACCTTCGTACCTGCTTCACGTGTGGCATGTACGCGTTCAAGCTCGGCTGCACCTACCGCCGGAGCGAGTACAAGGTACAGCTGATGAAGTGGCGCAAGCCGCCGTCGCGCTTCTTGAGCAGGAAGGCTCAGTCCGCGACACCAAGGCCATGCCCCCATATGCAGCCGCCACCGTGAATGCGCTATAATCCCGCCCTTTCGCCGCCGACAGCCCCACGGCCCTCGGCGCATATATTCCGTTGAAAGAGGCTAGACCCTTGGCATTGACGATTCTTGGCCTGTCCGGCGCCCTTAGCCATGATCCTTCCGCAGCCCTGTACATCGACGGCAAGCTGATCGCGGCTGCCGAAGAAGAGCGCTTCGTTCGTGACAAACATGCAAAGAACCGCATGCCCTATGAGTCGGCGAAGTTCTGCCTGGAGCAGGCCGGCATCAAGCCTTCCGACGTTGACGTGGTGGCGATTCCGTTCGCGCCCATCAGCCTGTTCGGCAAGGCCCGCTGGCACTACGCCAAGCGCTACTGGTACGCACCGGACCGTGCCCTCGATGCGCTGCTGATGGGCAACCGCCGCTACAAGCGCTACCGCAACAAGATCGTGTGGTGCCTGGAGCAGCTGGGCTTCGACCCGAAGAAAATCAAGATCGAGCCGGTGGAGCACCACCTGGCCCACGCCTCCAGCGCCTACCACTGCTCGGGTTTCAAGGAAAAAACCGCGATCCTGGGTATCGATGGCAAGGGTGAGTACGCCACCACGTTCTTCGGCTACGGCGAGAACGGCAAGATCCACAAGATCAAGGAATTCTTCGACCCGGATTCGCTGGGTGGCCTGTATGGCGCCATCACCGAGTTCCTGGGCTTCGAGATGCTCGACGGCGAGTTCAAGGTCATGGGCATGGCGCCGTACGGCGACGCCAGCAAGTATGACTTCTCGCGCCTGGCCAGCTTCGAGAATGGCGAACTGGTGATCAACACCGACTACGCCAACGTCGTCGGCATCCGCCGCTACAAGGAGAAGGGCAAGGGCTTCTACTTCTCGCCCAAACTGATCGAGTGGCTGGGGCCCAAGCGCGAAGGCGACATCGCCGACGAGCCGTATATCCACTACGCGGCCAGCATGCAGGCGCTGTTCGAGAAGCTGGCGCTGCAGATGATCGACTACTACCTGGGCGACGTGCTCAAGGAAACCGGCAAGCTGGCGTTCGCCGGCGGCTGCGCCCTGAACGTCAAGCTGAACCAGAAGATCATCGCCCGCAACGACGTGAAGGAGCTGTTCGTGCAGCCCGCTTCCGGCGACGCCGGCACCGCCGTGGGCGCTGCTGCCTACGTGTCCCACGCCCGTGGCGTGCCGGTCGAGAAGATGGAGCACGTCTACCTCGGCCCGTCGTACAGCAACGAAGACGTGATCGCCGCCTGTGCCCGTCACCCGAACAAGCCGGCGTTCCGCAAGCTTGAGAACATGCCGCAAGAGATCGCCAGGATCATGGTCGAAGGCAACCCTGTAGCCTGGTTCCAGGGCCGCATGGAGTTTGGCCCGCGCGCCCTGGGTGGCCGCTCGATCATTGGCTGCCCAAGCGTGCCCGGCGTAGCTGACCGCATCAACCACCAGATCAAGTTCCGCGAGCGCTGGAGGCCTTTCTGCCCGTCGATGCTCGACACCGTGGCCCCGCAAATGATCAAGATCGATCACCCGGCGCCGTTCATGACCTTCACCTTCGAAGTGGCTGAAGAGTGGAAGACCCGCGTGCCGGAAGTGGTGCACGAGGACGGGACCTCGCGTGCCCAGGTGCTCAAGCGCGAGTACAACCCGCGCTACTACGACATGATGAAGGCGCTTGAGGACTTGACCGGCAACGGAGTGTCGTTGAACACTTCCCTCAACCGCCGGGGTGAGCCGATGATCTGCTCGCCAACCGATGCGTTAAATATGTTCTTCGGCTCCGATTTGCAGTATTTAATAATGGAAGATATTTTGGTGGTAAAGGATGCCGGGACCGAATGACATCAAATGACAAGCTGATCAGCGTCGTTGTACCTACGTATAATTACGCGCACTATCTGCCGCGCGTTCTGGATTCGATTTTGGGTCAGTGGGCAGATGATTTAGAGCTAGTCATCGTTGATGATGGATCCACAGATGATACCGACGCCGTATTGGCTCGGTATCTTGAGCGCTCGCCGTCGATCCGCGTGATCAAGCAGAGCAACGGCGGCGCCGCCTCGGCGCGCAACCTTGGCGTGAGCAACGCCCGGGGGCAGTATGTGCTGCCCCTGGACGCCGACGACGAGTTGGTGCCGTCGGCGTTGCAGGTATTCCGCTCCATGCTTGCGGCGCAGCCTGGGGCTGACCTGGTGCTGGCCGGGCACCTCTCAGTGATGCCCGATGGCCGCGAACGCCTCAGGGTGCCCGCGCCAGTGCGTGGCACCACCCCTCCGGATATTGCACGTGCCTACCTGCTGCACAAGTGCATTTCAATTTCCCATAGTTGCACGTTGGTGCGGCGCGAATTGCTCGCCCAGCGTCCCTACCCCCAACGTCTGCGCACCGGCGAAGACGTCCCGGTCTTTGCGTTTATCCTGGTCAACGGCCAGACGATCGTGACCGATCGGGTGGTCGCCAAGATCTACAAGCACGCCGACAGCTTGCGCAACGACCGATCCAACGAAGAGGTGTATGCGTTGGAGATGGCCGAGGAAGTGTTCTCCTCGCTGCCGCAGAGTTGCCAGTTTCTTCGTCCGCGCTATGTAGCGCAGCGTTACCTTTCCTTGTTCCGCGCCGCCTACCAGGCGCGTGACTATGCCACTGCACGTATTTTCTACCGTAAGGCCCTCAAGCTCAGCCTGCGCCAGGCGACGCGTTGGCCCTATCTCAGTAAAGCATTGCGACTATTGTTCAAGGCCTGAATTCATGCGCTCGACAGTATTGCCCGCCCTGTTGGGGCGCTTGGCTGATGTTTCTGCGGTTCGCCTGGCCTTCGTGGGCAGTGTGCTGTTGTCTTGTATCGCCCTGCTGGGCGTCGATGTGCTGGCACGCGATGCCGCCTTCTACATGGATATTTCCCAGCAGGTTGCGCTGCATGGGCCGAGCAGGGGCTGGGCGGCCTTCGACTGGCCCTGGTACACGTTCCTGCTCGCCGGTACCCATCTGGTGCTCCGGCTTCCCATGGAGGCGGCCGCCTACCTGTGGAGCGTAGTGTTCCTGGCCGGTACCTGTGCGCTCCTGGTCGACTGCGTGCGCCAGCGCGCGCCAAGGGCAGCGCACTGGGCCTGCCTGGTGGTGTTGGGCATGCCTGCGGTCAACCAGTTTCGCGATGACATCATTCGTGAGTTCGGCTTCTGGTTTTTCTGTACGCTTGCCCTGTGGCTGGCGATGCGCTGGAGCGATCGGGGCGGCTGGTGGCGGGCGGTTGCCGTGAACGCGGCGATTTTGCTGGGGGCGTTGTTTCGTCTCGAGGCGGTCGTGCTGTACCCGGCGCTGTTGCTGTGGCAGCTGCCTGGCCTGCGTAACGCGGCGGGCCGTCGCGCGTGCCTGCAATTGTTCTGGCTGCCGGCCCTGGCGCTGGCCGGCCTGCTGGCGGCATTGCTGGTGGGGCATGTGCAGATCCGACGGCTGGGTGCCTACCTCGAGATGCTGCGCCCCAGCACCCTGTTTGCAGCATTCAACCAGCTGTCCCGACAGTTTGCCGACTCGTTGATCTACAAGTACTCGGCGGACGAGGCGGGACGTATCATTTTCTTCGGCCTGGTGGCCTCGCTGGTGATCAAGTTCGTCAGCCTGATGGGGCCGTTTTCCCTGCCATTGCTGCAGAGTCGCCAATGGCGTGCTTTCGCTGTGTACTGGCGCGATTTCAGGCTGGCGGCGTGGATCGCGGTGTTGTACCTCGCGGTGCTGATGATTTTCTACGTGCGCATGCAGTTCCTCAACGGCCGCTACCTGAGCGAGCTCAACCTGCTCGCCGTGCCGTTGTACGCGGTGCTGCTGAGTGCGTTCGCGCAGGCCTGTCCACGGTTGGCGAAGTGGCTGGTGGGCATCGGGCTCTTGGTGATGCTGTCCAATGTGGTGTCATTGGGCGCGGCCAAGACCCAGTACATCCAGACCGCACACTGGGTGGCCGAGCACACCGCACCGGACGCCACCATCTACTACGAGGATGGGCGCGTGTCATATTACGCCCAGCGCGGCTATACGCTGCCCTTGGTGACCCGTGAGCAGGCCATGGCGGCCCCGGCCAGCCAGCACTATCAGTATTTTGTACTCGACGCCGACGCCAACGAGCCGTGGTTGCAGGCGTGGCTGGCCGACAACCACATGCAGGTGTTGGCGCGGTTTGCCAATCGCAAGCACTCCGCCATGGTGGTCATCGGGCACTAGGCTGGCCATGAAATGCGCCCGGCCCCGCGGGTTGCGTTTCATCCCTGCCCTGGTCAGGCCAGGGCGGCGCTCAAGCGCGGCATCAGCCCGGACGTGGCGAGCTTTGTCGGCAATGCCTGGCGGTAGCCCTCCAGGAAGGCCTGTGCGTTGTCTTCGCCGCGCAGCCACTGCAGGTCTGCCTGGTAGCGCAACATGTGCTGGAAATTCCGCAGCCGCTTGCTCGCAGACAGCGCCCGGCGGTAGCAGCGCAGGTCGGCGATGTCGATCAGCCCGAGGGTGCCGTGCGGGGTGAGCACCACATTGCCCAGGTGCAGGGAGCGGAAGTACACGCCCTGATCATGCAGGCGAGCGACGAAGGCACCGAACTGGGTGCGCAACCCCTGTGCCGCGTCCGGGTCAGCCATCAGCTGGCGTAGGGTGTCACCCGCCAGTGGCTCGTAGTACACGCCATCGCGCTCGATGCTGGGGATGCGATAGACATTCAGCACGGTGGGGCATGCAATACCCCGCTCGAGCAGGCGTTGGGTATTGCTGGCGAAACGTTGGGCGTAGGGGAACAGCGCCGCCGAGGTGAATAGCCGCTTGCGCCGGAACAATTTCAGGAAGCGGCCGTCGGCCAACAGCAGAACCTTGTCGCCCGAGCCGTCTGCCTCAAGTACTTTGGCGCCCTCGCGAAGCGCCAGGTAGGAAGAATGGTTGAGCGATTGCATGGGGCGTCCTCGAAAAACAGTCGAGCATCTTACCCGACTTGGCCTGTTTTCACCTGTCGCCTAGCTCATTCAAGGGTATTGTTCATTGTGTTAGCATTGCGTTTTTTCGTGTGCGGATCCCTATGAGCAGCCCAGAACCTCAAGCGCAATCGACACTCACGATTTATTTGCGCCTGCTGACCTATGTGCGTCCCTACATTGGCCTGTTTGTGCTGAGCATCGTCGGCTTCCTGATCTTCGCTTCGACGCAGCCTATGCTGGCGTATATCCTCAAGTACTTCGTCGATGGCCTTGCCAATCCCGAAGCCTCGCTGTTCCCCAACATTCCGTTCCTGGCGCACCTGCAACTGCTGCAGGCCGTGCCGCTGATGATCGTGTTGATCGCGACCTGGCAGGGCGTGGGGTCGTACCTGGGCAACTTCTTCCTGGCACGCGTGTCGCTGGGCCTGATCCAGGACTTGCGCATCGTGCTGTTCAACAAGCTGTTGGACCTGCCTAACCGGTACTTCGACAATCACAATTCCGGCCACCTGATTTCGCGCATCACCTTCAACGTGACCATGGTCACCGGCGCCGCTACCGACGCTATCAAGGTGGTAGTGCGCGAAGGCATGACCGTTATCTTCCTGTTCATTTCGCTGCTGTGGATGAACTGGAAGCTGACCCTGGTGATGCTGGCCATCCTGCCTGTCATTGCCCTGATGGTCGGCAGCACCAGCCGCAAGTTCCGCAAGCAGAGCAAGAAAATCCAGGTGGCCATGGGCGATGTGACCCATGTGGCCTCCGAGACCATTCATGGCTACCGAGTGGTGCGCAGCTTTGGCGGCGAGGCCTATGAGCGGGAGCGGTTCCGCAAGGCCAGCCAGAGCAACACCGACAAACAGCTGAAGATGACCAAGACCGGCGCCGTGTACACGCCCATGCTGCAACTGGTGACCTACAGCGGCATGGCAGCGGTGATGTTCCTGGTGCTTTACCTTCGTGGCGACTCGTCGGCGGGTGACCTGGTGGCATACATCACCATGGCCGGCTTGCTGCCCAAGCCGATTCGCCAACTGTCGGAAGTCAGCTCCACCATCCAGAAGGGTGTCGCCGGTGCCGAGAGCATCTTCGAGCAACTGGACGAGCCGACCGAAGTGGACGGCGGTACCGTGGAAGTGGACCGCGTCAGCGGTCGCCTGGAAGTGCGCAACCTGAGCTTCGCCTACCCTGGCAAGCAGGAAAAGGTGCTCGATGACATCAGCTTCGTCGCCGAATCCGGGCAGATGGTGGCCCTGGTAGGGCGTTCGGGCAGCGGTAAATCGACCCTGGCCAGCCTGGTGCCACGGTTCTACCAACACGCCGAGGGTCAGATCCTGCTCGATGGCGTCGAAGTCCAGGACTACACGCTGCGCAACCTGCGCAAACACACCGCCCTGGTCACCCAGGCTGTCACCCTGTTCAATGACACGGTTGCCAACAACATCGCCTACGGCGACCTCTGCGGCGCGCCGCTGGAGGACGTCAAGCGTGCCGCCCAACTGGCGTTCGCCGACGAGTTCATCGACAAGATGCCCGACGGCTATAACACCCTGGTGGGCGAGAACGGCGTGCTGCTGTCCGGTGGCCAGCGCCAGCGCCTGGCAATTGCGCGGGCCTTGCTCAAGAACGCGCCCTTGCTGATCCTCGACGAAGCCACCTCGGCACTCGACACCGAGTCCGAACGGCACATTCAGGGCGCCCTGGACGAGGTGATGAAAAATCGCACGACGCTGGTCATTGCGCACCGCCTGACCACCATCGAAAAGGCCGACCTGATTCTGGTCATGGACCAGGGCAAGATCGTGGAGCGGGGCACTCATGCCGAGCTGCTGGCGATGCAAGGTTATTACGCGCGGTTGCACTCGCGTCAGTTCGAGAAGGGTGACGACTCCGCAGCGCTGGCGGTTGACCTGTGCTGAACCGCCTTCGTTGCTGGCGTGAGCGTGGCTGGACCCAGATAGATGCTGCTGACTACGCCCAGGCGTGGCATCGCCACGGCGGCAGCGTTGCCACCCACCCGGTAGTGGTGGAGCGCCTGGCGGGCCTGGCCGGCATTCCGGTGCGCTACCTGGGTTTCGAGCAGGGTAGCGAGCAGGTTGGCGCCGTGGCCTGCTGGGGGCGAACCCTGGCCCTGTCCAAGGATGTGCTCAAGCGCCGCGGCCAGCGAGGGCTATTCGACCTGGGCAATGCCGAGATCATCCTGCCCATCGACAGCGGCGCCAAGGTGCCGGTGCGTCAGCAGGGGCGCTACATCTCGCAGCTCAACGAGACCGGCATCACTACCCTCAGGCCACAACCGGAGGGGCTGGCGCTGGCGCGGGAGCCTGAGGATTACTCGAAGAAATTTCGTTACAACCAGCGTCGCGAGATGCGCCTGCTGGAGGAGGCCGGTGGCCAACTGCGGCCGGTGGCCGATTACAGCCCGCAGCAGTTGGCCGGCATTTACGCCGACCTGTTCCAGCGCCGCTGGGGCAAGCCGGCGCCGGGCCTGGAGCATTTGGGCACGGTGTTCGAATTGATGCGCGAATTCATGACCGGCTCGGTGGTCTTGCTGGGCGACGCCCCCGTGGCTGTGCAGATTCTGTACAAGGTTGAAGCCCCGGGCTGGGTGTCGCTGGAGTACATCAATGGCGGCGTCGACCCCCAGAGCCGCGAGTTCAGCCCTGGCAGTGTGTTGAGCTTCGTCAACACCCAGCAGGAGTGGGAGTCGGCGAGGGCGCTGGGCAAGCCACTGCGTTACTCGTTCGGCCGTGCCGATCGCGAATACAAGGATCGATGGTGCCATACGGTGCCGGTCTATCAGGTGTGAATTCCATGTCCGACCGTAAGCAGCAACTGCTCAAGGCCTACCGGCGAAAGAAGCGCATGGCGCTGATCGTGGCGCTGGTGGTGGTGATCGTGGTGGCGGTGTTCGCGCCGTGGTGGTCGGCCCCGCTGTTGCTGCTGCTGGCCTGGGTGGCCCATGAGGCGTGGTTCTCCGACCATCTGTTCTACCGTGCCAGTGATGACTACCAGTACGCGTTCCCTGATGCCGCCCATTCCTGTGCGGTAGCCCTGGGCAACGATGGCGCGCTGGTGTTGAGCGGCCCATTGCCTGCGGGCGACACCCTGCTGCTGGAAGTGAACCTCACGGCTGGCCTGTGGGGCCGTGTGGTGGACCCGTATGTGCAGGTGGGTGACGACTGCCAGGACTTCGAGCGAGGGGTGGCGGGGCGCCGCTACCTTAACCTGTCAGGGCAACGTGACGCCTTGGCGGGTGGCACCCTGCGGCTGCGCGGTCATCACTGCCGACTGGCACCCGACGCCCGCCTGGTGGTGCTGGAGAACCCTGATTTCAGTCGCCGCCGTGTCATGGTGCTGGCGCCGCACGCCGATGACGCTGAACTGGCCGCCTTCGGCCTCTATAGCCGCACCGACGAAGTCAGTATCGTGACCCTCACCCAAGGTGAAATCGAGGCCGAGGCGTTTCGTGCGCTGGGCCTTGATGGCCAGCAGGCCGCACGGCTCAAGGGCCGGCTGCGGACCTGGGACAGCCTGGCGGTGCCGTTGTGGGGGGGGGTCGCGCAAAGTGCCTGCGTGCAGCTGGGCTACTACTGCCTGCAGTTGCAGGCCATGGCGGGCGCACGGCAGACCCCGTTCGGCTCGCGAGAGTCGGGCGAGTCCGATATCCGCTCGGTGCGCCGCTTTAATCCGCTGCGCCTGGCGGGCGACACCGATGGGCAGCCCACCTGGGACAACCTGGTGGCCGATCTGCGCGGGTTGATCGAGCACTTCCGCCCACAGGTAGTGGTAATGCCCCACCCCGAACTCGACCCCCACCCCGATCACGTGGCCACCGGCCTGGCGTTTCGCGAGGCGCTGCAAGGCACTGGGGGCTGCGAAATTGCGCTGCTGTATGCCAATCACCTGCCGGACAACGATCGTTGGCCCATGGGCCCGGCGGGCGCCGGTATAGCGCTGCCGCCCGCGGTCCAGCCGCTGCCGGCTGATGGCCTGTGGAGTCCATCCCTGAGCCTGGGGCAGCAGGTCGACAAGGCCATGGCGCTCGGCATGCAGCACGACCTGCAAGGGCCGCTGCCGTTCAAGCGCCGCTTGCGACGCTGGATCCAGCATGTCCTGGCTGCGCGTCGCTGGCCTGCGTCTGGCGACAACGAGTTTTTCCGCAAGGCCGTCCGCCGGCATGAGTTGTTCTGGGTGCGCCGCCTGGACGACTAGCGCCCTGCCTGCCGTGCCAGGCAGGGGTGTCTCACGTGCTGCGGTGCCCCCGCCCCACTGCGGCGGCGCCTGCGGCTGGTGGTAGGAGTCATCCAGGCACCTGATTATCGGTGCCGAGGCAGCTTTGCCCATGCCCTGTGATAAGATCCCGCCCTTGTTAATTTTGTATGTGGGTTGCCCATGAAGTTGTCCATGCCGCGATTCGATCAAGCCCCTGTTCTGGTGGTCGGCGATGTCATGCTCGACCGCTACTGGCATGGTGGTACCTCACGGATTTCTCCCGAGGCCCCGGTACCGGTGGTCAAGGTCGAGCAGATCGAGGACCGTCCAGGCGGTGCCGCAAACGTTGCACTGAACATCGCCGCGCTCGGCGCGCCTGCCTCGCTGATTGGCGTGACGGGCGAAGACGAGGCTGCCACCAGCCTGTCCAACAGCTTGCAGGCTGCGGGCGTGCGCGCCCATTTCCAGCGCATTGCGCACCAGCCGACCATCGTCAAGCTGCGGGTCATGAGCCGTCATCAGCAATTGCTGCGCATTGATTTCGAAGAACCCTTTGCCACCGACCCGCTGGCCCTGGGGACCGAAGTCGACAGGTTGCTTGAAGGCGTCAAGGTGCTGGTGCTGTCCGACTACGGCAAAGGTGCGTTGAAGAATCACCAGGCGCTGATCGAGGCCGCTCGCAGCCGTGGTATTCCCGTGGTGGCGGACCCGAAGGGCAAGGACTTCAGCATCTATCGTGGTGCCAGCCTGATCACGCCTAATCTCAGCGAGTTCGAAGCCATTGTCGGCGGTTGTGCCGATGAGGCCGAACTGGTTGCCAAGGGTGCCAGGTTGATGAGCGAACTGGAGCTGGGCGCGCTGCTGGTCACCCGTGGCGAGCACGGCATGACCCTGCTGCGCCCAGGCCACCCTGCGCTGCACCTGCCGGCCCGTGCCCGCGAAGTGTTTGACGTCACCGGTGCCGGCGACACGGTGATTTCCACCCTCGCTGCCGCACTGGCCGCTGGTGAGGAGTTGCCCCATGCCGTGGCATTGGCCAACCTGGCCGCCGGCATTGTGGTTGGCAAGCTGGGTACCGCAGCCATCAGCGCCCCGGAACTGCGCCGTGCCATCCAGCGCGAGGAAGGCTCGGAGCGTGGCGTGCTCAGCCTTGGCCAGTTGCAACTGGCCATTGAAGATGCGCGTGCGCACAACGAGAAGATCGTGTTCACCAATGGCTGCTTCGATATCCTGCATGCCGGCCATGTGACGTATCTGGAACAAGCGCGCGCCCAGGGCGATCGCTTGATCGTGGCCGTCAATGACGACGCTTCGGTGAGCCGCCTCAAGGGGCCTGGCCGCCCAATCAACAGCGTCGACCGGCGCATGGCCGTGCTGGCAGGCCTGGGGGCAGTGGACTGGGTCATCAGCTTTGCCGAAGGCACCCCGGAAAGCCTGCTGGCCCACGTGCGCCCGGATGTGCTGGTCAAGGGCGGCGACTACTCCGTAGACCAGGTAGTGGGCGCCGACATCGTCACGGCCTATGGCGGTACCGTCAAGGTGTTGGGCCTGGTGGAAAACAGTTCGACCACGGCCATTGTCGAGAAAATCCGCAGTCGTTGAGTGCGTGCCTGGCCTGCGTGAGCAGGCCGGCCCGCTTGGGTTCAGTTGCCTCCCGTCGCCCTATCCCGGCGACGAAGTCCTTCTTTTGTCATGTGGTAAGTCGATATATGAAAGTCATGCTCTTGGTGATGGGCGAACAACGGGTGATCCTTGACCGTCTGTACGAGATCGTCCAGCAGAACTGTGATGAGTGCATTATCTACCGCCTGACCAAGGAACAGCAGCTGAAACTGGGGCGGTTCCTGGCCTCCGTGGACTATCAGAGCTTTGACCGCGTGGTGATCTTCTCCCGGGTCAAGCGCCTGTTGCCGCAGCTCAATGTGCTCAAGTGCATCCCGGGGCTGATTTTCCTGGAGCACGATGCCTACCAGAACTACATGCCTGGCAGTAAGTACCGCACGGCCTACTCGCGCCTCTATTCGGCGCTGCCATGGTGCCGCGCGCTGGTGTCCGGGGCCGTGGTGGCGCGACGCCTGGTGGATGAGGGTATCGATGCGGTATTCGTCTCCAAGGGTTACGACGAGCAGATGCTGCGCAACCTCAACGGCCCGCGCGACATCCCCATCGGTTTCCTGGGTAGCCTGAAAAGCAAGGAATACGCGCAGCGCAAGGCGATCCTGGAGTTTTTGGCCAGCCGCACTGGCATGCTGGTGACCCGTACCCAATCGGGGGATGAATACCTGGACATGCTCAACCGCATCAAGGTGTTCGTCAGTGCCGATATCGGCATGGGCGAGTTCATGATCAAGAACTTCGAAGCCATGGCCTGTGGCTGCGTGCTGCTGGCCTATAGCCAGGGCGAGGAAGACCGCCTGCTGGGCTTCGAGGACATGCACAACACTGTGTTCTATCGCACCGAGGACGAGGCGCTGGAGAAGCTGCAGATGCTCCAGGACGACCCCGAGCTGGCCGCGCGCATTGCCCGCAACGGCCAGGCATTTGCCGAGAGCCGCTACTCGTTCACCCGCGTGGGCGTTGATCTTGCAGCCGAAATCCAGCGCCCCATGCGTCCCTGGCCGCAGCCCTCGGCCGTGACCCGCTTGCTGGTAAAACTGCGTCATGGCCTGAAGGTGGCTGGTTGAATGGAGCGGCCACAGGACGGAGCCTGCAACGAAGTGGCAGTAAACGCGCTACCCGGTGGCGACCAGGATGTGTTTGCCGCCCTGCCTGATGGGCTCAAGGCCTGCCTGGCCAGCGCATCAAGGGTTGTGCTGGTGGCCAATAACCCAGCCATCAGTACGGCGGACATAGACGCCCTGGACCTGGGCGTGGGTGATGTGGTGGTCAGTTTCAATACCTGCATCAAGGCGGGCTTGCTCAGCCCCTCCTGCACTCATGTGTTCGTGCACGGTTTCAACGCACCCGATGCCTACTTTTTCGGCCTGCCCTACGGACCAGACGCGATGAAGTTGATCGAGCACCCGCAGGCGCGCTGTTTCACCGTGCTGGTGGGCTGCACGGCGGCCCTGTCACCGCTGCCGCAGGTAACCCTGCTGCGCGAGCGCATCCCCCTGGCACCCTTGTGGAACTACCCGCGCAACCGCCCAGACGGCAAACGTTACGTTGGCCCTTCCACGGGCTTCAATGCCTTGGTGCTGCTGGATTGGCTACGTCATCAGGCTGGCTACCACTATCAACTAGCTACCCTGGGGTTTTCCAACGAGGCCGGCAAGTTGTGGAGCGGCCATGCCTGGGACTACGAGCGTGAGTGGTTGCTGGCCTCGGACGTCACCAGTATCAAGCTGCAGCCGCGCCCCTGGTGGCAGCGGTTGTTTACCCGTATCAAGTAGACGCCTGCGGGACAGGCCGCTCGAAGTAATCGAACATATTTCCAAGGTGGCGCGAAGTGTTGAAAGTTGCAGTGGCATTCTTTGGTATCCCGCGAAATTCCGAAATCTGCTTTCCTTCCATTGAGCAGAACCTGTTGGCGCAATTGCCGAAGGGTAGCGAGGTGAAGTGTTTCTACCACCTGTACAAAATTGATCAGGTGCAGAACCAGCGTTCCGGTGAGCAGGGTGAACTGCGCGGTACCAATTACGACGTCTTCCAGGGCATGACGGGTAAGCTTGATTCCACTGATGGGGTGCTGGAGCGCTGGGATTTCGAACGGGTCAAGGCCCAGGGCGATACCTGGGCCGATAATTTCGCCTCGTTGCGCAATTTGATCTACCAGCTCAATTCGTTGCATCAGGTGACGTCGATGATCGAGCCGTTCGACCCTGACTTCGTGGTCTTCGCACGGCCTGACATTCTTTACCACTCGGCCATTCCGGCCTATGCCTTCAAGCGGCCGCAGGCGCGCCGGCTGAATGTGTACATTCCGGATTGGCAGTGGTGGGGCGGTCTCAACGACCGGTTCGCCATTTGCGGGCGTGACGCCTACCGGGCGTATGGCAAGCGCGTCGAGCAGATTTTCCAGTTCTGCGAGGCCACGGGGCGCAAGCTGCACTCCGAACGGCTGCTCAAGTACGTGCTGCAGCAAGCTGGCGCCAAGGTGTGCACCATGGACACCACGGCCTCACGAGTGCGCATTACCGGTGAATTCGCCGAGGAGTCATTTTCGTCCAGGCACGGCATGGGGCGTCGGGAGAACCGCTATTTCCACCTGTTCGCCCGCTTGCGCACCTGGGCCGACAAGCGGCTGAAGGATCAGGCCGAAGGCTAACCGTGTAGCCCGCTGCGCACCAGGCGCACCAGTTGGCGTGCCTTGACCCGCAGGCGCGTCAGTTTGGAGCGCGATTTCTTCTTCACGGGGGCCAGGCCCTGCTGCACCAGCCAGTCCTTCCAGCGAATACGCTCATCGTGTACCACCCAGCCCTCCTGCGCCGCAAAGCTTTCCGCGAGGCACACCCCGCGAGTGCTGGCCGGCTGCAGTTGGCCTTTCTTGAGCATGTATAGCTCGGCGCAGGGCTTGCCGTCCGTGAGGGGCATCAGGTACAGGTCGGGCTTGCTGCGATCCAGCCGGGCCACCAACTGATCCTTCTCCAAGCGCTCGTCAACGTGGAACAGGCTCAGCAACTTTGCCTCCCGCGGTACTTCCAGGCGCAAGTCGTACACCAGCTGCAGCGACGCCGTGGGCAGGTGCACGTAGGCGCGTGGCCGCTCGATCAGGTTCAAGCTTCCGGTGCGCACCGGCAGCGCCGCGCCGGACAGCGGCCGCAGCTTGAACGGCAGTTTCTCGCGGTAGTGCAGGGCGCCGGTGTAGGGCGTGGGCAGCCAGGTGTCGTTGAATTTGCCGACCAGCCAGCCTTCGCTGGTTTCCAGCAGGCATTCCTCGGCCACCTCCTGGATGGCGGTGAGCAACGGCAGGTTCAGCTCGTGGGCCGGCACGTAGCCGGAGATCAGCTTGAGCACCACGTCGCCGCGGTCCTGGCGGCGCTGGCGCACCAGAATCCAGTAGTCGCGGTTCTGCCAGGTCAGGGTCAGGCGCACCGACACGCCCAGGTTGGCCAGCTCCAGGGAGAAGCGCTGGGGGTCTTCGACGGCCACCTGGCGGCGGCGTTGCAGGGTCTGTGCGAAGTTCAGCGGCATGCCGATGCTCTGATAGCTCAGGCCTTCGGGCGTGGCTTCGACGAACAGCGGCAGGGTCTTGAAGTTGCTGGGGTTTTTTCTTATCAGGGTACGCGGCATGTCGGCTCCTCCTTGCGTCGGGGTCGGCCGCGTGGGCGGCTCCGGATGTGTCAGCTCCCGCGTATCACAGCGGCTGCGGTGGCCACGTTGTGGGCCAGGTGCAACGGGTTGATGGTGCCGACAATAGCACTGGCGACACCCGGGTGGGCGAACAGCAGCTCGAAACTGGCGCGTACCGGGTCGGTGCCCGGGCTCAGGCAGGCGTGGCCGCTGGCCAGGGCCTTCTTCACCAGGATGGCCTTGCCGTGTGTGGCAGCGTAGTCCAGCACCGGGCGTTCGCCCTGTTCGTTGAGATTGTAGGTGACCATGGCGCAATCGCCGGCCTCCAGCGCTTTCAGGCCACCGGCCACGGTCTTGCCGGAGAAGCCAAAGCCGCGGATCTTGCCTTCCTGCTTCAGGCGCGCCAGGGCTTCGTACACCCCGGTCTGCTCGAGAATGGCCAGGTCGTTGCCGTCCGAATGCACCAGCACCAGGTCGATGAAGTCGGTCTCCAGGCGCTTGAGGCTGCGTTCCACGGAGAAGCGCGTGTGTTCGGCGCTGAAGTCGAAGTGGGACTGGCCGGCTTCGAACTCTTCGCCCACTTTGCTGACAATCACCCAGTCCTGGCGCTGGCCGCGCAGCAGCGGGCCCAGGCGGGTTTCGCTGGTGCCGTAGGCAGGCGCGGTGTCGATCAGGTTGATGCCCAGCTGGCGCGCCTGGTCCAGCAACTGGCGGGCCTGCGCGTCGTCGGGAATGGTGAAGCCGTTGGGGTATTTCACCCCTTGGTCACGGCCCAGCTTGACGGTGCCCAGGCCCAGCGGCGAGACGCTGAGGCCGGTGCTGCCCAGCGGGCGGTGCAGGTCGTGCAAGGTGGCGACGGTCATGGCAGCAGTTGCTCCCAGGGGGTCTGGCCCATGGGCGGGCGGGGCAGGGCCGGCAGCGGTGCGTGGCTGCCCGGCTTGATGCCGGCGCCTTCCAGGCTGGCGATGACCCGGTCGGCGAAGTCCGGCGCCAGGGCCAGCTTGGTCGGCCAGCCCACCAGCAGCGCGCCCTGTTCGGCCAGGAAGGCGTTGTCGGGGCGCACCAGGCCGGACTGTGCCGGCTCGGCGCGGTCCACGCGCAGGGTGGCCCATTGCACCTGGCTGAGGTCGACCCAGGGCAGCAACTGCCCCAGTTCCTTCTGCGCGGTGGCGATCTGCTCGGCTGGCGAGCGGGCCACGCCATCGGCCTCGGCGATGTCGCCGCCCAGGTACCACACCCACTGGCCATCGGCCGCCGGGTGGGTGGTCACGGTGATGCGGGGCTTGGTGCCGCCGCCCAGGCAGTGGGCGTACAGCGGCTTGAGGCTGGCGCCCTTGGCCAAAATCATGTGCAGCGGCCGGCGTTGCATGGCCGGCTGGTCCACGCCCAGGCTGGCCAGCAGCTCGGCAGTACCGGCACCGGCGCTGAGCACCACGCGCTGGGCGCGGATCTCGCGGCCGTCAACGCGCAGGCCGGCCAGTTGGCCGTTGTCCAACAGCGGTTCCAGGCGTTCGCCGGCCAGCAGGCCGTCACCGCCCAGTTGCGCCAGGCGCTCGATCACCCCGGGGGTGTCGATGACCAGCTCGGCCAGGCGGTAGACCTTGCCCTTGAAGGCCTTGTCCTGCAGCGCTGGTGGCAGTTCGTCGCCCTTGACCTGGTCGACGCGGCCACGCACGGCCTTGCTGGCGAAGAAACTGGTGAGGTTGCCCGCGATAGTGCCCGGCGACCACAGGTAATGGGCCTGGGACAGCACGCGCACGCCGGCCAGGTCCACCTCGCCGGTGCCGGCCAGGGCCTCGCGCCAGCGCCGCGGCATGTCGGCGATGGCCTCGCTGGCGCCCGTCAGTGCACCGTGCAGCGCGTACTTGGCGCCGCCATGGATGATGGCCTGGGACTTGAGGCTCTGCCCGCCGCCCAGGCTGGCGTTTTCCACCAGCACGGTCGAATAGCCCAGGCGCCGCAAGCGGGCGTTGAGCCACAGGCCGGCGATGCCGGCGCCGACAATCAGCACGTCAGTGGAAATAGCGGAAGACATCAAGCAACCTCGCAGGCGAAAACAGACCCGCAGTATACAGACTCAGTGCCCGGCAGTTTTCGAGAACAGCTGGATCACCACCACGCCCAGCAGGATCAGGCCCATGCCGGCAATGGCGGGCATGTCCAGTTTCTGCCCGTAGACCACCAGCGCGGCGATGCTCACCAGCACGATGCCCATGCCCGACCAGATGGCGTAGGTCACGCCGACGGGAATCACCCGCACCACCAGGATCAGCATCCAGAACGCGATTGCGTAGCCGCAGATCACCAGGATCAACGGCAGCGGCGTGCTCAGGCCTTTTACGGCTTTCATGCTGGTGGTGGCGATGACTTCGCAGCAGATGGCGATAGCGAGGAAGTAGTAGGCAGTCATGTGTGAACCCTCTTGAGATGGCTCGCATTCTAGAGGCTGGGCAGATGAGGTAAAGTGAATACCTATCGCTATTGGAGATAGGTTGCCATGGGCATCCAATGGAATCTGGAGCAGATCCAGTTGTTCGTGCAGGTGGCCGAGCAGTGTTCGTTTTCCGCCGTGGCGCGGCAGCAGGGCCGTGCCCAGTCGGCAGTCAGCAGCGCCATTGCCCTGCTCGAGGACGACCTGGGCGTGAGCCTGTTCAACCGCAGCAGCGGCCGCCAGCCGCAGCTCACCGAGGCGGGGAGGGCGCTGCTGGAAGAGGCCCGTGAGCTGTTGCGCCAATGCGAGCGCCTGGACGGTCGCGCCCTGGCCCTGCACCGCGGCCAGGAGGCGCAGCTGCGCCTGGCCCAGGATGAGGCCATGCCCTACCAGCCGGTGCTCGACAGCCTGGAGAAGCTGGCGGGCCGCTACCCCGCCGTCGAAGTTCAACTGGCCAACAGTGCGCCGGGCGACGTGGCGCGCAAGCTGGTGGAGCGCCGCGCCGACCTGGGCCTGCTGTTCCACCATGAACACATGCCCGCGGCCCTGGAACGGCGCGCCCTGGGCAGCGTCGAGATGGTCACCGTGTGTTCGGTCGACCATCCCCTGGCCAGCCACGCCCACGTCACCCGCCAGCAGTTGGCCCGGCACCGCCAGCTGTTGGTGGCCCTGGAAAGCAGCCGCTACCCCGGCGGCGACCCCATCAGCCCGCAGATCTGGCGCGCCGACAGCTTCTATGTGATGGCCGAACTGCTGATGCGCGGGCTGGGCTGGGCCTGGCTGCCACGGCATGTAGTGCAGTACCCGGCGTACCAGCAGCAGATGGTGGAACTGAACAGCGAATGGGTGCCACCGGCGCTGGTGGTTGAACTGGTGTGGCGCCGCGACGAACCACTGGGCCCGGCCGCGCGTTACCTGGCCGAGTGCTTTACCTGGCACCTGCGGGCCATTGGTTAAGCGGCTGCTCTGCTAGTAAACTCCGCCGCCATGAACAGAACTCTCTATACCCTGCTGTTTCACCTGGGGCTGCCACTGGTAGCGTTGCGGCTGTGGCTGCGTGCACGCAAGGCGCCGGCCTATGCCAAGCGGATCGGCGAGCGCTTCGCGCGCAACCTGCCGGCCATGCGCACCGGCGGTATCTGGGTGCACGCGGTGTCGGTGGGCGAGAGCATCGCCGCCGCGCCGATGATTCGCGAACTGCTGATGCGCCATCCCGGGCTGCCCATCACCATCACCTGCATGACCCCTACCGGTTCCGAGCGCATCCAGGCGATGTTCGGCAACGAGCCACGGGTGCAGCATTGCTACCTGCCGTATGACCTGCCGTGGGCGGCGGGGCGTTTTCTGGATCATGTGCAGCCACGCCTGGCGGTGATCATGGAAACCGAACTGTGGCCCAACCACATTCACCAGTGCGCCCTGCGCGGTATTCCGGTGGCGCTGGCCAACGCGCGGTTGTCGGAGCGTTCGGCGCGCGGCTATGCGAAGTTCGCCAAGCTGACGGCGCCGATGCTGGCGCAGATGAGCCTGATTGCCGTGCAGACCGAGACCGAGGCCGAACGCTTCCGCCAACTGGGCGCGCGCCCCGAGTGCGTGCAGGTGACTGGCTCGATCAAGTTCGACCTGAAGGTCGATAGCCACCTGCTTGAGCGCGCAGCGCAGTTGCGCCAGGCATGGCAGGCCAGCGGCCGCCCGATCTGGATCGCCGCCAGCACCCACGAGGGCGAGGACGCCATTGTCCTGGCGGCCCACCGTCAGTTGCTGGCCCTGCATGGCGACGCCTTGCTGATCCTGGTGCCACGGCACCCGGAACGCTTCAACAGCGTGTTCGAGCTCAGCGTGGGCCAAGGGTTCGCCAGTGTGCGCCGCTCCAGTGGCGAGGTGGTGGGGGCGCAGCACCAGGTGCTGGTCGGCGACACCATGGGTGAACTGCTGTTTCTCTATGCCTTGGCTGACAGCGCTTTCGTCGGCGGCAGCCTGGTACCCAATGGCGGGCATAACCTGCTGGAACCGGCGGCGCTGGCCAAGCCGGTGCTGAGCGGGCCGCACCTGTTCAACTTCCTGGAAATCGCGGCGATGCTGCGCCAGGCCGGTGCGTTGATCGAGGTGGACGATGCGGCGGGGTTGGCGGAGGCGGTGCGCAAGTTGATCGAGTTGCCGCAGGATGCGCGGCGCATTGGCCAGGCGGGGCTGGCGGTGATGCAGGCCAACCAGGGGGCGTTGGAGCGGTTGTTGGTTGGTCTGAGCAAATTGTTGCGCCCCTGACGCGGCCTGGCGGCCGCTGCTACAGGGTCTTGTAGCAGCTGCCGATAGGCGGCGTCCGGCCGTTACGCGGGTTATTTCTTCGCGGGCTTGAGCAACTCCTGCGCAGCCTTGGCCAGGTCCGGCGGCAGGAAGTCCTTGTCCGGGTTGTAGTCAGGCTTCAGCCAGCGCGCCAGGTCCTGCAGATCCTGCGGGCTCAACGTACCCGCAGCCTGCTTCAAACGCAGGTTGTCGAGGATGTAGTCGTAGCGGCTGTTGTTGTAGTCGCGCACCGACGAGTACAGCTGCCGCTGGGCATCCAGCACGTCGACGATGTTGCGCGTGCCCACCTGGTAGCCGATCTCGGTCGCTTCCACCGCGCTCTGGTTGGAGATGATCGACTGCTTGCGCGCCTGCACCTGTTCCACGTCGGTGTTCACCGCGCGGTGCAGGTTGCGGGTGTTCTCCACCACCTGGCGGCGCAGGCCTTCGCGCTGCTGCTCGCTCTGGCTCAGGCGCTGGTAGGCCTCGCGCACCTGGGAGCTGGTGAGGCCGCCGCTGTACAGCGGGATGTTCACCTGCAGGCCGACCGTGCGCTGTTCCACGTCACCGTGGTAGGTCACGCCGGGGAAGGCGCTGGGGTTGCTGAAGCCCAGCAGGTCGTTGTCGCCTTTCTCGTATTTGGCCACCGCGTCCACCGTGGGGGCATGGCCGGCCTTGCGCTGGCGCAGGGTTTCCTCGGCGCTGGTGACGGCGAAGGCGCTGGCCTGCAGGTTGAGGTTCTGCTGCGAGGCGGTCTCGACCCAGGTCTTGGCGTCGTTGGGGCTGGGCGGCAGCACCGGCAGGGTATGCACCACGCCCTGCACCGAGTTGTAGTCGCGGTTGGTCAGCGTCACCAGGGCCTCGAAGGCGTCGTCCACCTGGCGCTGGGCGAGGATGCGGTTGGCGCGGGCGGTGTCGTAGCTGGCCTGGGATTGCAGCACGTCGGTCTTGTCCGACAGGCCCACGTTGAAGCGCTCGTTGGACTGGTCGAGCTGGCGCTTGAACGCCGCTTCCTCGGCCTTGGTGGCGGCCAGGGTGTCCTGGGCGCGCAGCACGCTGAAATAGTCCTCGGCGGTCTGCAGGATCAGGTTCTGCTCGGTGGCTGACAGCTGCAGGGCCGCCTGTTCGTTCACGGCCTTGGCCGCCTTGAACTGGAACCAGCGGTCGGCGCGGAATATCGGCTGGCTGAGCGTGGCCTGGTAGCTGGTGCCGCTGCGCGTGGTGGTCTGCGCCGGCTCGTCGAGCTGGGTGCGCACGTTGGTGATGTCGCTGCCGGCCGACAGGTTGGGCAGCAGCCCGGCGCGGGCCTGGGGCACCACTTCGCTCTGGGCGGCGTAGTCGGCGCGGGCGGCGGCCAGGTCGGCGTTGTTGTTCACGGCTTCCTGATACACGCTGACCAGGTCGGTACGGCTGGCCAGTGGCGCAATCTCTGCTGCCTGTAACATTGCGTTGAACGCACCTGACACCGCAATCGCCAGTGCAATTTTGCGCAGCATGATTCAATCCTTGTAATTAAACGCTGTGCGAGTGTAGTTGCACGGGCGTGCTGCAACAATCCGGCATATCCGCCATTTATCCAGCACCATTACACAACCCTTGGCGTTTTGCGGGCCGGGCGTCTAGACTGACCGGGTTCTTGTCGGGGTGCCTTGAGTGAAAGGCTGAGATCGGTTAATCCGGATCCCGTTGAACCTGATCAGGTTAGCGCCTGCGTAGGGAACAAGATTTCTCGTCCTCCCGGCGAGTCCTCTTGTGCTTCGTCCGGGAAATTGTTCATTTTGTGAGCAGTTTGCGACGGCCAAAGCACAGCACCGCCCCAGGTGCAGTCCGTGCCTTTTTCAGGTTCCACTCCCGACATTCCACTGCTGGATGCTGTCTGGAGAGCCTGTGATGAGTAAACAAGAAAAAAACCTTGCCCACCTGAGCGAATCGGCCCAGGTCGACGCGCAATCGGTAAAGCCGTTCACCCGTTCGCAAAAAGTCTACGTGCAGGGCTCGCGCCCCGACATCCGCGTGCCCATGCGTGAAATCAGCCTGGACGTGACGCCGACCGACTTCGGTGGCGAGATCAACGCCCCGGTCACCGTGTATGACACCTCCGGCCCCTACACCGACCCCAACGTTGTGATCGACGTGCGCAAGGGCCTGGCCGACGTGCGTTCGGCGTGGATCGACGACCGTGGCGACACCGAGCGCCTGGACGGCCTGAGCTCCCACTTCGGCCAGCAGCGCCTCAACGACGAAGAGCTGACCAAGCTGCGCTTCGCCCACGTGCGTAACCCGCGCCGGGCCAAGGCCGGCGCCAACGTCAGCCAGATGCACTACGCGCGCCAGGGCATCATCACCGCCGAGATGGAGTACGTGGCCATCCGCGAGAACATGAAGCTGGCCGAGGCTCGCGCCGCCGGCCTGCTGAAAGAACAGCACAAGGGCCACAGCTTCGGCGCCAGCATCCCCAAGGAGATCACCGCCGAGTTCGTGCGCGAAGAGATCGCCCGCGGCCGCGCCATCATTCCTGCCAACATCAACCACACCGAGCTGGAGCCGATGATCATCGGCCGCAACTTCCTGGTGAAGATCAACGGCAACATCGGCAACAGCGCCCTGGGTTCCTCCATCGAGGAAGAAGTGGCCAAGCTGACCTGGGGCATCCGCTGGGGCTCGGACACGGTGATGGACCTGTCCACCGGCAAGCACATCCATGAAACCCGCGAGTGGATCATCCGCAACTCGCCGGTGCCCATCGGCACCGTGCCGATCTACCAGGCGCTGGAGAAGGTCAACGGCGTGGCCGAGGACCTCACCTGGGAGCTGTTCCGCGACACCCTGATCGAACAGGCCGAGCAGGGCGTGGACTACTTCACCATCCACGCCGGCGTGCTGCTGCGCTACGTGCCGCTGACCGCCAAGCGCGTCACCGGCATCGTCAGCCGCGGCGGCTCGATCATGGCCAAGTGGTGCCTGGCGCACCACAAGGAGAACTTCCTCTACACCCACTTCGACGAAATCTGCCAGATCATGAAGGCCTACGACGTCAGCTTCTCGCTGGGCGACGGCCTGCGCCCCGGCTCCATTGCCGATGCCAACGACGAGGCGCAGTTCGGCGAGCTGGAAACCCTCGGCGAGCTGACCAAGATCGCCTGGAAGCATGACGTGCAGTGCATGATCGAAGGCCCGGGCCACGTGCCCATGCAGTTGATCAAGGAGAACATGGACAAGCAGCTGGAGTGCTGCGACGAGGCGCCGTTCTACACCCTGGGCCCGCTGACCACCGACATCGCCCCCGGTTACGACCACATCACCTCGGGCATCGGCGCGGCGATGATCGGCTGGTTCGGCTGCGCCATGCTCTGCTACGTCACGCCCAAGGAGCACCTGGGCCTGCCGAACAAGGATGACGTGAAGACCGGCATCATCACCTACAAGATCGCCGCCCATGCCGCCGATCTGGCCAAGGGGCACCCCGGCGCGCAGATCCGCGACAATGCCCTGAGCAAGGCGCGCTTCGAGTTCCGCTGGGAAGACCAGTTCAACCTGGGCCTGGACCCGGATACCGCGCGCGCCTACCACGATGAAACCCTGCCCAAGGATTCGGCCAAGGTGGCGCACTTCTGCTCCATGTGCGGGCCGAAGTTCTGCTCGATGAAGATCACCCAGGAAGTGCGCGAATACGCGGCGAACCAGAAGATCGAGGCTGTGGATATCTCCATGGAGGAGGGCATGCGCGAGCAGGCCGCGCGCTTCAAGCAGGAAGGCAGCCAGCTGTACCAGAAGGTCTGATCAACGATACCGCGTAGCCGCTGCCGCCAGGCTGCGCTGGCCCTGATGTTCGCTGGAAATCTTCAGTGCACAGCCGGGCCAGCGCAGCCTGGCGGCAGCGGCTACGGCTTGTCCACCTCACCCGAGATCCAAATTGAACACACCCAGCCATTACTCTCCGGACGTTGCCGTCCCTTCGTCCCAGCGCGTGTTCGGCGCGCGGGACCTGTTTTCCCTGTGGTTCTCCCTGGGCATTGGCCTGATGGTGCTGCAGACCGGTGCGCTGCTGGCGCCGGGCCTGGGCCTGTCGGGTTCGTTGCTGGCGATTCTGCTCGGCACCGCGGTAGGCGTGGTGCTGTTGGCCGCCGTCGGCGTGATTGGCAGTGACACCGGCCTGTCGTCCATGGCCGCCTTGCGCCTGAGTCTGGGCCAACATGGCGCCGCGCTGCCGGCGCTGCTCAACCTGCTGCAGCTGATCGGCTGGGGCGCGTTTGAAATCATCGTGATGCGCGACGCCGCCAGCCTGCTCGGCGCGCGGGCGTTTGGCGAGGGCAGCGCGCTCACCCACCCGATGCTCTGGACCCTGGTGTTCGGTGCCCTGGCCACCTTGCTCGCGGTCAGCGGCCCGCTGACCTTCGTGCGCAAGTTTTTGCGCAAATGGGGCATCTGGCTGCTGCTGGCGGCCTGCCTGTGGCTGACCTGGAACCTGTTCGCCAAGGCCGACCTGGGCGCCCTGTGGGCCAAGGCCGGCGACGGCAGCATGAGTTTCGCGGTGGGCTTCGACATCGCCATCGCCATGCCGCTGTCGTGGCTGCCGCTGATCGCCGACTACTCGCGCTTCGGCCGTGCGGCCAAGGGCGTGTTCGGTGGCACCGTGCTGGGCTTCTTCATCGGCAACTTCTGGCTGATGAGCCTGGGCGTAGCCTACACCCTGGCGTTCGCGCCGAGCGGCGAGACCAACGCGTTGCTGCTGGCGCTGGCCGGCGCCGGGCTGGGCATCCCGTTGCTGCTCATCCTGCTGGACGAGTCGGAAAACGCCTTCGCCGACATTCACTCGGCAGCGGTGTCCACCGGCCTGCTGGTGCGCCTGAAGGTCGAGCACCTGGCGCTGGCCATCGGCATCGTCTGCACGCTGATTGCCTGCTTCGCGCCGCTGGCGCAGTACCAGAACTTCCTGCTGCTGATTGGCTCGGTGTTCGCGCCGCTGTTCGGCGTGGTGCTGGTGGACCACTTCATCCTGCGCAAGCGCAGCAGCCAGGCCCAGGCCGTGCCGCTGCGCTGGACCGCGCTGGTGGCCTGGGTGGGCGGCATCGCCACCTACCACGTGCTGGCCAACCTCTACCCCGAGGTCGGCGCTACCCTGCCGTCACTGCTGCTGGCCGGGGTGCTGCACGCGGTGCTGGCGGCCTTCAGCCGCGGCCGGGAAACAGTGCCGGCTTGATCACGCCATTGAGCCGCTGGTAGTCGACCTTGATCTCGGCCTGCCCCAGCGCATAGGGGGCGATGGTGTTGACGTCATACTTGAGGATGATGCCTGCCGAGGTCAGGGCGATGTGCGTGGTGTGCTTGAACGGCCAGTCCTTGACGAACTTGGGGTCGCTGGCCAGGCCGTTGTCCACCAGCCAGCCGCGGTGGGCCTCTTCCGCGGCCTTCCAGAACGCCGGTTCTTCGCCGGGCACCAGCATGTCCGCCAGCGTCAGCACCTTGTGCTGCTGGCGCGACCAGTTGATGAAGTCGCGGCCGGGTACGCCCTCGGGCGCGCCGGTGTCCAGGTAACTCGACACCTCCACGATCACCAGCCCGTCATGCTGGTCGCGTACCTTGGATTGCAGGTAGCTGCCGTAGCGGTTGGGCGCGTGGGCCAGGAAGCTGTCCTCGTAGGCTTTCAAGGACGTGGGCAGCGGCGCGTCGGCGTCGGTGCGGGTCAGCTGCAGCATGCCGCGTTCCATGATCGGGTCGAGGGCCGGCTCGCCAGGGAAATGGATCACGTCCAGGTTGAACAGCGGGCAGTCCGGCGCCGTGCAGCCAGGCTTGGTGTGCTCGAAGGCGTCGCGGCGGGTGTCCAGCGGTTTGTTCATGCTCGGCTGAAACAGGCTTTGGCAGGCGCCCAATGTCAGGGCCACGGCGGCCATGGACGTGAATTTCAGAAGCGACATGGTGTTCCTTGACGGTCAGGAAGGGGGTTGCGGGCAAATGTTGTCGTGCTTCGACTCTCGGCATCGCCTTCAGTTCGCCACTAAGCTCAATAGTAACGGGCCGGGGCCCTGCCGCCTATCTTGCCGGGCGCGAATGGCGGTTCAAAGGGGCTGCAAAGCGCTGGCATCGCAGTTAGGATGGCGCGAAGCTGCACGGACGATGACGAGGTTTTACATGACAGACAGGGCACAGCCGACCAAGGTCGAGATCCTCAAGCGCGAGAACTGCTACAAGGGGTTCTACCAACTGGACCGCCTGCACCTGCGCCATGAGCTGTTCGATGGCGGCACCAGCAAGGACATGACCCGCGAAGTGTTCGTGCGCCACGACGCCGTGTGCGTGCTGCCCTACGACCCCAAGCGCGACGAAGTGGTGCTGCTGGAGCAGTTCCGCGTCGGCGCCATGTTGAAAACTGCCAACCCCTGGCTGGTGGAGATGGTTGCCGGTCTGATCGACAAGGCCGAGCAACCGGAAGAAGTTGCGCACCGCGAGGCCGAGGAGGAAGCTGGGCTTGTGCTGCAGTCGCTCTGGCCGATCACCAAGTACTTCCCTTCGCCAGGCGGCAGCACCGAGTTCGTGCATCTGTACCTGGGGCATTGCAGCAGCGAAGGCGTGGGCGGCCTGTTCGGCCTGAAGGACGAGAACGAGGACATCCGCGTCACGGTATGGGCGTTCGAAGACGCCCTGCAGGCCGTGCGCGATGGCAAGATCATCAACGCGGCAACGATCATCGCCCTGCAGTGGCTGGCGTTGAACCGCGAGGAAGTCAGGGGGCTGTGGAAGTGAACCTGTTGCGCGACCGCTACCGTGTCGACCTGGTCGGCCTGCAGGCAGCCTGCGAGGCAAACTACGCGCGCCTGATGCGCCTGTTGCCGAACATGCGCCATGAACAGCATTCGCGCAAAGTGGCCATGACCCAGGGCGAGCAGATGCTGGGCGTGCTCACCCTGGAAGTGCTGCTCGCCTGCCCTTATACCACCACCTTGCGCGTACGCCAGGAGCACAGCCTGCCCTGGCTGCCGGTGCCGCAGCTGGAAGTGCAGGTCTACCACGACGCGCGCATGGCCGAAGTGGTCAGCGCCGAACACGCCCGCCGCTTCCGCAGCGTGTACCCGTACCCCAACGCCAGCATGCACCAGCCCGACGAGAAGGCGCAGTTGAACCTGTTCCTGGGGGAGTGGCTGAGCCATTGCCTGGCGTGTGGGCATGAGTATGAGTATGTGCGCTAGCAAACCCCTCAAAACCTGCGCCGTGCACCTCCAGGCCTGAGTACGCTCAGGCTTTTTATCCGCAGATGTGAGCCACATCCCGCCCCTGCGTTTGCCCCCTGCCCGCATCCCCACCATAATCCTTGCTGGTACCCCCTGAAGGAGACGGCCTTGCCGAGCGCACCCACCCCCACCACCGACGAAGCCGTGCTGCTGGTGCAGATTTCGGACAGCCACCTGTTCGCCGACGTCGACGGCGCCCTGCTGGGCCTGAAGACCGCCGACAGCCTTGCGCGGGTGGTCGAGAAGGTGCTGGCCGAGCAGCCGCGCATCGATTTGGTGGTGGCCAGCGGCGACCTGTCCCAGGACGGCAGCCTGGAGTCGTACCAGCGCTTCGAGGCGCTGACCGCGCCCATCCAGGCGCCCAAGCGCTGGTTCGCCGGCAACCACGACGAGCCGTTGCCGATGGAGCAGGCCGCGCAGGGCCGTGACTACCTGCAACCGGTGGTCGACCTGGGCAACTGGCGTATCACCCTGCTTGATTCGTCGGTGACCGGCTCGGTACCGGGTTACCTGGCCGACGACCAGTTGCAACTGTTGGCCCAGGCCCTCAGCGAAGCGCCGGAGCGCCACCACCTGATCTGCTTCCACCACCACCCGGTGTCCATCGACTGTCCATGGATGGAGCCCATCGGCCTGCGCAACCCCCACGCGCTGTTCGAGGTGCTCGACCGCTTCCCACAGGCCCGCGCGCTGCTGTGGGGCCACATCCACCAGGACTTCGAGCGCGAGCGCAACGGCGTGCGGCTGATCGCCTCGCCGTCCACCTGCATCCAGTTCAAGCCACGCAGCGAGGATTTCGCCCTGGACGAGCTGGCGCCGGGGTACCGGTGGTTGCGGTTGCTGCCGGACGGCAGGATCGAGACCGGGGTTTCGCGGCTCGAAGGTTTCGAGTTCACCCCGGACATGGCCGCCGAAGGGTATTAATAGCCATGGATGACGAATCGCGAGGCACCAAATTAGGGCGACGCCAGGATGTCAGTGTACTGATCGTCGAAGGCAGCACCGTCGGCGCCCATGCCCAAGAGAGTTTGCAGAAGTGTTTCTGCATTGAGGCTCTGGAGTCTTGGAGGGATTACCAGCAGTCCGGTAATCATTCGAGCGGAGATCAAGTCAGCAGATGGTTGAAAACCTGGGGTAGCGATGAACAGAGTGAACTGCCAGGATGCAACGACTCGCAGCCGGCACCGTAGCCGCTGCCGGAGGCTGCGCTGGCCCTTGGGTACACTGAAAAACTCCAGCGAAAACCCGGGCCAGCGCAGCCTGGCGGCAGCGGCTACGGTGGTCAGCGAGCCATAAAATCGTTACAGAACCTCTTCCCCTGCCTAAACGTCACCAAGGCGCTGTAAACTGGGCGCCTTTTGCAAGGGAGGTGTCGGCGTGACGGGTTCCATTCTCTATATCCACGGTTTGAACAGCGCGCCGGCGTCGAAGAAGGCCAGCATGCTCACCGAGGTCATGCAGCGCATGGGCCTGGAAGGGCAGCTGCGGGTGCCGGCGTTGCACCATCATCCACGTGAGGCCATTGGCCAGTTGGACTCGGCCATCGCCGAGCTGGGCGCGCCCTTGCTGGTGGGAAGCTCGCTGGGCGGCTACTATGCCACTCACTTGGCCGAGCGCCACGGCCTCAAGGCCCTGCTGATCAACCCGGTGGTCAACCCGCACCGCCTGTTCGACGGTTTCCTCGGCACCCAGCAAAACCTGTATACCGGTGAGAGCTGGGAACTGACCCTGGACCACGTGGACGCCCTGGCCGCCCTGGAAGTGGCGGCCCCGCAAGACCCCCTGCGTTATCAAGTGTGGCTGCAGACGGCCGATGAAACCCTTGATTACCGCCAGGCCGAGCGTTTCTACCGGGCCTGCGCGCTGCGCATCCAGGCCGGTGGCGACCACGGCTACCAAGGCTTCGGCGCGCAGCTGCCGAGCCTGCTGAATTTTGCCGGGATCGAGCCCGGGCTGTACCGCGGCATCGATTTTGCCCAGCTTTGAGCTGTTTATTTTTCATGAACGACTGACGACGAGAACCCATGGCCAATCCCAGCGCTAGCTCTTATAACGCAGACGCCATCGAAGTCCTCTCGGGCCTCGACCCGGTGCGCAAACGCCCGGGCATGTACACCGACACCACGCGGCCGAACCACCTCGCCCAGGAAGTCATCGACAACAGTGTCGACGAAGCGCTGGCCGGCCACGCCAAGTCGATCCAGGTGATCCTGCACGCCGACCACTCGCTGGAAGTGAGCGACGACGGCCGCGGCATGCCTGTGGATATCCACCCCGAAGAGGGCGTGAGCGGCGTCGAGCTGATCCTCACCAAGCTGCACGCCGGCGGCAAGTTCTCCAACAAGAACTACCAGTTCTCCGGCGGCCTCCACGGCGTGGGCATCTCCGTGGTCAACGCCCTGTCCAACCAGGTGCGGGTCAAGGTCAAGCGCGACGGCAATGAGTACCAGATGACCTTCGCCGATGGCTTCAAGGCCACCGACCTGGAAGTGATTGGCACCGTGGGCAAGCGCAACACCGGCACCAGCGTGTACTTCGCCCCAGACCCGAAATACTTCGATTCGCCGAAATTCTCGGTCAGCCGCCTCAAGCACGTGCTCAAGGCCAAGGCCGTGCTGTGCCCGGGCCTGTCGGTGACCTTTGAAGACAAAGGCACCGGCGAGAAGGTCGAATGGCACTACGAAGACGGCCTGCGCTCCTACCTGGTGGACGCGGTCACCGAATTCAGCCGCCTGCCCGACGAGCCGTTCTGCGGCAGCCTGGCCGGCAACAAGGAGGCGGTGGACTGGGCGCTGCTGTGGCTGCCCGAGGGCGGCGACAGCGTGCAGGAAAGCTACGTCAACCTGATCCCCACGGCCCAGGGCGGCACCCACGTCAACGGCCTGCGCCAGGGCCTGCTGGACGCCATGCGCGAGTTCTGCGAGTTCCGCAACCTGCTGCCGCGCGGCCTGAAGCTGGCGCCGGAAGACATCTGGGAACGCATCGCCTTCGTGCTGTCGATGAAGATGCAGGACGCGCAGTTCTCCGGCCAGACCAAGGAACGCCTGTCCTCCCGCGAGGCTGCGGCCTTCGTTTCCGGCGTGGTCAAGGACGCCTTCAGCCTGTGGCTCAACGCCCACCCCGAGCTGGGCATGCAGCTGGCCGAACTGGCCATCAGCAACGCCGGCCGCCGCCTGAAGGCCAGCAAGAAGGTCGAGCGCAAGCGCATCACCCAGGGCCCGGCGCTGCCGGGCAAGCTGGCGGACTGCGCCGGCCAGGACCCGATGCGCTCCGAACTGTTCCTGGTGGAGGGTGACTCCGCCGGCGGCTCGGCCAAGCAGGCGCGGGACAAGGAATTCCAGGCCATCCTGCCGCTGCGTGGCAAGATCCTCAACACCTGGGAAGTGGACGGCAGCGAAGTGCTGGCCAGCCAGGAAGTGCATAACATCGCCGTGGCCATCGGCGTCGACCCGGGCGCCGCGGACATGAGCCAGCTGCGCTACGGCAAGATCTGCATCCTCGCCGACGCCGACTCCGACGGCCTGCACATCGCCACCTTGCTGTGCGCGCTGTTCGTGCAGCACTTCCGCCCGCTGGTGGACGCCGGCCACGTTTACGTGGCCATGCCGCCGCTGTACCGCATCGACCTGGGCAAGGAGATCTACTACGCCCTGGACGAGGCCGAGCGCGACGGCATCCTCGACCGCCTGGTGGCCGAGAAGAAGCGTGGCAAACCCCAGGTCACCCGATTCAAGGGCCTGGGCGAGATGAACCCGCCACAGCTGCGCGAAACCACCATGGACCCCAACACTCGCCGCCTGGTGCAGTTGACCCTGGGTGACTTCGAGGACACGGCGAAGATCATGGACATGCTGCTCTCGAAGAAACGCGCCGGCGACCGCAAGACGTGGCTGGAATCCAAGGGCAACCTGGCCGAGGTGCTGGCCTGATGCGGCACGCGTTGGCAGCGCTGCTGCTGACCGTGCTGCCGCTGCTGGCGCACGCCGCGCCAGTGGAGCAGCTCAAGTTGCTGGCCGAGCACCCGGTGGACGGGATGGTCGGCGGCAACCTATCGGGCATCGCCGCCTGCGGCGACCGGCTGTGGACGGAATCGGACCGCGACGACGGCATCATCTACCGGCTCGACACCACCAACACCGTGTGGAAGGCCGAGAACGTGCTCATCGACGTGCCGCCGCCACCGGCCGACACCGGCCTGCCGATGATGCTGCGCGCCACGGCCCATGCGGCCGCGGTGATTCGCGGCGGCATTCTCGACTTCGAAGGCATCAGCTGCGACGCCCAGGGCAACCGCTACCTGGTCAGCGAAGGTTTTGCCGCCGTGCTGCAGGTGCCCGTGGACGGCAAGCCGAACTGGCTGAAGATCGACCCCGCGATAATCCGCGAAGCCAACGCCAAGGGCATGCTGCGCCACTTCAACGCCATTTTCGAAGGGCTGGCCATCAATGCCGCCGGCGACCACCTGTGGTTGGCCGCCGAGCGCCAGCACCGCGGCCTGCTGTCGGTGTACAAGCAGGCGGACGGCACCTGGGGCTGCAAAGGCAGCTGCATCCTGCTGAACGAGGGCGGCACCGAAATGCAGCCCGACAAGTTGCCCAAGGCCCATATGGTGTCTCGCGACTTCGCCGACCTGTCGTTGTACAAGGGCAAGCTGTACACCCTGGAGCGCAATATCTACCAGATCTGCCGCCGCGACCTGCAGACCGCCAAGGTCGAGCACTGCTGGTCGTTCGCCGACGAGGCGTTGCTGCCCAACCGCCAGTATTCCCAGGAATACGGGCTGGCCGAAGCGCTGATCGTCGACGACACCGGCGCCTGGGTGGGCATCGACAACAACGACGGCGCCCGTGCCGACGGTGAGGTGCGCCCCATCGTCTGGCGCTTTGCCGCGCCCGCAGCCGGCTGGAATGCTGCCCCGTGAGTGTGCAACCCGCAGGCAAGCGCGCCGGGCGGATCTTCCTGATCCTGGCCTGGGCTGCGCTGCTGTTCCTGGCCACGCGGTTCTTCGGGCATTTCCAGCAGGCCCGCGAGAACCCCAACCCGGTGGTGGCCAGCGAGCACGGCCAGGGTTACATCGAAGTGCGCCTGGCCAGCAATGGCCAAGGGCACTTCGTGGCCAGCGGCATGATCAACGGCACGCCGGTACAGTTTATGCTCGACACCGGCGCCACCGACGTGGCGGTGAGCAAGGCCCTGGCCGAACAGCTGAAGCTGCCCTACGGCTACCCGATCACGGTGAACACCGCCAACGGCCAGGCCCAGGGCTACCGCACGCGGCTGGCCAGCCTGCAATTGGGCGACATCGTCCTCAAGGACGTGCGCGCCGTGGCCATCCCCGACATGGATGGCGACCAGGTGCTGCTCGGCATGAGCGCCCTGAAACAACTCGAATTTTCCCAGCGCGGCGGCACCATGCTGCTGCGCCAGACTACACAATGATGAGGCCCGCATGAGCGACTCCCTTGATCTCAGCCTGGACGGCGTAGAACGCCGCTCGCTGGCTGACTTCACCGAACAGGCCTACCTCAACTACTCCATGTACGTGATCATGGACCGGGCCCTGCCGCACATCGGCGACGGCCTCAAGCCGGTCCAGCGTCGTATCGTCTACGCCATGAGTGAGCTGGGGCTGGATGCCGATTCCAAGCACAAGAAGTCGGCCCGTACCGTGGGTGACGTGCTCGGTAAATTCCACCCGCACGGCGACTCGGCCTGCTACGAAGCCATGGTGCTGATGGCGCAGCCGTTCAGCTACCGCTACACCCTGGTGGACGGCCAGGGCAACTGGGGTGCGCCGGACGATCCCAAGTCGTTCGCGGCCATGCGTTACACCGAGGCGCGGCTGTCGCGCTATTCCGAAGTGCTGCTCAGCGAGCTGGGCCAGGGCACCGCGGACTGGGTGCCGAACTTCGACGGTACCCTCGATGAACCGGCCGTATTGCCGGCGCGTTTGCCGAATATCCTGCTGAACGGCACCACCGGCATCGCCGTGGGCATGGCCACCGACGTGCCGCCGCACAACCTGCGCGAAGTGGCCAGCGCCTGCGTGCGCCTGCTCGACGAGCCGAAAGCCACGATCGAACAGCTGTGCGAGCACATCAAGGGGCCTGACTACCCCACCGAAGCGGAAATCATCACCCCGCAAAGCGAGCTGCTGAAAATCTACGAGACCGGCCGTGGCTCGGTGCGCATGCGTGCGGTGTACCGCATCGAGGACGGCGACATCGTCGTCACCGCGTTGCCGCACCAGGTCTCCGGCGCCAAGGTGCTGGAGCAGATCGCCGCGCAGATGCAGGCCAAGAAGCTGCCGATGGTCGCCGACCTGCGTGACGAGTCGGACCACGAGAACCCGTGCCGCATCGTCATCATCGCCCGTTCCAACCGGGTGGACCTCGACCAGCTGATGCAGCACCTGTTCGCCACCACCGAGCTGGAATCCACCTACCGCGTCAACGTCAACATCATTGGCCTGGACGGCCGCCCGCAGCTGAAGAACCTGCGCGCGCTGCTGCTGGAGTGGCTGGAATTCCGCATCAACACCGTGCGCCGCCGCCTCAAGTTCCGCCTGGACAAGGTGGAGCGCCGCCTGCACCTGTTGGAAGGCTTGCTGGTGGCGTTCCTCAACCTGGATGAAGTTATCCACATCATCCGCACCGAGGAACACCCCAAGGCCGCGCTGATCGCCCGCTTCGACCTGACCGAGACCCAGGCCGAATACATCCTCGAGACCCGCCTGCGGCAGCTGGCGCGCCTGGAAGAGATGAAGATCCGCAACGAGCAGGACGAGCTGGCCAAGGAACAAGCCAAGCTGCAGGCCCTGCTGGGCAGCGAGAGCAAACTGCGCAAGCTGGTGCGCAGCGAACTGATCAAGGACGCCGAGACCTACGGCGATGACCGTCGCTCGCCGATCGTGGCGCGCGCCGAGGCCAAGGCCCTGTCGGAAAACGAGCTGATGCCGACCGAGCCGGTCACCGTGGTGCTGTCGGAGAAGGGCTGGGTGCGTTGCGCCAAGGGCCACGACATCGACGCCACCGGCCTGTCCTACAAGGCCGGCGACGGCTTCAAGACCGCCGCCATGGGGCGCTCCAACCAGTTCTCGGTGTTCATCGACTCCACCGGCCGCAGCTATTCGGTGGCGTCGCACACGCTGCCGTCGGCCCGTGGCCAGGGCGAGCCGCTGACCGGGCGCCTGACACCGCCGCCAGGCGCCGCCTTCGAGTGCGTGCTGCTGCCCGACGACGATGCCCTGTACGTAATTGCCTCGGACGCCGGCTACGGCTTCGTGGTCAAGGGCGAAGACCTGCAGGCCAAGAACAAGGCCGGCAAGGCCCTGCTCAGCCTGCCCAACGGCGCCAAGGTGCTGGCCCCACGGCCGGTGCCGGACCGCGAGAACAACTGGCTGGCAGCGGTCACCACCGAAGGCCGCCTGCTGGTTTTCAAAGTGGCCGACCTGCCGCAGCTGGGCAAAGGAAAGGGCAACAAAATCATCGGCATTCCCGGTGAGCGCGTGGCCAGCCGTGAGGAATACGTCACTGATTTGGCGGTGATTTCCGATGGCGCAACGCTTGTATTGCAAGCCGGCAAGCGTACATTGTCGCTCAAGGGCGAGGACCTCGAGCATTACAAGGGCGAGCGCGGGCGGCGCGGCAACAAGCTGCCGCGTGGTTTCCAGCGAGTGGATGCCCTGTTGGTGGAAAACGCCGGCTGACGCGATGGTGCTGTCTGGGAATCGCTCCCAGACAGCACGCTAGAGCGGTTGGATGCGCTTTTTAAGCGCAGTTCGACGCTTAAGCGCTGGAGTCGTAGCGCATATTCGCGGATGATATGTCTTCTTGAGGTACCGGCGTGGCTGAGTACCCGGACGAATTCGTTGAGTATCACTGCGGTGAGCCTTGTGGCTGCCGCCTGGATGGAATGATGACTTTTTTGCGCCTTCCTGTTTTATTGCTGACCGGTGTCCTGGCCCTGGCGGGCTGCGCCGCTCACCAGCCGGTCGCGCTTTACCAGCTCGACAGCGGCAACCCCGGCCAACCCAAGCAGAGCACCGGCATGTCGGTACTGTTGGGCCCGGTTTCCGTGGCCGACTACCTGCAACGCGAAACCCTGTTGCAGCGCCAGCCTGATGGCAGCCTCAGCGCGGCGACCGATGGTCGTTGGGCCGGCAGCCTGTCTTCCGACATCGATCAACTGCTGCTGCGCCAACTGGCGTGGCGCCTGGACAGCCAGCGCGTGACCCTGGCGCCTGCCACCAACACCGGTACGCCGGACGTGCAGGTGCTGCTGTCGATCACCCGCCTGGATTCCGGTGATTCGCAGCCGGCCATTCTCGATGCCCAGTGGCGTCTGCTCGACCGCCGTGGCCAGGTGCGTGACAACCGCATCGTCCACCTGGAAGAGAAGCACGCTGGCGGCACCGCGGCCCAGGTGAAAGCCCAGGGCGTGTTGCTGCAGCGCCTGGCCGAACAGCTGAGCGTGGCGCTGAAGCCGCTGGCCAACCAGCCGGCGCTGGTGGAAGAGAAGAAGCCTGCGGCCAAGCCAGTGGCCAAGGATGAGCCGGACAAACCGAAGATGCCGATCGCCTCGCCGATCCGCACCGACATGGAAGTGTTCCGCTTCTAACGAAAAAGCCCGCAGCGATGCGGGCTTTTTTGTGGGCGCTTGTCAAACGTGGCGGCGATTGACGTAGCAGCGGCCGCAGGCCGCGTCACGGGTTTAAACGCGCGTCTCGTGCATGCGCGCCAACTGGCGCTCCAGCAACGACGGGTAAGGCTCCAGCAGCCGCTCCACGCAGCACGCACCCTCGGGGCTGGCGATGGGGCGGATGCGGGCGCGCTGGCGCACCAGGCTGTCGTCGCTGATACGGCGTTCCACCAGCAGCAGGTTGCGGCTGTGCTGCGACAGCGCCAGGGCGTCCTGGGCCGGTTCGGTCAGCAGCAGGTCGATCTGGCTCATGCCGGCCAGGTCATCGCCCAGCACCAGGCCCAGCTGCAGTTGCAGGGTGATGCCGCTGTCGGCCACCTCGATCTGCAACTGATGGCCCAGGGCGCGCAGCAGCTCGCCGCAGCAGATGGCGTTGGTCAGGTAGTCCTCGCCGCTACTGTCGCTGTTGAACAGCATCAGCGTGCTGCCGTCGTTCAAGGTGTGCAGCTCGCTTTCGTACAGCGAGGCGGCCTGGTCCAGGCAGGCGCGGTAGCGCTCCAGCAGCTCCAGCAGGCGGGCGCGGGGCAGGCGGCGCAGTTGTTCCTGGCCACCCAGTTGCACGGCCAATACCGCGCTGTGCTGGGGCTCCTTCGGCGCCACCGGGGCAGGGGCGGCCTGCTTGGCGGCGACCGGCGCGGTGTCGCGCAGGTCGGCGAAGGGGTCTTCGTCGTCCTCGTCCTCGTCTTCTTCGGCATGCACCACGCGCTTGGGCGCAGGCTTCACCGGCACCGGGGTGCTTTCATCGAAGCGGGCGTCGCGCAGGTTGCGCACCTCGAAGGCCGGGCCTTCGTCTTCCTCTTCGTCGAACTCGGGCTCTTCCACCTCGGGCACCGGCGCAGGCTCGGGGGCGTAGCGCTGGTGCAGGTCGCGGGCCAGGTCGCCGATCTCGTCCTGGCGCTGGGTGGCCGGGGTGTGTTCGTCGATTTCACGCAGCCACACCCGCAGTTGCAGCAGCGGGGTGGACAGGTTGCGGCCCAGGCGCAGGCTGAGGATCAGGGTTACTAGCAGCAGGATGGCGCCCAGGATGCCCATGCTTTCCAGGCTGATGGTCATCGGCTGCTGGAACTGGGTCATGTCCAGGCTGATGCGCAGGTGGCCGGCGGTGACGTCCTGGAAGGTGATCTTGGTCTCGTACAGGCCGCCCGCTTCGCCCAGCAGGCCGCTTTTCGGGCGGCTGCCGGCTTCGGCGAGGATGCGGTTGTCGACGCTGTAGATGGCCGCATGGGCCACCAGCGGGTTCTTCACCAGGTTATTGAGCAGCACGTTGAGGCTGAGGATGTCGTTGGACACCAACAGCTCGGTGGCCGAGGTCGCGGTCTGGGTGGTCAGGCTCTGACCCAGGGCGTCGGCCTGCTGGTGCATGGCCTGCTTGAACTGCAAACCCATCACGCAGGCATACACCACCAGCGCCAGGGCGACCAGCAGTACGTTGAGGCTGGCGATACGCAGAGCTATCGGTGCGCGGCGGTGACGCAGGGCACGGAAGATCAGCAGGAAGAAATTGTCGGTTTTTACTGGCGTGGGCCGGTTCACTGAGCGCGGCTCTTTATGTCCGTGAAGTTGCTGCGCAGTATAGCGACAGGCCCCAGAGCGGCAAAGCGCTGCCTGTGCCCGATGGTCACTGAAAGTAGGTAGAATGCGATTTTTTTCCACGAACGGGGTGCCCTTTGCGCGAAATCGTCCTGATTAACATCACCGGTTCCGACCGTCCTGGCCTGTTGGCGGCCATCACCGGTGCCTTGGCCGAGGATGGCGTGCGCATTCTGGACATCGCCCAGTCGGTGCAGCACGGCGCCCTGGCGCTGGCCGTGGTTGCCTGCGCCGACGATGCAACCCGCCTGGCGGCGGTGCGCGAGCGCATTACCGCCGTGGCCGGCCGTCACGCGCAGTTCACCGCGCTGTCGGAACAGGCCTACCTGGACTGGGCCGGCGCGGGCACCAGCGACCGCCATGTGCTGACCCTGATGAGCCGTGAAATCACCGCCGCCCAAGTGCAGGGCGTGACCGAAATTGCCAACCGCCATGGCCTGGTGGTCGAGGCTATCGACCGTCTGTCGGGTCGCGTCGGCCTGGCCGCCCCATCCGCCGAAGGCAAGGCGTGCCTTGAGTTCCTGGCGCGCGGCGTGCCGGCCGACCTGGGCGCGCTGCGTCGCGACTTCCTGGCCGCGGCCATGCTGCTGGACGCCGACATCGCCATCCAGCAGGACGACGTCTACCGCCGCAACCGCCGCCTGGCGGTGTTCGACATGGACTCCACGCTGATCCAGGCCGAGGTCATCGACGAGCTGGCCAAGGCCCACGGCGTTGGTCACCTGGTGTCGGAAATCACCGAACGGGCCATGCGCGGCGAGCTGGACTTCCGCGCCAGCTTCAAGGAGCGCATGGCGCTGCTGCAGGGCCTGGACGTGAGCGTGCTGGATGCCATCGGCGCCTCGCTGCGCCTGACCGAGGGCGCCGAGGTACTGTTTGCCGAGCTCAAGCGCCTGGGCTACAAGACCGCCATCCTCTCGGGCGGCTTCACCTACTTCGCCAAGCAGGTGCAGGCCAAACTGGGTATCGACTACGTGTTCGCCAACGAGCTGCAGGTGGTGGACGGCAAGTGCACGGGCGTGGCCGTGGAGCCGATCGTGGATGCGCAACGCAAGGCTGACCTGCTGGTGCAACTGGCCGAGCAGGAAGGCCTGGCGCTGGACCAGACCATTGCCGTGGGCGATGGCGCCAACGACCTGCCGATGCTGGCCAAGGCCGGCCTGGGCGTGGCGTTCCGCGCCAAACCGCTGGTGAAGCAGTCGGCCCGCCACAACATCACCACCCTGGGGCTGGACGGCGTGCTCTACCTGCTGGGCGTGCGCGACAGCCAGGCGTGACGGTGACGCGGCCTTGCGGCCACTGCTACAGGATGCCCTCCGTAGCAGCGGCCGCAGGCTGCGTCCGCTACAACTCCTTCCACAGCGACTCGAACTCGCTGCCCGCCTGCGCCGCCGCTGGCGCTGTTTCCAGCAACCTGAACTCGAACTGATTGAAGCTGCCCGTGGAGCTGAGCTTGCGGCCCAGGTGCGCGCGGTTTTCCTCGCCGTGGTTGTTGATCATCACCTTCTGCCCTTCCTGGAACGGCAGGCGCGGGGCAATCAGCGAAGCCTTGATGTCGATGGCGCGGATTTCCGGCAATTGCAGGCCGCGCACGTACTGGCTGTGCTGCTGGTCGCTGCGCAGCAGTTGCAGGCCGCACGGGTCGGCGTGCGGGGCGATCAGCTCAATGCCCATCTGCGTGCCGCCGCCGCGCACCTGGCGAATCCAGCGCACCACCGCCACGCTCCAGCCTTGGGCCGGTGCGTCCTGGATGCCTACCAGCTCGCCAGCCTGCAATTGCGCCGGGACGTCCTTGGGCCAGGCCAGGCAGTAGCCGCCGGGGCTGTGGTTGACGATCTGCAGCTCGTGCACCGGGTAGTCGCGGTCGGCCTGGCCGCTGCCGCCCTCCAGGTCCATGGCCGGGTAGTCGATCTCTTCATAGGGCAGCATCGAGTCGCTGGTGCCACTGCCGGCGGCGTCGAAGGCCAGGGTCCAGCTGTCGCTCGGGCCGCTGGGCTTGCCGCTGGCGAAGCTGGCGTTCATTCCGGCCTCGGGGCGCTTGAGCAGGTCGGCGAAACTGCGCTGGCCGCCCAGGTAGTAGTGCAGGGTGCTCATGCCAACGCACAGGCTCATGCTGCCCTGGCCCGGGGTGCGCTGGAAGGTGCGCTCGGCCACGTCGCCCCAGGCCGCCGCCAGGTGCTGGAGCATGTCCACGGTCAGGCCGGGTGGCACCAGCAGGCTGGACTGGCCGCGCTTGTCCACCGGTAGGTGCAGCCAGGCGGTGATGGCCTTGACCAGTGGTTGCGGGTCCAGGCCGACCATTTGCGGCAGCTGGCTGGCGGGGAACAGGCTCTTGTAGCGTGGCGGCGCATCGGCGTCGGGGGCCACGGCGAACTGCGCTTCGGCAGCGCTGGCGGGCACTACGCGGGTCAGCGCGCTCCAGGGTTCCAGCACGTTGGCCAGTTGCACGATGGCCTGCTGGCGCATCTGGTTGCAGCGTGAGCTGCCCATCAGCAGGGCGGTGGCGTAGGTCTGCTCGATGCTTTGATGATGGGCCTGGCTGACCAGGTCATCGGTGACGAAGGTGCGGTGCAGCTGGAAGCGGCTGGCCACCTGATACAGCTGGTGTAGCTCAAGCCACAGGCCCTCGGGCACCGGGCAGTAAAGCAGGCTGGCGCGCACCAGCGGCCCTTTCAGCGCATGCATGGCACGCTGGATGGCGGTGGCCAGCAGCAGGTTGCGGTCCTTGAGGCGCGCCGAGACGCGTAGCACGATCTGCTTGTAGCCCACGCCCAGCAGGTTCTGCAGGGCCTGGCACAGGTTGGCGATCTTGCGCGCGCGTTCGTCCAGCACCACCGACTGGTTGAGGAAGTGGCGTTCCAGGTGGTTGCAGACGAAATAGACTTCCGGGCGCAGCAGCTCCAGCAACTGCAGGCGGTTTTCGCTGGGGGTGATCAGCTGGTTGAGTTCGATCAGGCCCTGGTACAGCTGGCGGGCGGTCTCGCCGAGGTTGGCCTTGGGCAGCGCGGCAATCCAGCGCTTGAGGTCGCGGGGCGTGGCTTCGCAGAACGTCAGGCTGGCCTGCGAGGGCGTGGGGGCGCGCAAAAGAGGTGGCGGGGTAGCGGACATCGAGCGGTTCCCGTTGAGTCAGTCGAGCTTGGGCGGCCTATTGTCACCCTTTGCGTCAAAGACTGCACGCCCTTGGCGCTGCTTGTAGCCGCTGCCGTGAGGCAGCGGCTGCATGAACATCAGGCGGCGCTGTCGACGCCTTGGCCGATGCGCTGGCCCATGTTCACCACGGAGCCGGCGCCCAGTTCGTGGGCCCACTTGACCTGGTCCGGGCCAAACAGCACCACGGCGGTGGAACCCAGCTTGAAGCGGCCCATCTCGGCGCCCTTCTCCAGGTGGATAGGCGCGCGGGCAGCTTCGTCGTAGCGCACGGTCTTGAGTTCGCGCTTGGGCGGCGTCACCAGCCCGGCCCACACGGTTTCCACCGAGGCGACGATCATCGCGCCCACCAGCACCACGGCCATCGGCCCGCGCTCGGTGTCGAACAGGCACACCACGCGTTCGTTGCGGGCGAACAGCTCCGGCACGTTTTCAGCGGTGGTCTGGTTCACCGAGAACAGGCGGCCAGGCACGTAGACCATTTCGCGCAGGGTGCCGGCCAGGGGCATGTGCACCCGGTGGTAGTCCTTGGGCGACAGGTAGATGGTGGCGAACTCGCCGCCCATGAACGGCGCGGCCAGGGCTGGGTCGCCGCCCAGCAGTTCCAGGGCGCTGAAGCTGTGGCCCTTGGCCTGGAAGATGCGGCCGTGCTCGATGGCACCCCACTGGCTGATGGCGCCGTCGGCCGGGCTCAGGATGGCGCCTGGGGTTGGGTCCAGCGGGCGGGCGCCGGGCTTCAGCGCGCGGGTGAAGAAGTCGTTGAAGTGCTCGTAGGCGGTCAGGTCTTCGACCAGGGCCTGGGACATGTCCACCTGGTAGCGCTTGGCGAACCAGGCGGTGAAGGCGTTCTTGAACCAGCGCACGCGGCATTCGGCCACGCAGCCGGCCAGGCGGGACAGCAGGTGGTGCGGCAGCAGGTACTGGCTGAGGATAAACAAGCGGGATTTCATCGAATGTCCTTAAACTTCTACGGGCGTGTCGGGGTGGTTGCCCCATTCGCCCCATGAACCGGCGTAGCCCTTGACGCGCGGGTAACCGAGCGCCTTGGCCACCAGGTAAGTGAAACCGGAACGGTGGTGGGTCTGGCAGTGGGTAATGATTTCCTTGTCCGGGGTGATGCCCAGGGCCTCAAGGATTTCAGGCATGTCGGTGCGGATGCGCAGCTCGCGGGTCTTGTCCATGCCGGCGGTCCACTCGAAGTTGACCGCGCCGGGGATGTGCCCGCCCTTGGCCGCCAGCACTTTCTCGCCGCTGTATTCCAGCGGGCCGCGGGCGTCCCAGATGGCCAGGTCGGCGGCGCCGAGGCGGCTCTGCAGGTATTCGCGGGTGGCGGTGGGCTCGTCGTGCAGGGTCAGGGCGACGCTGCCGGCGTGGGCCGCAGGTACGTCCTGGGTCAGGGGCAGCTGCGCCGCTTCCCAGGCCAGCACGCCGCCGTCCAGGTAGTGGTATTTCCGGTGGCCGATCACGTCCAGCAACCAGATGAAACGGCCGGCCCAGCCGCCGCCTTCGTCGTCGTACACCACGTAGACCGCGTCCGGGTTGTGGCCCAATTCGCCAAACAGCGCCTGCAACGCGGGCAGCGTGGGCATGAGCCCCGGCGCGGGTGGCTGGCCCAGCTGGGTGCGCTTGGGGTCGACGAAGCGGGCACCCTGGATGTGGCCGGCGCCATAGCGCGCGGCGCTGGTGAGGTCGACCAGGATCAGCTCTGGAGCATCGAGGCGCTGTTGCAGCTGAGCGGCTTCGATCACCAGCGGCAGGCCCGAGAAATCAGCCATGTGAGGTCTCCAGATGGAAAAGAGGGGAGCGATTGTAGCGCATGCGTCAGGCGCCGCGCTTGCTGAACAGGGTCAGCGCGCGTTCGATGCACTGGGCCGTCCTGGCGAAGGCCTGCACCGAGATTTCCGCGAAGGGCAGGCCGCCCTGGTCGGCCACCAGCAGCATCACCACCCGTTCGTTGCTGGCCAGCGAGCGCAGCAGCAGGTGCTCGCCCTTGAACAGGCCGCGCAGGCTGGAAGGAAGCAGCGCCGAGAACTGCGCGTTGTTCTGCGGGGTCAGGCGGATCTGCGCCGGCTTGCTCAGCAGCCGTTGCAGCACGGTGCTCTGGCTGACCAGCAGGTTCAGGCTGGCGGCTTCCTCGGGCAGGCCGGCCACCTGATGCACGCGCAGGTTGGTCTGGTTCTTGTCGAGCATCAGCAGCATCACCCGGCGCATGCCGCAGGCCAGCAGCGCATCGCGGGCGAAGGTGGTCAGGTGCATGGCGTTGGTGAAGCGGCTGGGCTCCACCAGCAGCTCGGTACAATGCTTGCGCCAGGTGGCCAGGTCTTCGGCGGTGGGCGGCGGCGCGGGTTGCAGGCCGCGGTGCACGCGGCGGGTGCCCCAGGGCCAGATCAACGCCTCGGCCGGGTGCCACAGGCCGGGCGCGGCGTAATGACGGGCGTTCTGCACCGCCTGTTGGTGCACCTGCTGTTGCAGTTCATCCAGCGGCATCTGCAGGTACATGCACGTCAGGTATTGCCAGCGCAGGATGTGCGGGGTGTCCCAGGCTTCCTGGGCGGCCAGGGCCAGGCCGTTGGCCAGCACCACGGTGTTGGCCGGCTGGTTGAGCCAGCGGCGCAGGCCAGGGTCGTCGTCCAGGCGTTGCTGCTGGCGCAGGCGGTGCTCTTCGTCGCGGGCAATGTGCAGCACTTTGACGAACTCGCGCTGCTCGTCCAGCAGCAGGTTGTAGCCGTGGTGAATCCAGGCGGGCAGGCGCCACAACTGGGCCAGGCTCTGGCACAGGTTCAGCAGGCGCACGCCGAACAGCTCCAGCTCGACCTGGGCCACGGCTTCGCCCTTGTGCACCACGCGCAGTTCCCATTCCTCCAGCAGGCTGGGGTGGGTGATGGCCAGCGGCCAAAGGGGCGACAGGAACAGCAGGCTGCCCCAGTGGATCTCCTGCCACAGGCGCGCCAGGCGTGCGGCGAACAGGCCGTTGGCCTGCTGCGCGGCGTGCTGGCTGATCAGCAGCAACTGCCGCAGGCCGCGCGGGATGTCTTCGGGTAGCGCGGTGGGCAGGCGCTCCAGCAACTCCTCGGTACGCTTGAGCCCCAGGCGGTTGAGGGCGATTTCCAGGCTCTCCACCGGCTCGGCCAGGCTCTGGTGCACCGGGTGGTTGGCCTCGCGAATCACGCTCAGCACCAGGGCTGGGCTATCCTGCATCAGCTCGGCAATGTCGCGCAGCGAACTGCGGCTGTCGCCCAGGGCCGCCTGCACCCGCTCATGGCTTGCCATGGGGATGGGCAAACGCACGCTGTCGAGCAGCTTGAGCCAGTCTGGAAGGGTACGGGGAGTCTTGGTAGGCACGTTGGGCTCAATTGGCATGCTGTTGGGACCGAACTGGCTTTTCACCTTTTCAGGCTATAGTCTGGCGCAGAACTGCCGATAAGTAGAACAAGAGATTTAGAATCTTGCGCCCTCACCCTGACCACGACATGTAAGTGCTTCCAATCTATGGCTAAAATTATCGGCATCATCGTCGTATTCGCGAGTGTGCTCGGCGGATACGTTCTGTCCCACGGTAAGATCGCAGCGTTGATTCAGCCTTTCGAAGTGCTGATCATCGGTGGTGCCGCCTTTGGTGCCTTCCTGCAGGCCAACCCGGGCTACATGACCATGAAGGTCATCAAGAAGTCCCTGGGCATGTTCAAGTCGCGGTTCTCGCACAGCTTCTATATGGAAGTGCTGGGCCTGGTCTACGAGATCCTCAACAAGAGCCGTCGCGAAGGCATGATGGCGATCGAGAGCGATATCGAGGACGCCGCTGCCAGCCCCATTTTCGCCAAGTACCCCACCGTGCTCAAAGACGAGCGCATGACCGCCTACATCTGCGATTACCTGCGCATCATGTCCTCCGGCAACATGGCGCCCCACGAGCTGGAAGGCCTGTTCGACATGGAACTGCAGAGCATGAAGGAAGAGCTCGAGCACACTTCCCACGCCGTGACCGGCATCGCCGACGGCATGCCCGGCTTCGGTATCGTGGCCGCGGTACTGGGTATCGTGGTGACCATGGCGTCCCTGGGTGATGGCGACAAGGCCGTGATCGGTGCCCACGTGGGCGGCGCGCTGGTCGGTACCTTCTTCGGTATTCTGGCGGCGTACGGCTTCATGGGCCCGCTGGCCACCTCCCTGGGCCATGACGCCAAGGAAGAGGTCAACCTGTACGAAGCCATCAAGGCCTCCCTGGTGGCCTCGGCCTCGGGCATGCCGCCGTCGCTGGCCGTGGAGTTCGGCCGCAAGGTGCTGTTCCCCGCCCACCGCCCAAGCTTCGCCGAGCTGGAACAAGCAGTTCGCGGTCGCTGAGTCATGGAAAATAACCAGCCGATAATCATCAAGCGCGTCAAGCGCTTCGCCGGCGGCCACCACGGCGGTGCCTGGAAGATCGCCTTCGCCGACTTCGCCACGGCGATGATGGCGTTCTTCCTGGTGCTGTGGTTGCTGTCCACCGCCACCCCGGAGCAGAAGCTGGCCATCGCCGGCTACTTCCAGGACCCGGTGGGCTTCTCCGAGAGTGGCTCGCCCTACATCATCGACATGGGCGGCACGCCTAAGCTGGCGCCGGACAAGACCCTGAACCCGGACATCGAGAGCTCGCCGCCGACGCCGCAGACGCCGGACAAGATCAACGAGAACGACGCCGAGGCCGCTGCCGAGAAGATCGACCAGGAACGCCTGAACCTGCTGTTGCAGGAGCTGCAGAACAAGGTCGACCAGAACCCGCAGCTGCAGAAGTTCAAGGACCAGATCCTCTTCGAGATCACCCAGGAAGGCCTGCGCATCCAGATCATGGACGCCGAGAACCGGCCCATGTTCGACACCGGCAGCGCACGCCTGAAGCCGTATTTCGAAGACATCCTGCTGGCCATGGCCGACACCATCAAGGCGGTGCCGAACAAGATCAGCGTCAGCGGCCACACCGACGCCCAGCCGTACGCCGGCCAGGGCGATTTCGGCAACTGGGAGCTGTCGGCCAACCGTGCCAACGCCGCGCGTCGCGCGCTGGAAGGTGGCGGTTACCCGGACGACCAAGTGGCGCGCGTGGTGGGTTATGCCTCTTCTTCGCTGTTTGACCGCAAGAACCCGCTGAACCCGGTCAACCGCCGTATCGACATCGTGGTGCTGACCAAGAAGGCCCAGCGCGAGATTGAAGGCGAGGCCAAGCCGGATGCGCCACCCGCAGCGCCTGGCGCAGATGGCAAGCCTGCCGCGCCGGCTGCCCCTGGTGCCGCTGGCAAGCCGGGTGCCGCCATCGACCCGAACGCGCCGGTGCAGCCCCACGAGCTACGCCAGAAGCTGAACCTGTTCGAAGACGGCACGCTGAAGATGGACGAGCCGGCCAAGTAAGCCACCGGCACTTCCCCCAACGCCCGCCCCGACCCTGTCGCGGCGGGCGTTGTGCGTTTCAGGCATGCAGGGTGATGGCGCCGACGATGGTGCGGGTGCTCCAGCCGCATTCGGCGTTGGCGGCGTTGCGCACCGTGGGCGAAATACGTTCCGGGCCGAATGGCTTGACGGCGATGATTGGCTTGCCTAGCCGTTGCGCTACCTCGATTTCCTTGTCGATCCACTTGCCGAAGGTGGGGTACACCCCGGCCATGATCACCAGCGCCGAACAGGGCCGCAGGTGCTCGACGATGGCCTGTTCGAAGGCCTGCGCATCCAGCTCGATCACCGGGTGCGGCGCCGGCACGCTGTGGCCCTGGAAGGTGAACGCAGGCTCCATCTGCAGCAGGTCCTGCAGGCGTTCATAGGCGTCCGAGTAGCGCCAGGATTGGCTGATGAACAGGTGATAGGTCGACATGGCAGTCCCTTTCCGTCGTGGTGAATGGCAGGGCTGACAATCGTTCAGATGTGTTTCATGGGGCAATAGATGGCAGGAAAAAGAGACCGTTCCTACATCACACGGTAAAAGTTCCTACAGAAATTTCCCACAGGTACAGCCTTCCCGTAGCAGCTGCCGCAGGCTGCGTCGCTTCTGCGAGCGACGCGGCCTGCGGCCGCTGCTACAGGGGAGGTGGGTTAGTAGGTGTCTTCGGGCAGGCTGGCAATGATCGAGCGGTAGCTGTTCATCCGCTGCTGCTGCACGCGGCCTTCTTCCAGCGCCTTGAGCAGTGCGCAGCCCGGCTCGCGGTCGTGCTTGCAGTCGCGGAAGCGGCAGCGGCCCAGCAGGTCGTCGAACTCGATGAAGCCCGCTTCCACGTCCGCGCGGCTCACGTGGCCCAGGCCGAATTCACGAATACCGGGGGAGTCGATCAGCTCGCCGCCGCCGGGGAAGTGGAACAACCGCGCGGTGGTGGTGGTGTGGGTGCCCTGGCCGGACAGCTCCGACAGCGGGCCCACGCGGGTCTGCACTTCCGGCAGCAGGCTGTTGACCAGCGACGACTTGCCGACGCCCGACTGGCCGACGAACACGCTGATGTGCCCGTCCAGCTGCGCCTGCAGCTGCTGCATGCCGTCGCCATGGTGCGCCGACACTTCCAGCAGCGGGTAGCCCAGCTGGCGGTACACGGCCAGCAGCGCGTTCAGCGCCGGGGCGTTCTGCTCGTCGATCAGGTCGGCCTTGTTCAGTAGCAGCAGCGGGCGAATGCCGGCGTGCTCGGCGGCCACCAGGTAGCGGTCGATAAGGTTGGCGTGCGGCTCGGGCATGGGCGCGAAGACGATCACGATCAGGTCGACGTTGGCCGCCACAGGCTTCAGCTGGCCACGGCTGTCGGGCCGGCACAGCTCGGTGGTGCGCGGCAGCTGCGCGACGATCACGCCGATGCCCTGGTTGCCGGCGCGCCACACTACGGTGTCGCCGGTAACCAGTGCCGGCAGGTTGGCCCGCAGGTGGCAGCGGAACACCTGGCCCGCCAGCTCGCCTTCCTGGGCTTCCACCTCGACCTGCACGCCGAAGTGGGCGATGACCAGGCCGGTCTGCTCAGGGCCCAGGTCGCCGCCTTCCAGCACCTCTAGGGTGTGGGACTCGCGTTTGGCGGCACGCGCGGCGCGCTCGCCCTGGATTTTTTCGATGCGCCAGTTCTGGCGACGGTTGAGCTGGCGTTTGGCCATGAGTGTTCCGTGCAGGGGGTAATTAAAACGGCGACGAGTTTAGCATGCCCGGCTGAGCTAAACTGCGCAGCCAAGCCGAGGAGTCTCCCCCATGCAAAACGCGAACAACCTGATCTGGATCGACCTGGAAATGACCGGCCTGGACCCGGACAGCGACGTCATCATCGAAATGGCGACCATCGTCACCGATAGTGACCTCAACACTCTGGCCGAAGGCCCGGTCATCGCCATTCACCACAGCGACGAAGTGCTGGCGCGCATGGACGAGTGGAACACCCGCACCCACGGCAACTCGGGCCTGACCCAGCGCGTGCGCGAAAGCAAGATCAGCATGGCCGAGGCCGAGGCCCAGACCATCGCCTTCCTGGAGCAGTGGGTACCCAAGGGCAAGTCGCCGATCTGCGGCAACAGCATCTGCCAGGACCGCCGCTTCCTGTACCGCCACATGCGCGGCCTGGAAACCTACTTCCACTACCGCAACCTGGACGTCTCCACCCTCAAGGAACTGGCCGCGCGCTGGGCGCCGGAGGTGAAGGACAGCTTCAAGAAAGGCAGCACCCACCTGGCCCTGGACGACATCCGCGAGTCCATCGCCGAGCTGCGGCACTACCGCCAGCATTTCATCAAGTTCTGACCCGCACACCGCGCCCGTCAATTACGCAAAAACCCCGTAGCAGCGGCCGCCAGGCCGCGTCCCGGGCGCCGCGGTCAGGCGCGTGCAGCGTGCTGCTTCAACGCCCACTCCACATGCTCGCGCACCAGCTCCGACGGGTAATCGCGCCGCGCCTCCAGCGCTTCCAGCACCGGAATGGTCGACGGCGCGTTGCCCAGCCCCACCGCCAGGTTGCGTAGCCAGCGCTCGTAGCCGGCGCGGCGCAGGGGCGAGCCCTCGGTGCTGCTGAGGAATTTCTCTTCATCCCACAGGAACAGCTCCGCCAGCCCGGCGTTGTCGAGGTTGTGCCGTGGCTTGAAGTCGCTCTCGCCGGTGGGCCGCGCGAAGCGGTTCCACGGGCAGACGATCTGGCAGTCGTCGCAGCCGAACACGCGGTTGCCGATCAGCGGCCGCAGGTCCTCGGGTATGGCGGTCTTCAGCTCGATGGTCAGGTACGAGATGCAGCGGCGGGCGTCCAGCACGTACGGCCCGACGAAGGCGTTGGTGGGGCAAATGTCCAGGCAGGCGCTGCAACGGCCGCAGTGCTCGGTGGCATGCGGTTCGTCCACCGGCAGCGGCAGGTCGACGAACAGTTCGCTGAGGAAGAAGTAGCTGCCGGCCTTGCGGTTGAGGATCAAGGTGTTCTTGCCCAGCCAGCCCAGGCCGGCCTGTTCGGCGATGGCTTTTTCCAGTACGGGGGCGCTGTCGACGAAGGCGCGGAAGCCGAACGGGCCGATGGCCTGCTGGATGCGGTCGGCCAGCTGTTGCACGCGCTTGCGGATCAGCTTGTGGTAGTCGCGGCCCAGGGCGTAGCGCGAGATGTAGGCCTTCTCGGGCTGGGCCAGCAGCTGCGCCATGGCCGTGTCGCCGGGCAGGTAGTCCATGCGCAGCGACACCACGCGCAAGGTGCCGGGCACCAGCTCGTCGGGGTGCGAGCGCTTGCTGCCGTGGGCGCCCATGTACTCCATGTCGCCGTGGTAGCCGGCGTCCAGCCAGCGTTGCAGGTGGTGTTCGTGCTCACCCAGGTCCAGGCCGGCGATGCCGACTTGCTGGAAGCCCAGTTCGCGGCCCCATTCCTTGATGGAGAGGGCCAGGGCGGGGAGATCGGCGGTAAGGGCGGACATGCGAAGAGGGAAACCGGTGCTGAGGTAGGTATAATTCTGCCAGACATCGCCAGCGAACGTTCAAACATGCCACTGCCAGACGACGATATGCCCGACTTGCTGTACAGCGCGGCCCAGGTGCGCGCGCTGGATGCCGCCCTGATCGCGGCCGGTACCGATGGTTTTGAATTGATGCAGCGCGCCGCCCACGGCGCCTGGCGCGCCTTGCGCCGGCGCTGGCCAGAGGCTGGCGAGATCACCGTGTTGACCGGCCACGGCAACAATGCCGGCGACGGTTTCCTCATGGCCGCCCTGGCGCGCCGCGCCGGCTGGGCGGTGACGGTGTTTGCGGTGGGCGACACCTCGGCGCTGAGTGGCGACGCCGCCAGCGCCCTGGCCGAGGCCAGGGCGGCCCAGGTGGACATCCTCCCGTGGCTGCCAGGCGTGGCCTTGCGGGGCGTGCTGGTGGACGCGCTGCTGGGCACCGGGCTCAAGGGCGCCGTGCGCGCGCCGTACGCCGAAGCCATCGAGGCGATCAACGGTAGCGGCCAGCCAGTGCTGGCGGTGGATATCCCCTCGGGGCTGTGCGCCGACACCGGCCAGGCGTTGGGCCAGGCGGTGCACGCCGACCTGACCGTGACCTTTATCGGCCTCAAGTTCGGCCTGTTCAGCGGCCAGGCCGCCGATCACGTCGGCCAGCTGCTGTTCGATAGCCTCCAGGCCGACACCGCCATCGTCGCCGCCAGCCCGGCCGTGGCCCGGCGCCTGAGCCCTGCGTCGCTGCCGCGGCCGGCACCGCGGCCCATGACCGCGCACAAGGGCCAGTACGGCCAGGTGCTGGTCATCGGCGGTGACCACGGCACCGGCGGCGCCACCCTGATGAGCGCCGAGGCCGCGCTGCGCAGCGGCGCCGGCATGGTCAGCCTGGCCACCCGCGCCGAACACGTGGCTGCGGCGCTGACCCGCCTGCCCGAGGTGATGACCCTGGGCGTGCGTTCGTCCAACCAGCTGCTGGACCCGCTGGAAAAAGCCGACGTACTGGTAGTCGGCCCCGGGTTGGGCCAGGCCAGTTGGGGCCGCAGCCTGCTGTCCATCGCCGCCACCGCCGCTAAAGCCCAGGTGTGGGATGCCGATGCATTGAATCAGCTGGCCCAGGGCCTGGTGCAATTGCCGGCAGGGTCGATCATCACGCCGCACCCTGGCGAGGCCGCGCGCCTGTTGGGTGTGACCACCGCCCAGGTACAGGCCGACCGTGCCCACGCGGCGTTGGCCCTGGCCAAAAAGTTTTCAACAATTTGTGTATTGAAGGGCGCCGGCAGCCTGGTCGCCGCCCCCGATGGCCGCCTGGCCCTGTGCGCCCACGGCCACCCGGCCATGGCCACGGCCGGCCTGGGCGACGTGCTGGCCGGTGTGCTGGGGGCGCTTCTGGCGCAGCACCTGGCCCCGTATGATGCCGCCTGCCTGGGCGTGTGGCTGCACGCCCGCGCCGGCGAGCAGCAAGGCGTAAATGGCCGCGGGCTGGCGGCCACCGATCTGATTCCAGCCATTCGTCAGTTGTTTGAGGAGTTGTCCCCGTGTCTGAAGTAGAGCTGTTTCTGGGCGATGAAAACGCCATGGTCGAGTTTGGCGGGCGCCTGGCGAAGATTACCCAGGCGGTGGGGGTCATTTTCCTCGAAGGCGACCTGGGCGCAGGCAAAACCACGCTCTCCAGGGGCCTGATCCGGGGCCTGGGGCACGAGGGCGCAGTGAAAAGCCCGACCTTCACGCTGGTGGAACCTTACGAGTTCCCGAGCTTTCGGGCCTATCATTTTGATCTGTATCGCCTTGTCGATCCCGAAGAACTGGAATTTCTTGGCATTCGGGATTACTTTGAAGGTGACGCTCTCTGTCTGATCGAGTGGCCTCAGCGTGGCGCGGGCTTTTTGCCAAAGCCTGACCTGACCATTACCATACGCCCCCACGCGGGCGGCCGTTCACTGACTCTGACGCCACAGGGCGCGCGTGGCGAGTCGTGGTGTGCCGTCCTGGCACAGGAAATCAAATAATTTTGGGTGGGTGTCTGTATGCGCATTCGCGCGCTGGTCGCGTTCGTGGGGTTGCTGTTGGCGACAGTTGTCGTCGACGCGTTTGCGGCTTCTCAGGTCAAGAGCGTTCGCCTGTGGCGAGCGCCGGATAACACGCGCCTGGTGTTCGACCTGTCGGGGCCGGTGGAACACAGCCTGTTCACCCTGCAGTCCCCGGACCGCCTGGTGATCGACATCAACGGCGCCACCCTGGCCGGCCCCTTGAACCTGCCCATCGCCAACACGCCGATCACCTCGGTGCGTTCGGCCCAGCGCACGCCCACCGACCTGCGCGTGGTCATCGACCTGAAGAAGGCTGTGACGCCGAAAAGCTTCTCTCTGGCGCCCAACCAGCAGTACGGCAACCGCCTGGTGGTCGACCTGTTCGACAACGCCGCCGACGCCGCGCCGCAGCCGCCGGAACCCACCGTGGCCACCACCCCGGCAGTGCCGGTGACGCCTGCGCAGCCGGCCATCAAGCTGGCGCCGGTGCCCAACGGCAAGCGTGACATCATCGTCGCCATCGACGCCGGCCACGGCGGCGAAGACCCGGGTGCCTCGGGCTCGCGCGGCCAGCACGAAAAAGACATCACCCTGCAGATCGCCCGCGAGCTGCAGCGCCAGATCAACGGCGAGAAAGGCTTCCGCGCCGAACTGACCCGCACCGGCGACTACTTCATCCCGCTGCGCCAGCGCACCGAGATCGCCCGCAAGAAGGGCGCCGACCTGTTCGTGTCCATTCACGCCGACGCCGCGCCATCCTCGGCGGCCGTGGGCGCCTCGGTGTTTGCCTTGTCCGAACGTGGCGCTACCTCCGAGACCGCGCGCTGGCTGGCCGACAGCGAAAACCGTTCCGACCTGATCGGTGGCGCCGGGGCCGTGAGCCTCGACGACAAGGACAAGATGCTCGCCGGCGTGTTGCTGGACCTGTCCATGACCGCCTCGCTCAGCTCCAGCCTCAACGTCGGCCAGAAGGTGCTGAGCAACATCGGCCGTGTGACGCCGCTGCACAAGGCGCGGGTCGAGCAGGCCGGCTTCATGGTGCTGAAGTCGCCGGATATTCCGTCGATCCTGGTGGAAACCGGGTTCATCTCCAACGCCGGCGAGGCGGCCAAGCTGCAAAGCTCCAGCCACCAGCAGGCCCTGGCACGTTCCATCACCAGCGGCGTGCGCCAGTTCTTCCAGCAGAACCCGCCACCGGGCACCTACATCGCCTGGCTGCGTGACAGCGGCAAGCTGGCCCAGGGCCCCACCGAGCACGTGGTGCGCCCCGGCGAAACCCTGCCGATGCTGGCCGTGCGCTACAACCAGTCGGTGGCTACCTTGCGCAGCGCCAACAACCTCACCACTGACGAGCTGAAGATAGGCCAGACCTTGAATATCCCGGCCACTGTACTGGCGGCCCAGCAATGACGTCGTCTGCACGCATCGAGCTGCTCAGCCCGCGGCTCGCCAACCAGATTGCCGCCGGTGAGGTGGTTGAGCGCCCGGCCTCGGTGATCAAGGAGCTGCTGGAAAACAGCCTGGACTCCGGTGCCCGGCGCATCGACGTGGAAGTCGAGCAGGGCGGCGTCAAGCTGCTGCGCGTGCGCGACGACGGCGGCGGCATCGCCTCCGACGACCTGCCGCTGGCGCTGGCGCGTCACGCCACCAGCAAGATCCGCGACCTGGAAGACCTGGAGCGGGTGATGAGCCTGGGCTTCCGTGGCGAGGCCCTGGCCTCGATCAGCTCGGTGGCGCGCCTGACGCTGACCTCGCGCACCCGCGACGCCGACCAGGCCTGGCAGGTGGAGACCGAAGGCCGCGACATGGCCCCGCGCGTGCAGCCGGCGGCGCACCCGGTGGGCACCTCGGTGGAGGTGCGCGACCTGTTCTTCAACACCCCGGCGCGGCGCAAGTTCCTCAAGACCGAAAAGACCGAATTCGACCACCTGCAGGAAGTGATCAAGCGCCTGGCGCTGGCGCGTTTCGACGTGGCCTTCCACCTGCGCCACAACGGCAAGACCATTCTCAGCCTGCACGAAGCCAACGACGAGATCGCCCGCGCGCGCCGCGTGGCGTCCATCTGCGGCCCGGGCTTCCTGGAGCAGGCGCTGCCCATCGAGATCGAGCGCAACGGCCTGCACCTGTGGGGCTGGGTGGGCCTGCCGACCTTCTCGCGCAGCCAGGCCGACCTGCAGTACTTCTTCGTCAATGGCCGTGCGGTGCGCGACAAGCTGGTGGCCCACGCGGTGCGCCAGGCCTACCGCGACGTGCTGTTCAACGGTCGCCACCCCACGTTCGTGCTGTTCTTCGAGGTCGACCCCACGGTGGTCGACGTCAATGTGCACCCTACCAAGCACGAAGTGCGCTTCCGTGACGGGCGCATGGTGCACGACTTCCTCTATGGCACCCTGCACCGTGCCCTGGCTGACGTGCGTCCCGAAGACCAGCTGCCCACGGCCGCTGCCGCCGAGCCCGTGGCCCGGCCCAGCGGCCTGGCCGCCGGTGAGTTCGGCCCTCAGGGCGAGATGCGCCTGGCGGCCAACCTGCTCGAACAACAGCAGCAGGAGCCCGCCAGCCGCGGCTACAGCAGCAGCTCGGGCGCCGGCTACCAGTACGTGCCGCGCCCGGCGCAGCCCATGCCCACGGCCGAGACCCAGGCCGCCTACCGCGAATTCTACGCCCCGCTGCCCCAGCAAGCCGGGGTTGCCGCGCCAAGCCTGCCCGAGGGGCAGGGCGATATCCCGCCGCTGGGCTACGCGCTGGCGCAGCTCAAGGGCATCTATATTCTTGCCGAGAACGCCCAGGGCCTGGTGCTGGTGGACATGCACGCCGCCCACGAGCGCATCATGTACGAGCGCCTGAAGGTGGCCATGGCCAGCGAAGGCCTCAGCGGCCAGCCGCTGCTGGTGCCCGAGTCCATCGCCGTCAGCCAGCGCGAGGCCGACTGCGCCGAGGAGCACGCGGGCTGGTTCCAGCGCCTGGGCTTCGAGCTGCAGCGCCTGGGTCCGGAAAGCCTGGCTATCCGCCAGATCCCGGCGCTGCTCAAGCAGGCCGAGGCCAACCGCCTGGTGCACGATGTGCTGGCCGACCTGATGGAATACGGCACCAGTGACCGTATCCAGGCGCACCTGAACGAACTGCTGGGCACCATGGCCTGCCACGGCGCCATCCGCGCCAACCGGCGCCTGGCCATCCCGGAAATGAACGGCCTGCTGCGCGACATGGAAAACACCGAGCGCAGCGGCCAATGCAACCATGGCCGACCGACCTGGACCCAGATGGGCCTGGATGATCTGGACAAACTATTCCTGCGTGGCCGTTGATTGCGATGAGTGCGTTACCCCCTGCGATATTCCTGATGGGCCCCACGGCCGCCGGCAAGACTGACCTGGCCATTGAACTGAGCAAGGTGCTGCCCTGCGAGCTGATCAGCGTCGACTCGGCGCTGGTCTACCGCGGCATGGACATCGGCACCGCCAAGCCTTCCAAGGCGCTGCTGGCCGCCCACCCGCACCGCCTGATCGACATTCTCGACCCGGCCCAGGCCTATTCCGCCGCCGAATTCCGCGCCGACGCCCTGCAGGCGATGGCCGAGATCACCGCGCGCGGAAACATCCCGTTGCTGGTTGGCGGCACGATGTTGTATTTCAAGGCGTTACTGGATGGCCTGGCCGACATGCCGGCCGCCGACGCCGCCGTGCGCGAGGAGCTCGAAGCCATGGCCCAGGCCGGCGGGCTGCAGGCCTTGCACGATGAACTGGCCCGCGTGGACCCGGTATCGGCGGCGCGCATCCACCCCAACGACCCCCAGCGCCTGATCCGTGCACTGGAGGTTTACCGGGTAAGCGGTTCCAGCATGACCGAGCACCGCGCGCGTCAATCTGCGCAAAGTACCGACGCAGGCGCTCCGGGCGGCGGTCAATTGCCCTATACTGTTGCCAGCCTGGCGATCGCGCCAACCGATCGCAAGGTGCTGCACGACCGTATTGCCCTGCGTTTTCGGCAAATGCTGGAACAGGGCTTCGTCGACGAGGTCAGAGCCCTGCGTGCCAGAAGTGACTTGCACGCGGGCCTGCCGTCTATACGTGCGGTGGGGTATCGCCAGGTCTGGGATCATCTGGATGGCAAGCTGAGCTCGGTGGAAATGCAGGAGCGGGGCATCATCGCTACACGCCAACTGGCCAAGCGACAGTTCACCTGGCTTAGAAGCTTCGGTGATCTTCACTGGCTGGACAGTCTGGCTTGTGACAATCTGCCACGCACCTTGAAATACCTTGGAACGGTCTCCATATTGAGCTGAGTCCTTGTAATTGCCGTCTATCCTTGGGGTGAGACGGCCTAAGCCATCATTTTTTCTGATTTTTCTTACTATTGATCCTTAAAGGAGTGCGGCACATGTCAAAAGGGCATTCGCTACAAGACCCTTACTTGAATACATTGCGTAAAGAGAAGGTCGGTGTTTCGATCTATCTCGTTAACGGTATCAAGTTGCAAGGTACGATCGAATCGTTCGACCAGTTCGTGATTCTGCTGAAGAACACCGTCAGCCAGATGGTCTACAAGCACGCTGTCTCCACCGTCGTTCCCGTACGCCCGATCCGTCTGCCTAGCGCAACCGAATCCGAGCATGGCGACGTCGAACCAGGTAACGCCTGATAGGAGTCTGCTTTGTTCTTTGAGCGCCACGGTGGTGGTGAACGGGCAATTCTCGTTCACTTGGATGGTCAGGACCCTGAGGCGCGCGAAGATCCGCAGGAGTTTCAGGAGCTGGCCACGTCGGCCGGCGCCGAAACTGTCGCGTTCGTCAACGTGGCGCGGCATCAGCCCACGGCCAAATACCTGATTGGCAGCGGCAAGGTCGAGGAATTGCGCGACCGGGTCAAAGCCGAACAGGTAGATCTGGTGATTTTCAATCACACCCTCACACCTTCCCAGGAACGTAACCTCGAGCGTGCTTTCGAGTGTCGCGTGCTGGACCGTACCGGTCTGATCCTGGATATCTTCGCCCAGCGGGCGCGCACCCATGAAGGCAAGCTGCAGGTGGAACTCGCCCAGCTCGAGCACATGAGTACGCGACTGGTTCGCGGCTGGACCCACCTTGAGCGCCAGAAAGGCGGTATCGGCCTGCGTGGCCCGGGTGAGACCCAGCTGGAAACCGACCGCCGCCTGCTGCGGGTACGCCTGCGCCAGATCAAGGGGCGGCTGGAGAAGGTGCGCAGCCAGCGCGAGCAGGCCCGTCGTGGCCGGCGCCGTGCCGACATCCCTTCGATTTCACTGGTGGGCTACACCAACGCCGGCAAATCGACCCTGTTCAACGCCGTGACCTCGTCCGAGGTGTACGCCGCCGACCAACTGTTCGCCACCCTCGACCCGACCCTGCGTCGCCTCGAGCTGGACGACCTGGGGCCGGTGATCCTCGCCGACACCGTGGGTTTCATTCGCCACCTGCCGCACAAGCTTGTCGAGGCTTTCCGGGCTACGCTCGAAGAGTCGAGCAACTCCGACCTGCTGCTGCACGTGATCGACGCCCATGAGCCGGAGCGCATGGCGCAGATCGAACAGGTCATGGCGGTGCTCACCGAGATCGGTGCCCAAGGGTTGCCGATCCTGGAGGTGTATAACAAACTCGACCTGCTTGAGGGGGTAGAGCCGCAGATCCAGCGCGATGCCGACGGCAAGCCGCAGCGGGTCTGGGTTTCGGCGCGTGACGGGCGTGGCCTGGACCTGGTGAAACAGGCCGTGGCGGAGCTGCTGGGTGACGACCTGTTCGTCGCCACCCTGCGCCTGCCGCAACGCATGGGGCGCCTGCGAGCGCAGTTCTTCGAGATGGGTGTGGTGCAGAGCGAGACGCATGACGAGGAGGGCGCCAGCCTGCTGGCGGTGCGCGTGCCTCGTGTCGAACTCAACCGTCTGGTCAGCCGGGCAGGGATGGAACCGCTGGAATTCATCGAGCAACACACTTTGCAATAAAAGCCCTGCAATGCGGCGATGCCGCGAGCTCGGGCATTCTGTAGCATTGGTTGGCGCGCCGTGGGTGCGTCTTTGCTTTATCAGATGGAGAGCGCTATGGCTTGGAATGAGCCGGGTGGCAACTCGAACAATCAGGATCCTTGGGGTGGTAAGCGCCGTGGGGGCGACCGCAAGGGGCCACCGGATCTCGACGAAGCCTTCCGAAAGCTGCAGGAAAGCCTGAACGGTTTGTTCGGTGGTGGAAAAAAACGCACGGGTGATGGCGGCGGTTCGTCCAGGGGCGGTGGCTTCGGCCTGCTCGGGATCGGGCTGGTCGTGCTGGCGGCTATCTGGCTGTACAGCGCCATCTACGTGGTGGACGAGCAGGAGCAGGCCGTGGTGCTGCGCTTCGGCAAGTACTACGAGACCGTCGGTTCGGGCCTGAATATCTACTTCCCGCCCATCGACAAGAAGTACCTGGAAAACGTGACGCGCGAGCGTACGTACACCAAGCAGGGCCAGATGCTCACCGAGGACGAGAACATCGTCGAGGTGCCGCTGACCGTGCAATACCGCATCAGCAACCTGCAGGACTTCGTGCTTAACGTCGACCAGCCGGAAGTCAGCCTGCAGCACGCCACCGACAGCGCCCTGCGCCACGTGGTGGGGTCCACCACCATGGACCAGGTGCTGACCGAGGGCCGCGAGCTGATGGCCAGCGAGATCAAGAAGCGCCTGCAGGGCTTCATGGACACGTACAAGACCGGTATCACCATTACCCAGGTCAACGTGCAGAGCGCGGCCGCCCCGCGTGAAGTCCAGGAAGCCTTCGACGACGTGATCCGTGCCCGTGAAGACGAGCAGCGTTCGCGCAACCAGGCCGAGACCTACGCCAACGGCGTGGTGCCCGAGGCCCGTGGCCAGGCGCAGCGCATCATCGAGGACGCCAACGGCTACCGCGATGAAGTGGTGTCGCGCGCCAAGGGTGAGGCCGACCGCTTCACCAAGCTGGTGACCGAGTACCGCAAGGCACCGGAAGTCACCCGCCAGCGCCTGTACCTGGAAACCATGCAGGACGTCTACAGCAACACCAGCAAGGTGCTGGTGAGCAGCGAGAAAGGGGGTAACAACCTGATCTACCTGCCGCTGGACAAGATGGTCAATGCCAGCCATGGCCCAGCGCCAGTGGCGTCGGGCAGCGTGACGCCGTCGGTGACCGACGCGGCGGGCGCCCGTGCAGCGGCCGATCTGCAACAGCAACAACGTGAACTGCGTTCCAGGGAGAGTCGCTGATGGGCAATAAATCACTGATCGCCCTGATCGTTGGCGTGGTACTGGCCATCGTGGCGTGGAACAGCTTCTACATCGTGTCCCAGACCGAGCGCGCCGTGCTGCTGCGCTTCGGCCGCGTGGTACAGGCCGATGTAGCCCCCGGCCTGCACGTGAAAGTGCCGTACGTGAACCAGGTGCGCAAGTTCGACGCGCGCCTGATGACCCTCGACGCCCCGACCCAGCGGTTCCTGACCCTGGAGAAGAAAGCGGTGATGGTCGACGCGTACGCCAAGTGGCGCGTGAAGGACGCCGAGCGTTTCTACACCGCTACCTCGGGTATCAAGCAGATCGCCGACGACCGCCTGTCCCGCCGCCTGGAATCGGGCCTGCGTGACCAATTCGGCAAGCGCACCCTGCACGAAGTGGTGTCGGGCCAGCGTGACGAGTTGATGGCGGGCATCACCGAGTCGCTGAACAAGATGGCCAACGACGAGTTGGGCATCGAGGTCATCGACGTGCGGGTGAAGGCCATCGACCTGCCGAAGGAAGTCAACAAGAGCGTCTTCGACCGCATGAGCACCGAGCGCGAGCGTGAAGCCCGCGAGCACCGCGCCAAGGGTAACGAGCTGGCCGAAGGCATCCGTGCCGACGCCGATCGTCAACGCCGCGTGTTGCTGGCCGAGGCCTATCGCGAGTCCGAGGAAGCCCGCGGTGACGGCGACGCCCAGGCGGCCGCCATCTACGCCAAGGCCTACGGCCAGGACCAGGAGTTCTACTCCTTCTACCGTAGCCTGCAGGCGTACCGTCAAAGCTTCTCCAACAAGAGCGACGTGCTGGTGCTGGACCCAAGCAGCGATTTCTTCCGCTACATGGAAAAGTACAAGCCGTGATGAAGGCACCCGCCGGGCGGTCAAATCGCCCGGCGGGGTGACCAAATCTGAAAACGTGTTATGATGCGGCAGCCGGGAAATTCCCGGCTTTTTTGCGTCTGCAAGATCGATTGGCCCTTCGTGCCAGTCTTTTGCATAGTGTTTCAGACTGTTTCCAAAGTAATCGAGGGCAATGGCTCAAGCAGGCAGGGCGGCATGAAAACCGCCGCACGTTGCCTCGCCGTTGCCTGCTTCACTCAAGGCTCGCAAGAACGCGTGCCGCCCGGATCATAGGGGAAAGGCGTAATGGCAACGGTAGACCGCTGGCTGCTGCCAGATGGCATCGAAGAAGTACTGCCGCCGGAAGCGGCGCGCATCGAAGTAGCGCGTCGCCAGGTGTTGGATCTGTTCCAGAGCTGGGGCTACGAGTTCGTCGTCACCCCGCATATCGAGTACCTGGAGTCGCTGCTCACCGGCGCCGGCCAGGACCTGGATCTGCGCACCTTCAAGGTCGTCGACCCGCAATCCGGGCGCCAGATGGGCTTCCGTGCCGACATCACCCCGCAGGTGGCGCGCATCGACGCCCACACCCTGCGCCGTGAAGGCCCGAGCCGCCTGTGCTACGCCGGCAGCGTGCTGCACGCCCAGCCGCGTGCCCTGTCGTCCTCGCGCAGCCCCATCCAGCTGGGTGCCGAGCTGTACGGCGACGCCAGCCCGAGCAGCGATGTCGAAGTCATCAGCCTGATGCTGGCTATGCTTCAACTGGCAGACGTGCCGGATGTGCACATGGACCTGGGCCACGTGGGTATCTACCGTGGCCTGGCGCGCGCCGCCGGCCTGTCGGGCAGCGTCGAGCAACAACTGTTCGATGCCCTGCAGCGCAAGGCCATCGACGAAGTCATTGCCTTGACCGAAGGCCTGCCGGCCGACCTGGCGAGCATGCTGCGCGCCCTGGTGGAGCTGTGCGGTGGTTCGGAAGTGTTCGCCGAGGCGCGCGTGCGCCTGGCCAACGCCCCGGCCCCGGTGATCGCGGCCCTGGACGACCTGCAAGCCATCGCCGAGCGCCTGGCTGCGCGTTTCCCCGAGCTGCCCCTGTATTTCGACCTGGGCGAGCTGCGCGGCTACCACTACCACACCGGTGTGGTGTTCGCGGTATTCGTCCCGGGTGTCGGCCAGTCGATCGCCCAGGGCGGTCGCTATGACGATATCGGCGCCGACTTCGGTCGTGCGCGCCCGGCAACGGGCTTCTCCACCGACCTCAAGACCCTGGTTACCCTGGGTCGCGCCGAAGTGGAACTGCCTAGCGGTGGCATCTGGATGCCAGACAGCACCGATGCGGCACTCTGGCAGCAGGTCTGCCAGCTGCGTCGTGAAGGCCAGCGTGTGGTCCAGGCGTTGCCTGGGCAGGCGTTGAGCGCGGCCGTCGAGGCCGATTGCGACCGCCAATTGATTCAGCAGAACGGGCTGTGGCAGGTACTGCCGCTGGCTTCTTGAGTTTTCCTGCCGGCCAACGCCGGCACCAAGTTTGCGCGAATGAGGACAAGTGTCATGGGTAAGAATGTCGTAGTCCTGGGCACCCAGTGGGGTGATGAGGGCAAAGGCAAGATCGTTGATCTGCTGACCGAACATGCAGCCGCCGTAGTGCGCTACCAAGGTGGCCACAACGCTGGCCACACCCTGGTGATCGACGGTGAGAAAACCGTCCTGCACCTGATTCCGTCGGGCGTGCTGCGCGAAGGCGTGCAGTGCCTGATCGGCAACGGCGTGGTGGTAGCACCCGACGCCCTGCTGCGTGAGATCGTCAAGCTGGAAGAGAAGGGCGTACCGGTGCGCGAGCGCCTGCGCATCAGCCCATCCTGCCCGCTGATCCTGTCCTACCACGTGGCCCTGGACCAGGCCCGCGAGAAAGCCCGTGGCGAGCTGAAGATCGGCACCACCGGCCGCGGCATCGGCCCAGCGTACGAAGACAAGGTGGCACGCCGTGGCCTGCGCATCGGTGACCTGTTCCACCGCGAGCGTTTCGCCGCCAAGCTGGGCGAGCTGCTGGACTACCACAACTTCGTCCTGGTGAATTACTACAAAGAGCCGGCCATCGACTTCCAGAAGACCCTGGACGAGTGCATGGAATACGCCGAGCTGCTGAAGCCGATGATGCTCGACGTCACCGCCGAACTGCACGAGCTGCGTCGCGCTGGCAAGGACATCATGTTCGAAGGCGCCCAGGGCTCGCTGCTGGACATCGACCACGGTACCTACCCGTACGTCACCAGCTCCAACACCACGGCTGGCGGCATCGCCACCGGTTCGGGCGTGGGTCCGATGTACCTGGACTACATCCTGGGCATCACCAAGGCCTACACCACTCGCGTCGGTTCGGGCCCGTTCCCTACCGAGCTGTTCGATGACGTCGGTGCCTTCCTGGCCAAGCGTGGCCACGAGTTCGGTGCCACCACCGGCCGTGCCCGTCGTTGCGGCTGGTTCGACGCCGTCATCCTGCGTCGCGCCATCGACGTCAACAGCATCTCGGGCATCTGCCTGACCAAGCTGGACGTGCTGGACGGCCTGGAAACCATCAACATCTGCGTGGGCTACAAGAACGCCGACGGCGCCGTCATCGACGCACCGACCGACGCTGACAGCTACATCGGCCTGGAGCCGGTGTACGAGCAGATGCCAGGCTGGAGCGAGTCGACCCTGGGCGCCAAGTCCCTGGACGAACTGCCAGCCGCTGCCCGTGCGTACATCAAGCGCATCGAAGAGCTGGTCGGCGCGCCGATCGACATCGTTTCCACCGGCCCGGACCGCAACGAGACCATCGTGCTGCGTCACCCGTTCGCCTAAGAAACGCTGAGTTGCACCACAAAGGGCCCCGATGGGGCCCTTTGTCGTTTCTGCCTGCTGTGCGGCATGGCGATTGCTGGGAGGATTCCTTGTTGGTGCCATCATTTTGATGGCCTCCCCGGAACAAGAGGAATCACCCGTGTCGGCCGTACTTTCTCTTCTGCGCAGTCGTTTGCTGCGGCCCGTGTTCATTACCCTGGGCGTTGCCCTTTTGGTGCAGGTGCTGGTAGCCGTTGCGCTCACCCGGAGCACCGTTGGCGCGCTGGAGGCCGACCTGGGCCAGCGCCTGCAGGCGGACACCCATCAGCTCACCGATCAGCTCGACCAGGCTGGCAAGGAAGTCAGCGCCGGGCTCGATGGCCTCTCGGCCAGCACTCGCCAGCGCCTGAGTGCCGGGTTGTCCTTGCGCCTTGAAGAAGAGCAGGGGCAGATACGCACTACCCTGGAGCAGGACCTCAAGGACTCCGCCAACGCCATGGCCCAACTGCTGGCCTCGGTGGCGCCGCGGGCCATCTGGGACAACGACGTGCCCACCTTGTCCGAATTCGCCCGCCAGGCCCAGCGCAACCCCAGCGTGCTGTTCGTGATTTACGACGACGCCCAGGGCGAGCACCTGACCCGCTACCTGAATCGCGAAAACCCCATCAACCAGGCCCTTTTGGCCAAGGGCGCCGGCGAGCGGCCGCTGGACAAGGTGCTGGACGCGGCGAAGAACGATCCGTCGGTGTACTACGTGGAGGCCTCCATCAGCCCCAATGGCGCAGAGATCGGCAAGGTGCGCATGGGCGTCTCCACCGCCAATGTCGAGGCCCAGTTGAGTGCGCTGGACAAGCGCTTCGCCGCCCTGATCGCCAGCGGCGACCTGTTGGTGGGCGACAGCCTGCTGGGCGCCTCCGCCGACAGCTCCAAGGCCCTGAGGGCGCGCCTGGAAGCGGCGCAGGGCAGCGCCGCGGCCATGCAAGGCAACGCCACCCGCAGCGTGCAGGAGGCGGCGGCCACCCTGCGCTGGCGCATCGGCATGGCCCTGGCGCTGGTCGGCCTGGGCGTGTTGCTGCTGGTGGCGGTGGTGCTTGGCCGGCGGGTGGTGAGCAAGCTGCGCCTGTTGATCACCGCGCTCAACGACTTGGCCGAGGGGGAGGGCGACCTGACCCGCCGTGTGCGCCTCGACAGCCATGACGAAATCGGCGACATGGCGGCGGCAGTCAACCGCTTCGTCGACAAGCTGCAACCCATTGTGCGCGAGGCGGGTGATGTGGCCCAGCGCACTGGCCAGGAGATCGACCTGATGGCCCGCCGCAACGCCGGCGCCGACGCAGCCGCCCAGCTGCAGAGCAATGAAGTGGCCGCCAGCCTCCAGGCGTTGTCGACCATGGCCGACGAGGCCCAGGCCGAAAGCCGCGCCATGCAGTCGGCGTTGCAGCAGGTGGCAGAAATACGCACCGCCACTGACGCCAACACCCAGGCCTCGGCGCAGGTGGGCGGCCTGATCGAGGCGCTGGCCGGGCAGGTGCAAAACGGCTCCCAGGTCATCGAGCGGCTGGCCGAGCAAAGCCAACAGATTGAAGTGGTGCTCAGCGTGATCCAGAGCATCGCCGAACAGACCAACCTGCTGGCCCTGAACGCCGCCATCGAGGCGGCGCGGGCGGGCGAGACTGGGCGCGGTTTTGCGGTAGTCGCCGACGAAGTGCGGGCGCTGGCCAGCAAGACACAAAGCTCCACCGGTGATATCCAGGCGCACATTGCTGCGCTGCAATCGGGCGCCCGTGAAGCGGTGACCGCCATCAGCCAGGCCGGGCGCCAGGCCAGCGAAGGTTTGCTGGTGCTGCGCGACAGCGCGCGGTTGCAGCAAAGCGTGCAGGCGTCGGTGGAGCAGGTGCATGCGGCGATAGGCCTGGCCACCCGTGCGGCGGAGCAGCAGGCCGATGGCGCGCAGGCGGTGAAGGGCAGGGTGGAGAATATCCACGCCCAGGCACAACGCGCGGCGAAGGTGGTGGCTGACACCACGGCCAGCAGCAAGGTGCTGGATGACCTGGCTGCGCAACTGCGCGCCAGCATCGGCCAATTTAAAGCCTGACACCAATCCCCCGTAGCAGCGGCCGCAGGCCGCGTCCGGGGGACTGGTTTTCTGAAGGGCAGAAACGCAAAAACCCGCTTTCGCGGGTTTTTGAGATGATTCAGAGATCGTTGATCTGTGAATCTGAATTGGTGCCCAGAAGAAGACTCGAACTTCCACGACCGTAAGGTCACCAGCACCTGAAGCTGGCGTGTCTACCAATTTCACCATCTGGGCAGCTACTTCGACGTTGTCCGTCGTTGTGGTGCGCACTATACGGAGGGTTCAAACACCTGTAAACCCCCGAAAACACTTTTTTTCAAAAATTTCTCAAAGAATCTTTTCAGACCCCTGAAACGCAAAAACCCGCTTTCGCGGGTTCTTGTGAGTGGCTCAAGATGTTGTAATCTCAAGCCAGAAATTGGTGCCCAGAAGAAGAGTCGAACTTCCACGACCGTAAGGTCACCAGCACCTGAAGCTGGCGTGTCTACCAATTTCACCATCTGGGCATCATCTTCAGCGCGTTTGCGTTGTCGATGGCGCGCACTATACGGGCAGTCTTTTGACCTGTAAACCCCTGTTGTTAAAAAAGTTTAGGTTTTTTCCAGGTTTCTTCCACGCGGTGCCTTTTTTACTGGAAGATGCGGCAATGCGGGGCTGTCAAACCGTGAAATTTCCCGTTTCAATACGCGTATGCCAAACTAACCCTTATATAGACAAGGTGAAATTTCTCTAATGGCCGATTGGCAGTCCCTCGATCCCGAGGCCGCTCGTGAAGCGGAAAAATACGAAAACCCTATTCCCAGCCGCGAGCTGATCCTCCAGCACCTCGACGAGCGCGGCTCACCCGCCAGCCGCGAGCAGCTGGTAGACGAGTTCGGGCTGACCACCGAGGACCAGGTCGAGGCCTTGCGTCGTCGCCTGCGCGCCATGGAGCGCGATGCGCAACTGATCTACACCCGCCGCGGCACCTACGCCCCTGTGGATAAGCTGGACCTGATCGCTGGTCGCATCGCCGGCCACCGCGACGGTTTCGGCTTCCTGATCCCTGACGACGGCTCCGACGACCTGTTCATGAGCCCGGCGCAAATGCGCCTGGTGTTCGACGGCGACCGTGCCCTGGCCCGTGTTTCCGGCCTGGACCGTCGTGGTCGTCGTGAAGGCGTGATCGTCGAAGTGGTGTCCCGTGGTCACGAGACCATCGTCGGCCGCTACTTTGAAGAGGGCGGCATCGGCTTCGTTACGCCGGACAACCCCAAGGTCAATCAGGAAGTACTGATTACCCCGGGCCGCAACGCCGGCGCCAAGATCGGCCAGTTCGTGGAGGTGAAAATCACCCACTGGCCGACCCCGCGCTTCCAGCCCCAGGGCGATGTGATTGAAGTGGTCGGCAACTACATGGCGCCGGGCATGGAAATCGACGTCGCGCTGCGCACCTACGACATCCCGCACGTATGGCCACAGGCCGTGCTGAAGGAAGCCGCCAAGCTGAAGCCGGAAGTCGAGGAAAAGGACAAGCAGAACCGCGTTGACCTGCGCCACCTGCCGTTCGTCACCATCGACGGCGAAGACGCCCGCGACTTCGACGACGCCGTTTATTGCGAAGCCAAGAGCAAGCTGCGCCTGTTCAATGGCGGCTGGAAGCTGTATGTGGCCATCGCCGACGTGTCCAGCTACGTCAAGCTGGGCTCGGCCCTGGACGAAGAAGCCCAGGTGCGCGGCAACTCCGTGTACTTCCCCGAGCGCGTGATCCCGATGCTGCCGGAGGAGCTGTCCAACGGCCTGTGCTCGCTGAACCCGCACGTCGACCGCCTGGCCATGGTCTGCGAGATGACCATCTCCAAGACCGGCGAGATGACCGACTACCAGTTCTACGAGGCGGTGATCCACTCCCATGCGCGCCTGACCTACAACAAGGTCAGCACCATGCTCGAACACTCGCGCACCAGCGAGGCCAAGGCCTTGCGCGGCGAGTACGGCGATGTGCTGCCGCACCTCAAGCAACTGTACGCCATGTACAAGGTGCTGTTGGGTGCCCGCCATGCCCGTGGCGCCATCGACTTCGAGACCCAGGAAACCCGCATCGTCTTCGGTTCCGAGCGCAAGATCGCCGAAATCAAGCCGACCGTGCGCAACGACGCCCACAAGCTGATCGAAGAGTGCATGCTGGCCGCCAACGTGGCCACCGCCGAGTTCCTGCAGAAGCATGAAATCCCGGCCCTGTACCGCGTGCACGACGGCCCGCCGCCTGAGCGCCTGGAAAAACTGCGCGCCTTCCTCGGCGAGCTGGGCCTGTCGATCAACAAGGGCAAGGATGGTCCGTCGCCCAAGGACTACCGCGCGCTGCTGGAAAACATCCAGGACCGCCCGGACTTCCACGTGATCCAGACCGTGATGCTGCGCTCCCTGAGCCAGGCGGTGTACAGCGCCGAGAACAACGGCCACTTCGGCCTGAACTACGAGGCGTACACCCACTTCACCTCGCCGATCCGTCGCTACCCGGACCTGCTGACCCACCGCGCCATCCGCAGTGTGATTCGCTCGAAGATGGACACCCCGCACGTCAAGCGTGCCGGTGCCATGACCATTCCGAAAGCGCGCATCTATCCGTACGACGAGCCGGCCCTGGAGCAACTGGGTGAACAGTGCTCGATGAGCGAGCGCCGTGCCGACGAGGCCACCCGCGACGTGGTGAACTGGCTCAAGTGCGAGTTCATGAAAGACCGCGTGGGCGAGACCTTCCCCGGCGTGATCACCGCCGTGACCGGTTTCGGCCTGTTCGTGGAGCTGACCGACATCTTCGTCGAAGGCCTGGTGCACGTCACCGCGCTGCCGGGCGACTACTACCACTTCGACCCTGTGCACCACCGCCTGGCGGGCGAGCGCACCGGGCGTAGCTTCCGCCTCGGCGACACAGTGGAAGTGCAGGTGATGCGCGTCGACCTGGACGAGCGCAAGATCGACTTCGGCATGTCGGAAAAATCCGCCAGCGCACCTGTGGGTCGCAAGAATCGCCAGGCCGAAAAGCCTGAAGCGAAGAAAGCGCCTGAGCGCAAGTCGGCGGACAAGAAGCCGGCGGCCAAGTCCTACGACAAGCCCGTGTACGAAAAACCGGCACCGGCAGCCCCGCTGTCGAAGCCGTCGAAGCGCCCGGCCAAGTCCTCGGAGTCGGCCAGCGCCTACCGTGCGTCGGATGCCGCGGCCAACAACGCCGATGTGCGCAAGAGCCGTGAAATGAAAAAAGCGCTGCTGGCCGAGGCCAAGGGCGGCGCGGGCAAGCCGGCGCGTTCGGACAAGTCCGGCGGCGCCAGCAAGCCCACCACGCACCGCAAGGGGCCGTCGAAATCGGGCGCCCGTAAACCGAAGGCGAAGTCATGAGTCAGTTGGAAAAGATCTACGGCGTACACGCCGTGGAAGCCCTGTTGCGTCACCACCCCAAGCGGGTCAAGCAGATCTGGTTGGCGGAAAGCCGCAACGACCCGCGCGTGCAGCCGCTGATCGCCCTGGCCGCGGAAAACCGCGTGTCGGTGGGCCAGGCCGAGCGTCGCGAGATGGACGCCTGGGTTGAAGGCGTGCACCAGGGCGTGGTGGCTGAAGTCAGCCCAAGCCAGGTGTGGGGCGAGGCCATGCTCGACGAGCTGCTGGACCGCACCGAAGGTGCGCCGCTGCTGCTGGTGCTGGACGGCGTGACCGACCCGCACAACCTCGGCGCCTGCCTGCGCACCGCCGACGCCGCCGGCGTGCTGGCAGTGATCGTGCCCAAGGACAAGTCGGCCACCCTGACCCCGGCAGTGCGCAAAGTCGCCTGCGGCGCGGCCGAGGTGATCCCGCTGGTGGCCGTGACCAACCTGGCGCGCACCCTGGAGAAACTCCAGCAGCGCGGCCTGTGGGTAGTGGGCACTGCCGGTGAAGCCGAGCAGGAGCTGTACCAGCACGACATGACCGGGCCGACCATCCTGGTGATGGGCGCCGAAGGCAAGGGCATGCGCCGCCTGACCCGCGAGCACTGCGACTACCTGGTGAAGCTGCCGATGCACGGCAGCGTCAGCAGCCTGAACGTGTCGGTGGCCACGGGCGTCTGCCTGTTCGAAGCCGTCCGTCAGCGCAACACCAAGAAGTAACCCAACCCCCGTAGCAGCTGCCGAAGGCTGCGTCGCTGTTAATAGGCGACGCCGCCTGCGGCAGCTGCTACGGGGATTTGCACTCCGGCGAAAGCTGTTCAAATATTCGCCAATTCCCTTGCTTGTCCCCACTCCCTTCTCTACAATTGCGCCCCTTGCCTCGACGGCAGGTGCCGGCAGTTCATCGCCATCACCTTTTCCGCGAGCAAGACATACAGTGTCATTCACTCCTTGTCTGACCGCCCTGGCGGCAGGCTACAACCCGTAAGGAGCATTCATGCGTCATTACGAAATCATCTTTCTGGTCCACCCTGACCAGAGCGAGCAAGTCGGCGGCATGGTTGAGCGTTACACCAAGCTGATCGAAGAAGACGGCGGCAAAATCCACCGTCTGGAAGACTGGGGCCGTCGTCAACTGGCCTACGCAATCAACAATGTTCACAAGGCTCACTACGTGATGCTGAACGTTGAGTGCACTGGCAAGGCCCTGGCCGAGCTGGAAGACAACTTCCGTTACAACGATGCCGTGATCCGTAACCTGGTCATCCGTCGCGACGAAGCCGTAACTGGTCAGTCCGAGATGCTCAAGGCCGAAGAAAACCGCAGCGAGCGCCGTGAGCGTCGTGACCGTCCTGAGCATGCTGACAGCGCCGATGGCGATGACAGCGACAACAGCGACGCCAGCGATAACGCTGACGAGTAATCCACGGACCTTTTGAGGAGCCAATTACATGGCACGTTTCTTCCGTCGTCGTAAATTCTGCCGCTTCACCGCTGAAGACGTGAAAGAGATCGATTACAAAGATCTCAACACCCTGAAAGCCTACGTATCCGAAACCGGCAAAATCGTTCCAAGCCGTATCACCGGTACCAAAGCTCGTTATCAGCGTCAGCTGGCCGTCGCTATCAAGCGCGCCCGCTTCCTGGCCCTGCTGGCCTACACCGACAGCCACGGCCGCTGAGACCGGGTCGTCGACAAGTAGCAAGGGATTGAATGCATGCGCGCCATAGCTGATTTCATCATGCGCGGACGCATGCAGGCCACCCTGGTGGTGGCCATATCGGCAGTCATGCCGCTGTTGTTCTGGTTGGGTGCTGCCGCGGGAAGCCTGGTGCTTCTGCGGCGCGGATTTCAGGATGCCAAGAGTGTCCTCGCCCTCGGCCTGCTGCCCGCTCTGGCGTGGTGGCTGCTGGGAAGCGACCACGACCCCCGCGCACTTCTGGTGCTGCTGGGCTCGGCGACCCTCGCGCACGTGCTGCGCTCGAGTGAGTCCTGGATCCGCGTGCTGCTGGTCAGCATAGCCCTGGGGTTGGTGTATGCAGTGGTGCTGGGCGCGGTTTTCCGCCCTCACATCGACGGCATGGCGCAGGAACTGTCAAAGGTCCTGCCCATGGCCCTCGGTGATCTCTACCAGCAATTGTCGGTAGAAGAGCGAGCGCGCCTGAGCGCACTGCTGCCACCGGTCCTGACCGGCCTGATAGCGGCCATGCTGCAGATTGTCAGCGTGCTGTGCCTGATGTTGGGCCGGTACTGGCAAGCGTTGTTGTACAACCCGGGTGGGTTCGGTCGCGAGTTTCGCACCGTGCGCATCCCGCGGGGGCCGGCATTGCTGCTGCTGGCGTGCATGCTGGTGGGGCCGAATTTCGGCACTCAACTGGCCATGCTCACGCCGCTGTGCAGTGTGCCGCTGCTGTTCGCAGGCCTGGCCCTGATCCATGCCCTGGTCGCTGCAAAGCGCCTGGCGCGGTTCTGGCTGGTGGGGCTGTACGTGACGCTGCTGGTGTTCATGCAGCTGATCTATCCGTTGCTCGTGGTGTTGGCCATTGTCGACAGCCTGATTGATTTTCGCGGACGTCTGGCGTCGAAAGACGCTGGCAATGCGAACGGTGAAGGTTAAAAGTTAGAGGATTTCCACATGCAACTGATCCTTCTGGAAAAAGTCGCCAACCTGGGCAACCTGGGCGACAAAGTAAACGTTAAGGCTGGTTACGGCCGTAACTACCTGCTGCCTTACGGCAAAGCTACCGCCGCGACCCCAGCCAACCTGGCTGCGTTCGAAGAGCGTCGTGCCGAGCTGGAAAAACTGGCTGCAGACAAGAAAGCTTCGGCTGAAACTCGCGCTGCCCAACTGGCTGAGCTGGAAGTGACCATCACTGCCACCGCCGGTGACGAAGGCAAGCTGTTCGGTTCGATCGGCACCCACGACATCGCTGACGCACTGACCGCCTCGGGCGTTGAAGTTGCCAAGGCTGAAGTTCGTCTGCCGAACGGCACCATCCGTAACGTTGGCGAATACGACGTTGCCGTGCACCTGCACAGCGACGTAGAAGCTACCGTACGCGTTGTTGTTGTAGCTGCTTAAGGCACTACCTATCGGCTGGCACCCTTGGGTAACAGCCGGTAACATTGGGCACGATCCTGTCTACAGGTCGTGCCCTTTGTCTTTCTGTACCCTCTGATTTCAAGTGGCCATGAACGAGATATCGCAACCCGAACAGTACGATCTGCAAACCGCCGCCCTCAAGGTGCCGCCGCATTCCATCGAGGCCGAACAGGCCGTGCTCGGTGGCTTGATGCTGGACAACAACGCCTGGGAACGCGTGCTCGATCAAGTTTCGGATGGCGATTTCTACCGTCATGACCACCGCCTGATCTTCCGCGCCATTGCCCGCCTGGCGGATTTGAACACGCCGTTCGACGTGGTCACCCTTCACGAGCAGCTGGACAAGGAAGGGCAGAGCACCCAGGTCGGTGGCCTGGGTTACCTGGGCGAACTGGCGAAGAACACGCCGTCGGTCGCCAACATCAAGGCCTATGCGCAGATCGTCCGCGAGCGGGCCACCCTGCGCCAGCTGATCAGCATCAGCAACGAGATCGCCGACAGCGCCTTCAACCCCCAGGGCCGCAACGCCGCCGAGATCCTCGACGAGGCCGAACGGCAGATCTTCCAGATCGCCGAGGCGCGGCCCAAGACTGGCGGCCCGGTCAGCGTCAACGACCTGCTGACCAAGGCCATCGACCGCATCGACACGCTGTTCAACACCGACGAGGCCATCACCGGCCTGTCCACCGGCTACACCGACCTGGACGAGAAGACCAGCGGCCTGCAGCCTGCCGACCTGATCATCGTTGCCGGCCGTCCGTCGATGGGCAAGACCACCTTCGCCATGAACCTGGTGGAAAACGCCGTGCTGCGCAGCGAGAAGGCCGTACTGGTCTACTCGCTGGAGATGCCAGGTGATTCGCTGGTCATGCGTATGCTGTCTTCCTTGGGCCGCATCGACCAGACCAAGGTGCGTTCCGGCCGCCTGGACGACGACGATTGGCCGCGCCTGACCTCGGCGGTCAACCTGCTCAACGACCGCAAGCTGTTCATCGACGATACCGCCGGCATCAGTCCGTCGGAAATGCGCGCGCGCACGCGCCGCCTGGTGCGTGAGCACGGCGACATCGGCCTGATCATGATCGACTACCTGCAGCTGATGCAGATTCCCGGTTCCAGCGGCGACAACCGTACCAACGAGATCTCGGAGATTTCCCGCTCGTTGAAAGCCCTGGCCAAGGAATTCAACTGCCCGGTGGTGGCGCTGTCGCAGCTCAACCGCTCCCTGGAACAACGCCCCAACAAGCGCCCGGTGAACTCCGACTTGCGGGAATCGGGAGCGATCGAGCAGGACGCCGACGTGATCATGTTCGTGTACCGCGACGAGGTGTACCACCCCGAGACCGAGCACAAGGGCATCGCCGAGATCATCATCGGCAAGCAGCGTAACGGCCCCATCGGCTTCATCCGCCTGGCCTTCATCGGCAAGTACACGCGCTTCGAGAACCTGGCGCCAGGCAGCTACAACTTCGACGACGACGAATAACCCGGGGTTTTTATCGAGCGGGCTGAATTCCGACAGTGGTCGTCGGAATTGGTCAAAATTTGTGCTATATTCCGCGCCCGCGTTTTTTCAACATGTAGCCACACGGTCATCGACATGCAAGCAGCCAAGCCGTTATTCGACTATCCAAAGTACTGGGCCGAGTGTTTCGGGCCAGCGCCATTCCTGCCCATGAGCAGGGAGGAGATGGATCAGCTCGGCTGGGATTCCTGCGACATCATCATCGTCACCGGTGACGCCTACGTCGACCATCCGTCGTTCGGCATGGCCATCATCGGCCGCCTGCTGGAGGCCCAGGGCTTCCGCGTGGGCATCATTGCCCAACCGGACTGGACCAGCAAAGACGACTTCATGAAGCTGGGCGAGCCGAACCTGTTCTTCGGCGTCGCGGCCGGCAACATGGACTCGATGATCAACCGCTACACCGCGGACAAGAAAATCCGCTCGGACGACGCCTACACCCCTGGCGGCCTGGCGGGCAAGCGCCCCGACCGCGCCAGCCTGGTGTACAGCCAGCGCTGCAAGGAAGCCTACAAGCACGTGCCGATCGTGCTGGGCGGCATCGAGGCCTCGCTGCGCCGCATCGCCCACTATGACTATTGGCAGGACAAGGTTCGCCACTCGATCCTGATCGACGCCTGCGCCGACATCCTGCTGTACGGCAACGCCGAACGCGCGATCGTCGAAGTGGCCCAGCGCCTGTCCTACGGGCAGAAGATCGAAGAAATCACCGACATCCGCGGCACCGCCTTCGTGCGCCGCGACACGCCTCAGGGCTGGTACGAGGTGGACTCCACCCGTATCGACCGTCCGGGCAAGGTCGACAAGATCATCAACCCGTACGTCAACACCCAGGACACCCAGGCCTGCGCCATCGAGCAGGAAAAGGGCCCGGTGGAAGACCCGAACGAGCCCAAGGTCGTGCAGATCCTGGCCAGCCCGCGCATGACCCGTGACAAGACCGTCATCCGCCTGCCGTCGTTCGAGAAAGTGCGCGGTGACGCCGTGCTCTACGCCCACGCCAACCGCGTGCTGCACCTGGAAACCAACCCGGGCAACGCCCGTGCGCTGGTGCAGAAGCATGGCGAAGTGGACGTGTGGTTCAACCCACCACCCATTCCCATGACCACCGAGGAAATGGACTACGTGTTCGGCATGCCCTATGCGCGCATTCCGCACCCGGCGTATGGCAAGGAGAAGATCCCGGCCTACGACATGATCCGCTTCTCGGTGAACATCATGCGTGGCTGCTTCGGCGGCTGCACCTTCTGCTCCATCACCGAGCACGAAGGCCGCATCATCCAGAACCGCTCGGAAGAGTCGATCATTCGCGAGATCGAAGAGATCCGCGACAAGGTGCCAGGCTTCACCGGGGTGATCTCGGACATGGGCGGCCCGACCGCCAACATGTACCGCATTGCCTGCAAGAGCCCGGAAATCGAATCGGCGTGCCGCAAGCCGTCGTGCGTGTTCCCGGGCATCTGCCCGAACCTGAACACCGACCACTCGGCGCTGATCCAGCTGTACCGCAGCGCCCGTGCCCTGCCGGGGGTGAAGAAGATTCTGATCGCCTCGGGCCTGCGCTACGACCTGGCGGTGGAATCGCCGGAGTATGTCAAGGAACTGGTCACCCACCACGTGGGCGGCTACCTGAAGATTGCCCCGGAGCACACCGAAGAAGGCCCGCTGAACCAGATGATGAAGCCGGGCATCGGCTCGTACGACAAGTTCAAGCGCATGTTCGAGAAGTACTCCAAGGAAGCAGGCAAGGAGCAGTACCTGATTCCGTACTTCATCGCCGCGCACCCGGGCACCACCGACGAAGACATGATGAACCTGGCGCTGTGGCTCAAGGGCAACGGTTTCCGCGCCGACCAGGTGCAGGCGTTCTACCCCTCGCCGATGGCGTCGGCGACCGCCATGTACCACTCGGGCAAGAACCCGCTGCGCAAGGTCACCTACAAGAGCGACGCGGTCACCATCGTCAAGAGCGAGGAGCAGCGCCGCCTGCACAAGGCCTTCCTGCGCTACCACGATCCGAAGGGCTGGCCGATGCTGCGCGAAGCGCTGGAACGCATGGGCCGCGCCGACCTGATTGGCCCGGGCAAGCACCAGCTGATCCCGCTGCACCAGCCGGCGACCGACACCTACCAGAGTGCCCGTCGCAAGAACTCGACGCCGGCCGGCAGCCACAAGGTGGCCAAGGAAACCCGCATCCTGACCCAACACACCGGCCTGCCGCCGCGTGGCAGCGACGGCTCCAAGCCGTGGGACAAGCGCGAACAGGCCAAGGCCGCCGCCGAAGCCCGCGCCAAGGAAGCCGCCAAGGCCCGCCACGACGCCGCCAAGGGTGGCAAGGGCAAGAAGAAACCTTCGCGCCAGCCCGTGCTGCCGCGCTGATGTGAAGCCGGGTGTAACCGAAAGTTTCGGTTACACCCGGTTTTGCATTTCCCCTTGCGCCCCACCGCCGGCCTACGCAATATTTCGTTGGGCCCCCACACCTGTAGCAGCGGCCGCAAGGTCGCGTCACTAACGCCGCATAACCCGTGACGCAGCCTTCGGCAGCTGCTACGTACCGCGCTCCTCCCACTGAACAAGGAACCGTCCAGTGAGCACCGCTCTCAATCCGTCCTTCACCACCCCCTCTCAGCACTTCGCCCGCCAGCGCATCGAAAGCCGCATCAACCTGCCACGCCTGTTCGCCGCCATCGACGCCGACCCCGGAATCGTCGGCGCCGGGGTGGTGTATATCGACAGCGATTTCAACGTGGTCACCCTGCGTGAGTTCCAGCCGATCTGCAGCAAGGCGGTGAAGCGGGTGATATTGCGTGAGGCCAAGCGCCACACTACGCCCGAGCAGTTCATCAGCCAGGTACACAACGACGGCCGTGACTCGCGGGTGTTGCAGGAAGCGCTCAATGCCGGGTTGGCCTGCACGGGGGCGGTGCTGAGCTGGGTTAGCCGTCGGGCTGTATGAGGAGGACGGTGAATGACTGACCAGCATGGCTCGCTCAGCTGGATGGCAAAATATTACCCAGCGTTCATAGGCGTCGTCCTATGTTGTTGCCTTGCGATTGGTACGGTAGTTGCCATTGTCGGCTTCTCCTATCTGGCCAGCGTGCCGCTCAAGCCGCTCAAGGGGCCGGGGCTGCTGTGGGGCGGGGCATCGGTGGGGGTGGCAGTTTTCATCAGCCATTTCCTGATGGTCAGGGGCCGGCTCGCGGCGACCTGGGTTATTGCCGCCGTGTTGCTGGCCTGCCTGGTCACGGTGCTCCCCAGCTATTTCTACCAGCCACCGCTCGGTGTCTTCGCGGTAGCGGTGTTGTCGCCGCTCACGGGGTTGTTGCTGCTGAATTCGAGACGCCATCGCGAAATGCGCCAACACTTCCTGTGGCTGCGTCGGCAGCGATAACGCCTTGGCCAACCGCCTCCTTCGCTTGCGTCATGTGCCTGCCCGATAAATGTGCAACCCTTGCGATGCTAATCGGGCATGGCACGATCTTGGTGCTGTGCTTGAATGAGCAGGCGCTCTAGTGCTTGGCTTTGCCCACGTGGCATAAACCTTGCGCGGTGCGCTTACCGTTAAGGCTCGCAGGAGGCACGCCGTGTCGATCCATGTCGCATTGCACCATGTCACGCATTACCGCTACGACCGTGCGGTTGAACTTGGCCCGCAGATCGTCCGCCTTCGCCCCGCGCCCCATAGCCGCACGCGCGTGCTGTCCTATGCGCTGAAGGTGTTGCCCGAGCAGCACTTCATCAACTGGCAGCAGGACCCCCAGGGCAACTACCTGGCGCGCCTGGTGTTCCCAGAGAAAACCGACGAGTTCCGCGTCGAGGTGGACCTGGTCGCCGAGATGGCGGTCTTCAACCCCTTCGACTTCTTCCTCGAGCCTTACGCCGAAAATATCCCTTTCGCCTACGCCAAGGACGAGAAGCACGAACTGGCGCCGTACCTGGAAAAGCTGCCGCTGTCGCCCAGGTTTGAGGCGTACCTGAAAGGTATCGACCGCACGCCGATTCCTGCCGTGGATTTCCTCGTGGGCTTGAACCAGCGGCTGAGCCAGGACATCGGCTACCTGATCCGCATGGAGCCCGGCGTGCAGACGCCGGAAGAAACTCTGGAAAACGCCTCGGGCTCTTGCCGTGACTCGGCCTGGTTGCTGGTGCAGTTGCTGCGCCACCTGGGCCTGGCCGCGCGCTTCGTGTCCGGCTACCTGATCCAGCTGACGGCAGATGTGAAAGCCCTGGACGGCCCGTCCGGCACCGAGGTGGACTTCACCGACCTGCACGCCTGGTGCGAGGTGTACCTGCCCGGTGCGGGCTGGATCGGCCTGGACGCCACCTCTGGGCTGTTCGCCGGTGAAGGGCATATCCCATTGGCCTGTAGTCCCGATCCGTCCTCTGCGGCGCCCATCAGCGGCCTGGTGGAGCCGTGCGAATGCGAGTTCAGCCATGAAATGGCGGTAGAGCGCATCTGGGAGGCGCCGCGCGTCACCCGGCCCTACAGCGAACAGCAATGGCAGGAGATCCAGGCGCTGGGCCTGCAGATCGACGCCGACCTGGTGGAGGGCGACGTGCGCCTGACCATGGGCGGCGAGCCGACCTTTGTGTCCATCGACGACCCCGATGGCGCCGAGTGGAACACCGCGGCCCTGGGCGACGTCAAGCGTAAGCTGTCCGCCGAGCTGTACCAGCGCCTGCGCGCCCGCTACGCGCCCAAGGGCCTGGTGCACTTCGGCCAGGGCAAGTGGTACCCCGGCGAACAGTTGCCGCGCTGGTCGCTGAACGCCTACTGGCGCGTGGACGGCGAGCCGATCTGGCACAACGACGCGCTGATCGCCGATGAAACCCGTGATTACGGCGCTACCGGCGAGCTGGCCGGGCGCTTCCTGGCCAGCGTCGCCGAGCGCCTGAAGCTACCGCCGCGCTTCGTGTTCCCGGCCTACGAAGACAATTTCTACTACCTGTGGCGCGAAGGCGCGCTGCCGGTGAACGTCAGCGCCGAGGACTCGCGCCTGGGTGAGGAAATGGAGCGCAAACGCCTGCGCAAAGTGTTCAGCCAGGGCCTGGACAAGGTCATCGGCCAGGTGCTGCCGCTGGCGCGCACGGCTGATGGAGAGCAATGGCAGAGCGGCCGCTGGTACCTGCGTGACAGCCACTGCCGGCTGGTGCCAGGCGATTCGCCGCTGGGCTACCGCCTGCCCCTGGCCTCGCAGCCCTGGGTGACCGCTGCCGAATACCCCTTCGTGCACCCGCGCGACCCCAACCAGGACCTGGGCGCGCTGCCCACCCCGGTGCAGCTGCAGGTCGCCAGCCCGGCCCAGGCCGCCGACGAGCGCGTGCCCAAGCTGGACGAGTCGGCCAGCTGGCTGACCCGCACGGCCCTGTGCGCCGAGGCCCGCGACGGCCGCCTGTACCTGTTCATGCCGCCGCTGGCCAAGGCCGAGGAATACCTGGAGCTGGTGGCAGTGATCGAGGCCACCGCCGAGGAACTCAAGTGTCCGGTGCTGCTGGAAGGCTACGAGCCGCCCTACGATCCGCGCCTGGCCAATTTCCGCATCACCCCCGACCCGGGCGTGATCGAGGTCAACGTGCAGCCCTCGGCCAGCTGGGACGAGCTGGTAGAGCGCACCGAGTTCCTCTACGAACAGGCGCGGGAAACCCGCCTGAGCACCGAGAAGTTCATGATCGACGGCCGCCACACCGGCACCGGCGGCGGCAACCACTTCGTGCTCGGCGGCGCCACCCCGGCCGACTCGCCGTTCCTGCGCCGTCCGGACCTGCTGCGCAGCCTGATCAGCTACTGGCACAACCACCCGTCGTTGTCCTACCTGTTCAGCGGCCTGTTCATCGGGCCGACCTCCCAGGCGCCGCGGGTGGACGAGGCGCGCAACGACTCGCTGTACGAACTGGAGATCGCCTTCCAGCAGATGCCCGCGCCCGGCGAGCAATGCCCGCCGTGGTTGGTGGACCGCTTGCTGCGCAACCTGCTGATCGACGTTACCGGCAACACCCACCGCGCCGAGTTCTGCATCGACAAGCTCTATTCCCCGGACGGCGCCACCGGCCGGCTCGGCCTGTTGGAGCTGCGCGGCTTCGAAATGCCGCCCCACGCGCGCATGAGCCTGGTGCAGCAACTGCTGCTGCGTGCCCTGGTGGCGCGCTTCTGGCGCGAGCCCTATGCGCCGCCGAAGCTGGCGCGCTGGGGCACCGAGCTGCACGACCGCTTCATGCTCGCGCACTTCATCGAACAGGACTTCGCCGACGTCATCGCCGACCTCAACGGCGCCGGCTACGGGCTGCGTGCCGAATGGTTCGCCGCGCACCTGGAGTTCCGCTTCCCGAAGATCGGCGACTATGCGGTAGCGGGTATCGAACTGGAGCTGCGTCAAGCCCTGGAGCCCTGGCACGTGCTGGGCGAGGAGGGCGGCGCCGGCGGCACCGTGCGCTACGTCGACTCGTCGCTGGAGCGCCTGCAGGTCAAGCTCAACGGCCTGTCGCCGCAGCGCTACGTGCTCACCTGCAACGGCCGCACCGTGCCGCTGCAGCCCACCGGCAAGGTCGGCGAGTACGTGGCCGGCGTGCGGTTCCGCGCCTGGCAGCCGTTCAACTGCCTGCAGCCGACCATCCCGGTGCACGCGCCACTGACCTTCGACATCCACGACACCTGGATGCAGCGCTCCCTGGGCGGCTGCCAGTACCACGTGGCGCACCCGGGCGGGCGCAACTACGAGACGCTGCCGGTGAACGCCAACGAAGCCGAGAGCCGGCGCCTGTCGCGATTCTTCCGCCTGGGCCATAGCCCCGGCCCGCAGCCTGCGCCTACACTCACGAACAATGACGAGCTGCCGATGACACTGGACATGCGTCGCACCTGAAAGGGCGGCCGGGCAACCGGCCTGCCGCTTTTTTCTGATGTCTTACTGCCTGCGCCGAGCGTTCCATGCCAGACCTGCTTGACCGATACCCGCTGACGGCGGGAAGTTTTGACGAGATGCTCGCGGCTGACGGCTCGGTGCGCCCGCACTGGCGCAAGCTGTTCGACCAATTGCAACGCAGTAGCCCGGCGCAGTTGGCCCAGCGCCAGGCGTTGCTGACCCGGCAGATCCAGGAAAACGGCGTGACCTACAACGTCTACGCCGACCCCAAGGGCGCCGACCGCCCGTGGGAGCTGGACCTGCTGCCCCACGTGATTCCCGCCGCCGAGTGGCAGCACCTGCGCGCCGGCATCGCCCAGCGCGCGCGTCTGCTCAACGCGGTGCTGGCCGACATCTATGGCCCCCAGGAGCTGATCCGCAAGGGCCTGTTGCCGGCGGAGCTGGTGTACGGCCACAACAATTTCCTCTGGCCGTGCCAAGGCCTGAAGCTGCCCGGCGACACCTTCCTGCACCTGTGCGCCGTGGACCTGGCGCGCACCCCCGACGGCCGCTGGTGGGTGACCGCCGACCGCACCCAGGCGCCCTCGGGCGCAGGCTATGCGCTGGAAAACCGCATGAGCGTGTCGCGGGCCTTTCCCGAGCTGTACCGCGACCTCAAGGTGGAACACCTGGCGGGCTATTTCCGCACCCTGCAGGACACCCTGCGGCGCCTGGCGCCGGGCGGCAACGAAACCCCGCTGATCGTGCTGCTGACCCCCGGGCGCTTCAACGAGAGCTATTTCGAACACCTGTACCTGGCGCGCCAGCTGGGCTACCCGCTGGTGGAAGGCAGCGACCTGACCGTGCGCGACGCCACCGTGTACCTCAAGACCCTCAACGGCCTGCGCCGGGTGCACGCGATCATGCGGCGCCTGGACGACGACTTCTGCGACCCGCTGGAACTGCGCACCGACTCGGCCCTGGGCGTGCCCGGCCTGCTCGAAGCCGTGCGCCAGGGCCGCGTGCTGGTGGCCAACGCCCTGGGCAGCGGCGTGCTGGAATCGCCTGGGCTGCTGGGCTTTTTGCCGACCATCAACGAGCACCTGTTCGGCGAGAAGCTGATCCTGCCGTCCATCGCCACCTGGTGGTGCGGCGAGCCGCCGGTGATGGCCCAGGCCCTGGAAAAGCTGCCGAACCTGCTGATCAAGCCGGCGTTCCCCTCGCAAAGCTTTACCCCGGTGTTCGGCCGCGACCTTGATGCCAAGCAGCGCAAGGCCATGGCCGAGCGCATCCAGGCGCGCCCTTACGCCTACGTGGCCCAGGAGCTGGCGCAGCTAAGCCAGGCGCCGGTGTGGCAGGACAACGGCCAACTGGCGCCGCGGGCCATCGGCATGCGCGTGTACGCGGTGGCTGGTTACGACGGCTACCGGGTGCTGCCCGGCGCCCTGACGCGGGTGGCCGCCGAGGCTGACGCCGAGGTGGTGTCGATGCAGCGCGGCGGTGCCAGCAAGGACACCTGGGTGCTGGGCGAACGCGTGCCCATCGGCGAACAGTGGAAGGCCCAGCGAACCATCGGCGTGCACGACGTGGTGCGGGTCGACCCGTACCTGCCGTCGCGGGTGGTGGAGAACCTGTTCTGGTTCGGCCGCTACTGCGAGCGCTGCGACGACAGCGCGCGGCTGCTGCGCATCATCCTTGGCCGCTACATCGACGGCGACGACCCGCTGGCGCTGGACGCCGCGGTGGAGCTGGCCGAGCGCCTGTCGCTGCTGCCCGAGGAGGGCGAGCTGGAAGAACGCCTGCTGGCCGCGCTGCTGGGCGAAGAGTGGCCGTTCAGCCTGCGCGCCAACCTGCAGCGCCTGCAGTGGGCGGCCTCGCAGGTGCGCGGCAAGCTGTCCAGGGAAAACTGGCAGGCGCTGGTGGAGCTGCAGCGCGAAGCCCAGAGCCTGGACGTGGAAGAGCCCGACCTGGGCGAGCTGCTGGACTTCCTCAACCGCCTGGTGATGTCGCTGGCGGCGCTGTCGGGCTTCGCCCTCGACGACATGACCCGCGACGAGGGCTGGCGCTTCCTGATGATCGGCCGGCGCATCGAGCGCCTGCAGTTCCTCAGCACCAGCCTGGCCGGCTTCCTGCGCGGCGTGGCGGTGACCGACCAGGCCGGCCTTGAATGGCTGCTGGAACTGGGCAACAGCAGCATCACCTACCGCTCGCGCTACCTGGCGGTGCCGCAGTTGATCCCGGTGCTCGACCTGTTGCTGCTGGACGAGCAGAACCCCCACGCGGTGATCTTCCAGCTCAAGCTGGTGAACCGCGCGCTGCGGCGCCTCAACGATGAATTCGGTGCGCCCCGCGAGCGCGGCCTGGCCATGCTCATCGAGCGCCTGGCCGGCTTCGACCTGGGCAGCCTGGAACACTCGCTGTTCGGCGCGCCCAGCGTGCAGGCGGTGCTCGACGGCCTGGCCGACCTGCTGCAGACCATCAACGAAGCCAGCGGCCAGGTCTCTGACCGCCTGGCCCTGCGCCATTTCGCCCACGTCGATGATGTCAGCCAACGGACGGTGTCGGTATGAGCGCCCAGTACCAGATTCTTCACGACACCCATTACCACTACGACAGCCCGGTGTCCCTGGCCCAGCAGCTGGCGCACCTGTGGCCGCGGCCCTGCGCCTGGCAGATCTGCCGCGAGCAGAGCCTGGTCATCAGCCCCGAACCCAGCTGGCGCGTGGATGACTTCGACGTATTCGGCAACCCGCTGACGCGCCTGACCTTCGAGCGGCCCCACGACGAGTTGAAAGTCAGCGCACGCCTGCAAGTGGAGGTGCTGGCGCGGGCCACGCCGGACTTCGCCGCCTCGCAAGGCTGGGAAAAGGTGCGCAACGCCCTGTGCTACAACAGCGCGCCCATCGCCGAGGACCTGATGAAGGCCTGCCGCTACCGCTTCGAGTCGCCCTATGTGCGGCTCAAGCAGAGCTTCGTGGCCTTTTCCGCCGATTGTTTCCCGCCCGGCCGGCCGTTGCTGGAAGGTGCGCGGGCGCTGATGGAAAAGATCTTCGAGGAGTTCACCTTCGACGCCGAGGCCACCCAGGTGGCGACGCCGCTGGTGGAAGTGCTGGAGCGCCGCCGCGGCGTGTGCCAGGACTTCGCCCACCTGATGCTGGCGTGCCTGCGGTCGCGCGGGTTGGCGGCGCGCTACGTCAGCGGCTACCTGCTGACCCAGCCACCGCCCGGCCAGCCGCGCTTGATCGGCGCCGACGCCTCGCATGCCTGGGTGTCGGTGTATTGCCCGCCGCTGGGCTGGGTCGACTTCGACCCCACCAACAACGTGCAGCCGGCGCTGGAGCACATCACCCTGGCCTGGGGCCGCGACTTCTCCGACGTCTCGCCACTGCGCGGGGTGATCCTGGGCGGCGGCAGCCATGACCCGGAAGTGCAGGTCACGGTGACGCCGCTGGGCGAGCTGGCGGGCTGATCAGTCCGGCTTCTTGTCGGTCCACTTCGGCAGCACCGTGGGCTGCCAGGCGTCCAGGGCGTCGAGCAGGTCGTTGGCCGAGTCGTTCACCTGCAGCATCGCCCGGTGCTGCTCGCGGACGAAGTTTTCCTCCACCAGGTGGTCGAGGAAGCCGGTGAGCTTGCTGTAGAAGCCGTTCACCTCCAGCAGGCCCAGCGGCTTGCCGTGGTAGCCCAGCTGGCCCCAGGTCCACACCTCGAACAGCTCTTCCAGGGTGCCCAGGCCGCCGGGCAGGGCGATGAAGGCGTCGGCCAGCTCGGCCATGCGCGCCTTGCGTGCGTGCATGCCGTCCACCACTTCCAGGCGGGTGAGGCCCTTGTGGCCGATTTCCAGGTCGTTGAGGCTGTGGGGGATGATGCCGATCACTTCACCGCCGGCTTCCAGCACGGCATCGGCGACGATGCCCATCAGGCCCACGGCGCCACCGCCGTAGACCAGCGTCAGCTTGCGCGCCGCCAGGGCGCGGCCCAGGGTGATGGCCGCCTCGCGGTATACCGGGTTGTTGCCGCTGCTGGCGCCGCAGAAAACACAGACTGAAGTCAAAGGCATGGGGTGGCTCCTGGCACGTTGGGGGCCACAGGGTAAATCCGCAGGCGCTCTGGCTCCAGCTTTTCGTTCAGTCGTCCAGATGTTCGGTGCCGGTGTTGCCGCAGGCGTAGGCGGCGAGCAGGCTGCGCAGGAAATTGTTCATGTAAACGCTCCGTGATTGATATTGTATACAATATTAGGTGCGTGTAAGGTTTGTCTTGTTGCCATTTTCGATAGGGCTCATAGAAGAAGCCTTGCTTAATAACTGTCCTGGAGATCCACCATGTTCGCAAAAGTCGTAGCCGCCTCCCTGCTTGCCCTCGCTGCCGGCCAGGTATTTGCCGCTGATTGCAAGGTAGACGTCGATTCCACCGACAGCATGACCTTCGACACCAAAGCCATCGCAATCAGCAAGACCTGCAAGACCTTCACCGTCAACCTGGGCCACTCGGGCTCGCTGGCCAAGAACGTCATGGGCCACAACTGGGTGCTGAGCAAGGCTGCCGACGCCCAGGGCGTGGCCAGCGACGGCATGGCTGCCGGCATCGACAAGAACTACCTGAAGGATGGCGACGAGCGCATCCTGGCCCACACCAAGATCATCGGTGCCGGCGAGAAGGATTCGGTGACCTTCGACGTGTCGAAGCTGCAGGCGGGGACTGACTACGCGTTCTTCTGCTCGTTCCCGGGCCACATCTCGATGATGAAAGGCGCGGTCACCCTGGTGGATTGATCACCTCATCACCGTAGCCGCAGCCTGGCGGCAGCGGCTACAGGTCAGGGTTTGACCTTGAAGACGTGGCGCAGGTAGGTCACAAAGTTCTCATCCCGGCACTGGGTCTTCGCCGCCTCGTCCGAGATCTTCGCCACCGGCTGGCCATTGCAGTCGGTCATCTTCAGCACAATGCTCATCGGTTCCACCCCCGGGATATCGCAGGTCAGGTTGGTGCCAATGCCGAAGCTGACGTTGATGCGCCCGCGCAGCGCGCGGAAGATGTCCAGCGACTTGGGCAGGTTCAGCCCGTCGGAGAACACCAGCGTCTTGCTCATGGGGTCGATGCCCAGCTTCTGGTAATGGGCGATGGCTTTTTCCGCCCACTGCACAGGGTCGCCCGAGTCATGGCGCAGGCCATCGAACAGCTTGGCGAAGTACAGGTCGAAATCGCTGAGGAAGGCGTCCATGGTGATGCAATCCGTCAGGGCGATGCCCAGCAGCCCACGGTATTCACGCACCCAGCAATCCAGCGCCGCGCTCTGGCTGTCGATCAGCCGCGGGCCCAGTTGCTGGTGGGCCATGATCCATTCATGGGCCATGGTGCCCAACGGCTTGATGTCCATTTCCCGCGCCAGGTGCACGTTGCTGGTGCCGACGAAGCGCCCGGGGAAATCGTGCTTGAGCACCGACACCACTTCTTCCTGAACCTTGTAGGAAAAGCGCCGGCGGGTGCCGAAATCGGCTACCTGCAATTCGGCCAGTTCGTCGGCCGAGGCGTTGGCCGCCAGCCAGTCGAACTTGCGGTACAGCTGCTCGCGGGCCTGGCCCAGGGTGACCTCGCGGTAACGCACGCGGTTGCGCACTTCGCTGACGATGGCCAGCAGCGGCACTTCGAACAGGATCACGTGCAGCCACGGCCCGCGCAGCTTGATGCTCAGCTGGTCGTTCTCGATGCTGGTCTGGATATAGCGCAGGTTGAAGCGGAACAGGCCCAGGAAGCGCAGGAAGTCCGGCTTCATGAAGTTGATGCGCTCCAGGAACCCCAGCTGGTCGCTGCTCAGGCTCAGTTCGCAGAGGCGCTCGATCTGGTAGCGGATTTCGGCCAGGTACGGGCGCAGGTCTTCACCGTTGCGGCAGCGGAACTCCCACTCCACCTCGACGTTGGGGTAGTTGTGCAGGACGGCCTGCATCATGGTCAGCTTGTACAAATCGGTGTCGAGCAGGTTCTGCACGATGCGATCAGCGAATACGCTCTCGCTCATTGAGGGCTCCAACTGGGCCTGGCGGCATGACGGAATCGATAGTGGCGCACAGTAAAGGCTCATTCTGCCAGTCTTTTGTGCTGGCCGCCGAATGCTTGAGCCTGGCGCGAAAGCCTCTGGCATCGCCTTTTCGCCGCCACTATAAGTAGTTTCCTAACTAACTCTGTGTTTTTCCAGGCACCAGCTAGCCTGTAATGGTGCGTGGCGTAGCAATTGCGCACCGCTGATGTGCACTTCGGTTACGCAGCCTGTTACAGGTCGGTTGCACGCGCAAGTGCTAGCAGGTTGCAATGATGGCACTTTGTGGTTGCGCCTTTTTTGCAACCCGGTGTTACCAGGCCCGAGCCAGACGGTTGCACGAGCCGCAAAAAGGCGGGCGCAGGGCCTGCGCGCGCAAAACGGCGCCTGGCGTCCCACATTGGAAAATGGGATGGCACGGCGCTTGCTCAGAGCTATTGCTGAAGTTGTAGTGCCAACCAAAAAAACTCAGGAGCACCACCTCATGTCGCAGACGTTTTACAGGAAAGGTTTTCTGGCTCTCGCAGTGGCTACTGCGTTGGGTGTTTCTTCGTTTGTACAGGCAGCCGACATCAAGATCGGCGTGGCAGGCCCCATGACCGGTGCCAACGCATCCTTCGGTCTGCAATACATGAAAGGTGCCCAGGCAGCGGCCGACGAGATCAACGCCCACGGCGGCGTGAACGGCGGCAAGATCATCCTGGTGCAGGGCGACGACGCCTGTGAGCCGAAACAGGCCGTGGCGGTGGCCAACAAGCTGGCTGACCAGGACAAGGTCGCCGGCGTGGTCGGTCACTTCTGCTCCTCGTCCACCATTCCTGCTTCTGAGGTTTACGGGGACGCTGGCATCATCGCCATCACCCCAGGCTCCACCAACCCACAGGTTACCGAGCGCGGCCTGACCGCCATGTTCCGCATGTGCGGCCGTGACGACCAGCAGGGCGTGGTCGCCGGTGACTACATCGTCGACGTGCTCAAAGGCAAGAAAGTCGCGGTCATCAACGACAAGGACACCTACGGCAAGGGCCTGGCCGACGCCACCGCCAAGCAGCTGACCGCCCGTGGCGTGAAGCCGGTGCTGGAAGAGGGCCTGACCCGCGGCGAGAAAGACTTCAGCGCCCTGGTGACCAAGATCCGCGCCGCTGGCGCCGACGTGGTCTACTTCGGTGGCCTGCACCCCGAGGCCGGCCCGCTGGTGCACCAACTGCGCGAGCAAGGCCTGAAAGACGTGAAGTTCATGTCCGACGACGGCGTGGTCACCGACGAACTGGTGACCACCGCCGGTGGCGCCCAGTACGTGGATGGCGTGTACATGACCTTCGGCGCCGACCCGCGCCTGCTGCCAGACAGCAAGGCGGTGGTGGACCAGTTCCGCAAGGCCGGCTACGAGCCTGAAGGCTATACCCTGTACGCCTACGCCTCGATCCAGGCCCTGGCCGCAGGCTTCAATGGCGCCAAGTCCGACAAGGGCGAAGACGCTGCCAAATGGCTGAAGGCCAACCCTGTCCACACCGTGATGGGCACTAAGACCTGGGACAGCAAGGGCGACCTGAAAGTCTCGGACTACGTGGTGTACCAGTGGGACAAGGACGGCAAATACCACCAGCTCGACAAGCAGAAATGACATGACGTCGGCCTGGCCCGGGGCTAAGCCCCAGGCTGGGTCAAACAGGGCCCGGCCGCTCGTGGCCAGGCCCGTCAGTTCTCTTACCACCGCTCGCGTCTCGAGTGGGCAGGCCCGGCTTGCCCGCGCGGACCCGTGCGGCCCAGAAGTTCGTGAGCGTGCATGATGGATGGTATTTTCCTGCAACAAATGGTCAACGGCCTGACCCTCGGGTCGGTCTACGGGCTGATCGCCATCGGCTACACCATGGTCTACGGCATCATTGGCATGATCAACTTCGCCCACGGCGACGTGTACATGATCTCTGCCTACCTGGCGGCCATCGGCCTGGCGGTGTTGTCGTTCTTTGGCGTCGAGTCCTTCCCTTTCCTGATTCTCGGCACGCTGGTGTTCACCATCGTCGTCACCGGGGTCTACGGTTTCGTCATCGAGCGCGTGGCCTACAAGCCCCTGCGCAACTCTACGCGCCTGGCGCCGCTGATCAGCGCCATCGGCATCTCGCTGATCCTGCAGAACTACGCGCAGATCGCCCAGGGCCCCAACCAGCAAGGCGTGCCCACGCTGCTCAGCGGCGGCTGGCGCTTCGACATCGGCACCGGCTTCGTACAGATCACCTACACCAAGCTGTTCATCCTGGTGGCAGCGTTCGCCGGCATGGCCGTGCTGACCTACATCATCCAGTACACCAAGCTGGGCCGCATGTGCAGGGCCACCCAGCAAGACCGCAAGATGGCCTCGATCCTGGGCATCAACACCGACCGGGTGATTTCCTACGTGTTCATCATCGGCGCGGCCATGGCGGCGCTGGCGGGCGTGCTGATCACCGTGAACTACGGCACCTTCGACTTCTACGCCGGCTTCATCATCGGCATCAAGGCCTTCACCGCCGCGGTGCTGGGCGGCATCGGCTCGCTGCCGGGGGCCATGCTCGGCGGGTTGATCCTTGGGGTTGCCGAGTCGCAGTTCTCGGGCCTGATCAACTCTGACTACAAAGACGTGTTCAGCTTCGCCCTGCTGGTGCTGATCCTGATCTTCCGACCCCAGGGCCTGCTGGGTCGACCACTCGTGGCGAAGGTGTAATTTATGTCTGGTGCCCCAATCAAACCCATCGATATCAAGCAAAGCGTGATCGACGCGGTGATCGCCGGCCTGCTGGCGCTGATCGTCTTCGGCCCGATCGTCGGCGTGGTGCTGCAAGGCTACAGCTTCAACCTGGAACCCTCCCGCGTGGCCTGGCTGGTGCTGGCCGTGGTGATCGGCCGGTTCCTCATCAGCCTGTTCCTGCAGACGCCCCGCGGCCTGCGCATTTCCCAGGGCATGGAGCGCGGCGGCTCGGGCGTGCACGTGCTTGCCCCCGGCCACAAGTCGGCGCTGCGCTGGGTGATCCCGCTGGTGATCGTGCTGGCCATCGTCTTCCCGGCGTTCGCCAACAAGTACGTGCTGACCATCGTCATCCTCGGCCTGATCTACGTGCTGCTGGGCCTGGGCCTGAACATCGTGGTGGGCCTGGCCGGCCTGCTCGACCTGGGCTACGTGGCGTTCTACGCCATCGGTGCCTACGGCCTGGCGCTGGGCTACCAGTACCTGGGCCTGGGCTTCTGGTCGGCGCTGCCGCTGGCGGCCCTGGCCGCGGCGTTCGCCGGCTGCATCCTCGGCTTCCCGGTGTTGCGCATGCACGGTGACTACCTGGCCATCGTCACCCTGGGCTTCGGCGAGATCATCCGCCTGGTGCTGAACAACTGGCTGTCGTTCACCGGCGGCCCCAACGGCGTGCCGGTGCCATCGCCGACCTTCCTGGGCCTGGAGTTCGGGCGCAAGGCGAAGGAGGGCGGCATCCCTATCCATGAGTTCCTGCACATCGACTACAACCCCGACCTGAAATTCGTGTTCATCTACGCGGTGCTGTTCCTGGTGGTGATCGGCGTGCTGTACATCAAGCACCGCCTTACCCGCATGCCGGTGGGCCGCGCCTGGGAAGCCCTGCGCGAAGACGAGATCGCCTGCCGCGCCATGGGCCTGAACCACGTGCTGGTCAAGCTCTCGGCCTTCACCCTGGGCGCCTCCACGGCGGGCCTGGCGGGGGTGTTCTTCGCCAGCTACCAGGGCTTCGTCAATCCCACCTCGTTCACCTTCTTCGAGTCGGCGCTGATCCTGGCCATCGTGGTGCTGGGCGGCATGGGTTCCACTGTCGGGGTGGTGATCGCCGCCTTCGTGCTCACCGTGGCCCCCGAACTGCTGCGCTCGTTCGCCGAGTACCGTGTGCTGCTGTTCGGCGTGTTGATGGTGTTGATGATGATCTGGAGACCGCGCGGCCTGATTCGTATCAGCCGTACCGGTGTGGTCCCGCGTAAAGGAGTGGCGCCATGAGTGAATATGTACTCACGGTTGAAAACCTGATGATGCACTTCGGTGGCATCAAGGCGCTCAGCGATGTCAGCCTGAAGGTGAAGCGCAATTCGATCTTCGCCCTGATCGGCCCCAACGGCGCCGGCAAGACCACCGTGTTCAACTGCCTGACCGGCTTCTACAAGGCCACTGGCGGGCGTATCGAGCTGCAGACCCGTGGCATCAAGACCAACGTCATCAAGCTGCTGGGCGAGCCCTTCCAGCCCACCGACTTCGTCTCGCCGCGCAGCTTCGCCAGCCGCCTGTACTACAAGATGTTCGGCGGCACCCACCTGGTCAACCGCGCAGGCCTGGCCCGCACCTTCCAGAACATTCGCCTGTTCCGGGAAATGTCGGTGGTGGAAAACCTGCTGGTGGCCCAGCACATGTGGGTGAACCGCAACATGGTGGCCGGCATCCTCAACACCCGGGGCTACCGCAAGGCCGAGGAAGACGCGCTCAACACCGCGTTCTACTGGCTGGAAGTGGTGGACCTGGTGGACTGCGCCAACCGCCTGGCCGGCGAGCTTTCCTACGGCCAGCAACGCCGCCTGGAAATCGCCCGGGCCATGTGCACCCGGCCCCAGGTGATTTGCCTGGACGAACCGGCTGCCGGCCTCAACCCGCAGGAAACCGAAGCGTTGAGCGGCATGATCCGCCTGCTGCGCGACGAGCATGACATGACTATCGTGCTGATCGAGCACGACATGGGCATGGTCATGGGCATCTCCGACCACATCGTGGTGCTGGACCACGGCAACGTGATCGCCGAAGGCGGCCCGGAGCAGATTCGCCACGACCCGAAAGTGATCGCCGCCTACCTGGGCGCGGATGAAGAGGAGCTGGTATGAGTACCCCGATCCTCGAACTGAAGGAACTCGACGTGTTCTACGGGCCCATCCAGGCCCTGAAAAAGGTCTCGATGCACATCAACGAGGGCGAGACCGTGAGCCTGATCGGCTCCAACGGCGCCGGCAAGTCGACCCTGCTGATGTCCATCTTCGGCCAGCCGCGCGCCGCCAACGGCCAGATCATCTACCGCGGCACCGACATCACCAAGAAGTCCTCGCACTACATCGCCTCCAACGGCATCGCCCAGTCGCCGGAAGGCCGGCGGGTGTTCCCCGACATGTCGGTGGAAGAGAACCTGCTGATGGGCACCATCCCCATCGGCGACAAGTTCGCCAGCGAAGACATGCAGCGCATGTTCGAGCTGTTCCCGCGCCTCAAGGAGCGCCGCAACCAGCGCGCCATGACCATGTCGGGCGGCGAGCAGCAGATGCTCGCCATTGCCCGCGCCTTGATGAGCCGGCCCAAGCTGTTGCTGCTGGACGAGCCGTCGCTGGGCCTGGCGCCCATCGTGGTGAAGCAGATCTTCAGCACCCTGCGCGAGCTGGCGAAGTCGGGGATGACGATCTTTTTGGTGGAGCAGAACGCCAACCATGCGCTGAAGCTGTCGGATAGGGCGTATGTGATGGTCAACGGCGAGATTCGGTTGACGGGCACGGGGGCGGAGCTGCTGAGTAACGATGAGGTGCGTAACGCTTATCTCGGCGGCCACTGACCTGTATGACGCCCTGACGCAGCCTGCGGCAGCTGCTACGGGTTTGGCGTAAAAAAGGGTTTTCCACAGGATTGTGGAAAACCCTTTTTGCTTGCTCGCCCACTGCGACATAAAACCACTCCAATTCATTGTTTTGTCATGTAAAGCAGTTGTCCCCGGTTATTGTGGAGCTGGCTGTGGGTAACTTGGGTGTACATTGCCCAAGGCCTTTAACGGCGTGGCCTGCAGGGTTGTGGTTGTTTTTTGATCAGCGTTTTTCCAGCCTGCTGCCGGGGTGTTTGTCAAGCCCTTATCCACCGGCCAATACCGCTCGTCCGGGGCCTGAAAGCCTGTGGATAACTCTGTGGGCAAGCCTTGGAAAGACTGCCCGGAGCGGCGTAGTTACTGGCCTGGCGCCATCCCCATGGTTATCCCTCACGCGTGACCGCTGGCGGGGCTACCTGACTGCGCGGTCAAGGTCAAGCCGAAAAGCCGCTGCACCCCGCTACAAGCCCCGCCATTCAAGGCTTTGTGCACAGCACAGTTGCCCACGGATACTGTGCAAGGGCCTGTGGATAACGTGCGCAAAAGTGGCGGCGGCCCAGCTGGCACAAGGGTTTGCGGCCGGCGATCATTTTTTGATCAGGTGCGCCTTTTACTTGCCGTCGCGCAGCCGCGCGGGCATGCTTTGAAATCGACTTTACCCACAGCCTTCCAGGAGCATGCAATGACTTCCACCGTGTTTATCACTGGCGCCACTTCCGGGTTTGGCGAAGCTTGTGCCCGCCGTTTTGCCGAGGCCGGCTGGTCGCTGGTGCTGACCGGTCGCCGTGAGGAGCGCCTGAACGCCCTGGCCGAGGAACTCTCCAAGCAGACCAAGGTGCACGCCCTGGTGCTGGATGTGCGTGACCGCAAGGCTATGGAAGCTGCCATCGCCGGCCTGCCGCCGGAGTTCGACAAGCTCACCGGCCTGATCAACAACGCCGGCCTGGCCCTGGGCGTGGACCCAGCGCCCAAGTGCGACCTGGACGACTGGGACACCATGGTCGACACCAACGTCAAAGGCCTGATGTACAGCACCCGCCTGCTGCTGCCACGCCTGATCGCCCAGGGCCGCGGCGCCAGCATCGTCAACCTCGGTTCGGTGGCGGGCAACTACCCCTACCCGGGCAGCCACGTGTATGGCGCCACCAAGGCGTTCGTCAAACAGTTCTCGCTGAACCTGCGTTGCGACTTGCAGGGCACTGGCGTGCGCGTCACCAACCTGGAGCCGGGCCTGTGCGAAAGCGAGTTCTCGCTGGTGCGCTTCAACGGCGACCAGGCGCGCTACGACGCCACCTACGCGGGCGCTGAGCCGATCCAGCCGCAGGACATTGCCGACACTATCTTCTGGATCTTGAACACCCCGGCGCACGTCAACATCAACAGCCTGGAACTGATGCCGGTGACCCAGAGCTGGGCGGGCTTCGCCATCGAGCGCCCGCACAAGGCGTAAGGCGCTACAACGCCTCGTAGCACGTAGCCAGGTGGTACGGGGTGGTGGACGGCATATCCGGCCGGCTCACCGCCCCGCTGGCATCGCGGCACTCGTGCCAGCCACCGGCATGCAGGAAGCGCGCTTGCAGCACTTGCAGCTGCCCGGCCACATCGGCGCCGGGGCGCAGGGTCAGGGCCCGCAGGTATTCAGCCTGGGCCCAGATGCGTTGGGTGGCATCGCGCACGCCGCCGTCGACGTCGAGCATCGCCAGCACGCCGCCCTGCTTCACGCCCATGCGCTCGGAAGGGGCGAACGCCTTGTCCAGCGACGCATGCAGCGCACCACCGCGCAGCAGCTCGGATGATTCCAGCAGATAGAACCATTCGAACTGATGGCCTGGCTCCCACCAGTTATCCACAGCGCCGCACGGTTTCTCCATCAGGAAGCCCGAAGCACCATCGACAAAGCGCGCCTGCATGGCCGCGCACAGGGCCAGCAGCGCCTCGCTCACCGCTTCATCATCACGCACTGCCAGGGTCGCCAGGAAGGCCTCGGCCAGGTGCATCAGCGGGTTCTGCAGCGGCCCGCTGCCCAGTGGCGCCCAGTCTTCGGCCAGCGCGGCCTCGTACAGGCCATCGCCGCTGGCGAACCGCGTGGCGACCACGTTGAGCGCGGCGTTGAGCACCGACTCGGCCAGCGGGTCGCGGGACTGCCGCCAGTAGTGGGCGCAGGCGAAGATGATGAAGGCGTGGGTGTACAGGTCCTTGGTGCGGTCCAGCGGCCGCGCCTGGGCGTCGATGCTGTAGAACCAGCCACCGTGCTCGGCGTCGTGGAAATGCTTCTGCAGCGAGCGGAACAGCGCTGCTGCGTGCTCGCGCGCGCCCGGTTGCTCGATCAGCCCGGCGAACAGGTACAGCTGCCGCGCGCAGGCCATGGCCCGGTAGCGTTGCACCGGCATGGGCGTGTGGTCGGGCGCCAGCGCCTCGTAGGGCAGCGCCAGGTCGGCGTTCCAGCCGGGGCCTTGCCACAGGGGCACGATGGTCTTCAGGAAGTGCTCATGCACGGCGGTGAAGGCGGCTTGCGGGGAGTGATCGAGCATGAAAGGTGTCGTCAAAGCGGCTGTTTGAGCGACATGGTAACAGGGATGAAGCGCCCCGTAGCAGCTGCCGCCAGGCTGCGTCCCGGGCCTGCGTGGTTCCAGGGGATACGCGGGGCCTTGGGACGCGGCCTGCGGCCGCTGCTACGGGGGGGGTCAGCCGGCCAGCAGCCACGCGCCGGTCAGCGCGGACAGCGCGCCGGCGATGCGCACCAGCGGGCTGGCGGCCTGGGGTAGCAGGCGCACCACGGCATAGCCGACCGCGTGCAGCGCGGCGGTAGCGGCAACGAAACCGGCGGCGTAGGCCCATGGGCTGGACATCTCCGGCAGCTCCAGGCCGTGGGCCACGCCGTGGAACAGGGCGAACAGCGCGGTGGCGCCAATGGCCAGGGCTACCGGTGGGCGAATGGCCAGGGCCACCGCCAGGCCCAGGGCCAGCACCGAGGCGGCGATGCCGCTTTCCAGGCCTGGCAACTGCAGGCCTTCAAAGCCAAGCACGCCGCCCAGCAGCATGGTGCCGACGAAGGTGGCGGGCAGCGCCCAGCGCGCCTTGCCGGTCTGCTGCGCGGCCCACAGGCCCACGGCCAGCATGGCCAGCAGGTGATCGATGCCGGTCAGCGGGTGCAGCACGCCGGCAACGATGCCATGTTCGCCGTGGCCGGGGTGGGCGAAGGCCAGGGCCGGGGTGAGCAGCAGGGCGGCGGCGCCGAAGAGTTTTTTCAGGGTCATGGGTGGCTTCCTTGGTAGGTGTGTAGCCGCTGCCGAAGGCTGCGCTGGCCCCTGAGTACACTGCAAATCTCAAGCGGGGCTCAGGGCCAGCGCAGCCTGTGGGCAGCGGCTACGGGGGTGTGGTGGCTCAGGCGGCAGTCAGCAGGCCCTGGCGTTCGATGAAGGCGATGATCTCTTCAAGGCCCTGGCCGGTCTTCTGGTTGCTGAACACGAACGGCTTGCCGTTGCGCATGCGTTTGGTGTCGCCGTCCATCATTTCCAGCGAAGCGCCCACCAGCGGTGCCAGGTCGATCTTGTTGATCACCAGCAGGTCCGACTTGCAGATGCCCGGGCCGCCCTTGCGCGGCAGCTTGTCGCCGGCCGATACGTCGATCACGTAGATGGTCAGGTCCGACAGCTCGGGGCTGAAGGTGGCCGAGAGGTTGTCGCCGCCCGACTCCACCAGGATCAGGTCCAGGCCCGGGAAGCGGCGGTTGAGTTGGTCCACGGCTTCCAGGTTGATGGAGGCGTCCTCGCGGATGGCGGTGTGCGGGCAGCCGCCGGTTTCCACGCCGATGATGCGCTCGGGCGCCAGGGCCTCGTTGCGCACCAGGAAGTCGGCGTCTTCGCGGGTGTAGATGTCGTTGGTGACCACGGCAAGGTTGTAGCGCTCGCGCAGGGCCAGGCACAGGGCCAGGGTGAGGGCGGTCTTGCCGGAACCGACCGGGCCGCCGATACCGACACGCAGGGGCTGGGTATTCATTATTGTCATCTCCTAGGAACGGAACAGGCGGCTGTACTGGCGCTCATGGGCCATGCTCGCCAGGGACAGGCCGAAGGCGGCGCTGCCGTAGTGGTGGGGGTCGAGTTCGCTGGCGTGCTGCTGGGCCTGCTGCAGCAAGGGCAGCAGCTCGCTGGTCAGGCGCTGGGCGGCTTGCTGGCCCAGTGGCAGGGTTTTCATCAGCACCGCCAATTGGTTTTCCAGCCAGCTCCACAGCCAGGCGGCCAGGGCGTCGGCGGGGCTGATATTCCAGGCGCGCGCGGCCAGCGCCCAGCCCAGGGCCAGGTGCGGTTCGGGCGTGGCGGCGAGGAAGTCGCGGGCGGCGCTGTCCAGTTCGGGCAGGCCGTCGAGCAACTGCTTGAGCGAATAGCCCATCTGCCGGCTTTCCTGGGCCAGCTCGCGGGTTTCGCGGCTGGCGCGGTGCTCGTCGCTCAACTGGCGCAGGGCCGGCCAATCGTTTGCCGCGGCGGCGGTGCAGTGGGCCAGCAGCAATGGCGCCTCGAAGCGTGCCAGGTTGAGCAGCAACTGATCGCTGATCCACCGGCGCGCGTCGTCGGCCTGCTTGACCGTGCCTTGTTCCACCGCCATCTCCAGGCCTTGGGAATAGCTGTAGCCGCCAATCGGCAGTTGCGGGCTGGCCAGGCGCAGCAGGGCCCAGGCCGGGTTCACGTGCGCACGCCGAACTGGTGGAGCTTGGGCGCGTAGTTGAAATCTTCCTCGCCATGGCGCGAGTGATGATGGCCGCCGCCATAGGCGCCATGCTCGGGCTGGAAGGGCGCTTCGATGACCTCGGTGGTGGCGCCCAGTTGGTCGAGCATGGCTTTCAGCACATAGTCGTCCAGCAGGCGCAGCCAGCCATCGCCCACTTGCAGGGCCACGTGGCGGTTGCCCAGGTGGTAGGCGGCGCGGGTCAGCTCGAAGGCGCTGGCGCAGGTCACGTGCAGCAGGGTTTCGGGGCGGGCCACGACTTTCACCACGCGGCCGTCCTGGGCTTCGAGGAATTCGCCGTCGTGCAGCGGCGGCTGGCCGCGCTCCAGAAACAACCCGACGTCTTCGCCGTCGGCACTAAAACAGCGCAGGCGGCTTTTGCTGCGCGCTTCGAAATTCAGGTGTAATTCGGCCGACCAGTCAGGTTTTGGCTCGGTTCTGCGGTGGATCACCAGCATTTTCAGGCATCCGGCTGAGTGCGATAGTTTGCTGACAGCAAGCATCTTGCCAACATGCGAGCGCTGCGAATGCCGGCCTTGCGCCAGAACTTGGGGCAACAAAATGTTACATATTGGTGCGCTTCAGCCTGTATGGCACCAAGCTGGGTCAGTCGTCAATACTGCTCAAACCGTGCCAGTGCTTGGCGCCCATGAAGATGAAGCGCAGCTGCTGGGTGATCTTCGCCTGGGGCGACAACTGCCGGGGTAGAGCCTCGGCGGGCGGGTCGATGAGCTCGGGCAGGGTGGCGAACACGGTCTTCACCACCAGGTCCGCCATCACCGCCAGGGCGGCGCTGTCCAGGTGCTGCCACTTGGGCATCAGCGCCAGGTCTGCGGCCAGGTCCGAGCTGATGCCGTCGCGCAGGCAGGTCAGCGCCTGGCGCACCGGGCGCGAGTCGCCGTACTGCTCGCGGGCCAGGAACAGGAACTGCGAGCGGTGCGCGGCCACGCTGTCGAGGAAGATGCGCACCGAGGCGTCGGTCAGGCCCTTGAGCTCGAACTCGTTGCGGCGCACGCGGCGGATGGTTTCGCGGAAGGTTTCGCCCACTTCATTGACCAAGGCCAGGCCCAACTGGTCCATGTCGTCGAAATGGCGGTAGAAGCCGGTGGGCACGATGCCCGCGGCCTTGGCCACTTCACGCAGGCTGATGCTGCCGAACCCACGGCCGGCATCGATCAATTGCCGGGCGGCATCGAGGAGGGCGTGGCGGGTCTGCTGTTTCTGTTCGGCGCGGGGCAACATGGTGCGGGATTCTGTGAAGGGCAGCGCAGCACTCTAGCAAATCGGCGGAAAAATCAAAGCCCGGTACGGGGACCGGGCTTTTTCCAGGGCAGCCAAGGCTCAGCTCGCGCGGTTCAGGGTACGGTCGGAGCCGTCCTGGGCGACGCGCATCAGGGTGCGGTCCGAGCCGTCTTGAGCAACGCGGTTCAGGGTGCGGTCCGAGCCGTCTTGAGCGACGCGGTTCAGGGTGCGGTCCGAGCCGTCTTGAGCAACGCGGTTCAGGGTGCGGTCCGAGCCGTCTTGAGCAACGCGGTTCAGGGTGCGGTCCGAGCCGTCTTGAGCAACGCGGTTCAGGGTGCGGTCGGAGCCGTCTTGAGCGACGCGGTTCAGGGTGCGGTCGGAGCCGTCTTGGGCGACGCGGTTCAGGGTACGATCCGAACCATCCTGGGCCACGATCACCGCAGCGCTGTGCTGGGCAACGGCAGGTTGGACGTTGCTGGCGGCGAACACGTTGGCGGCCAGTACAGAGAGGGTCAGGGTCAGCAGCAATTGGCGTTTCATGATTTGGCGCTCCTTTGGAGGGCTGAAAAGTGGGTACGAAGCCAATGCTACTCTTGAGAATTAGATATAAAAGTTCATAAGGACAATGGTAACAATCAACGGAATTGATTGTTTGCCCTGGGGCTGTCTAATCAAGGCCTTACGCGGGTTTCGCCTGCACTGTCGCGGGGATTTTCCGCGGCGGCTGCGCTTTCATGGAACGTCCATCGATGAAAGTGTTCGGCGATTTCATCAATCGGGTTAAACCCCCGGGCGGTTTGCCAGTCCTAAGGTAATTGCTGCAACCAGGCGGGCCGCCGTTTTCCGGCTCGCTGTCACTTGGAGATTCGTGCATGACGCGCCCCCGCAAGATCCTGGCCTGGACAGTTGGCACCCTGGTGCTGCTGATCGTCGTACTGGTGGTGGTCATTGCCACCTTTGACTGGAACCGGGTGAAGCCGACGCTCAACGCGAAGGTGTCCGAAGCCCTGCACCGCCCGTTCGCCATCAACGGCAACCTGGCCGTGCAGTGGGGCCGCGAGCCCGACGAGGGCGGCTGGCGCGCCTGGGTGCCGTGGCCGCACTTCGAGGCTGAGGACCTGACCCTGGGCAACCCCGAATGGTCGAAAGAGCCGCAGATGGTCGGCCTCAAGCGCGTGGCGTTCCGCCTGTCGCCGCTGCCGCTGCTGGCCGAGCGCATCGTCATCCCACGCATCGACCTGACCCAGCCGGACGCCAACCTGCAACGCCTGGCCGACGGCCGCGCCAACTGGACTTTCGACTTCGGGCCCAAGGACCCCAACGCCGAACCGTCGAAATGGGTGATGGACATCGGCGCCATCGGCTTCGACAAGGGCCACGTGGTGTATGACGACGTGACCCTGAAAGCCCACGCCGACGTGCTGATCGACCCGCTGGGCAAGCCGATTCCGTTCAGTGACATCGTCGGCAGCGGCGCCGCGAAGAAGGTCAGCGACCAGGGCGGCAGCGCCCAGGACTACGCCTTCGGCTTCAAGGTCACTGGCCGCTACAAGGACCAGCCCGTCAACGGCACCGGCAAGATCGGCGGCCTGCTGGCCCTGCAGGACGCGGCCAAGCCGTTCCCGGTGCAGGCCGACGTGCGCATTGCCGACACCCACGTGGCCGTCGCTGGCACCCTGACCGACCCGCGCAACCTCGGCGCCCTGGACCTGCGCCTGAAGCTGGAAGGCGCCAGCCTGAGCAAGCTGTACCCACTGACCGGGGTGACGCTGCCCGATTCGCCGCCGTATTCCACCGACGGCCACCTGCAGGCCAAGCTGCATGAGCCCAGCGGTGCCACCTTCGAATACCAGGGCTTCAACGGCAAGATCGGCAACAGCGATATCCACGGCGACCTGAGCTTCGTCGCCAGCCAGCCGCGGCCCAAGCTGACCGGCAAGCTGGTGTCCAACCAGCTGCTGTTCACCGACCTGGCACCGCTGATCGGCGCCGACTCCAATGCCAAGCAGGCCGCGCGCGGCAGCGAAAGCAAGCAACCGGCGGGCAAGGTGTTGCCGGTGGAAGAGTTCCGCACCGAGCGCTGGCGCACCATGGACGCCGACGTCGAGTTCACCGGCAAGAAGATCGTGCAGAGCAAGGAGCTGCCGTTCACCGACCTCTACACGCACCTGGTGCTCGATGACGGCCAACTGAACCTGCAACCCCTGCGCTTTGGCGTGGCGGGTGGCAACCTCGACGCGCAGATCGGCCTCAACGGCCGCACCACGCCGTTGCAGGGCCGGGCCAAGCTGACCGCGCGCGGCTTCAAGCTGAAACAGCTGTTCCCCACCTTCGAACCGATGAAGACCAGCTTCGGCCAGCTCAACGGTGACGCCGACATCGCCGGCACGGGCAACTCGGTGGCGGCCTTGCTGGGCAGCGCCAACGGCGACCTGAAGCTGTTGATCAACGATGGCGCGGTCAGCCGCAGCCTGATGGAGATTGCCGGGCTGAACGTGGGCAACTACGTGATGGGCAAGATCTTTGGCGACAAGGAAGTGAAGATCAACTGCGCCGCCGCCGACCTGGGCATCAAGGATGGCCTGGCGGCGCCACGGCTGTTCGTGTTCGACACCGAGAACGCGATTATCTACATCGATGGCACGGTGAACTTCAAGACCGAACAGCTGGACCTGAAGATCACTCCCGAATCCAAGGGCTTCCGCCTGCTGTCGCTGCGTTCGCCGCTGTACGTGCGCGGGCCGTTCGCCAAGCCAAGCGCTGGCGTGCAAGCGGTGCCGTTGCTGCTGCGTGGCGCGGGGATGATTGCCTTGGGCGTGGTGGCGGCCCCGGCGGCAGGGCTGTTGGCGCTTGTGGCACCCAGCGGTGGCGAGCCTAACCAGTGCACGCCATTGCTGGAGCAGATGAAGGCGGGTAAAGCGCCGAAGACAGTGCCCAGTACCCGTTGACCATTAAAAAAAACGCGGCCATTGGCCGCGTTTTCGGTTGCAGGGGGCCGTTTACAGCCCATCCAGAATATCCGCCATGTCATCGGCGTGTTCTTCTTCCTGCGCCAGGATCTCTTCGAACAGGCGGCGCGAGGTAGGGTCCTTGTCGCCGATGTACTGGATGATCTCGCGGTAGCTGTCGATGGCAATGCGCTCGGCTACCAGGTCCTCGTACACCATTTCCTTGAGGTTGCTGCCCGGCTTGTATTCGGCATGGGAGCGGCTGCTGAGGCTGTCGGGGTTGAAGTCTGGCTCGCCGCCCAGCTGCACGATGCGTTCGGCCAGCTTGTCGGCGTGCTCGGCTTCCTGGCCGGCGTGCTCCAGGAACTCCTCGGCGGCCACGTGGGCCTTCACGCCCTTGGCCATGTAGTAATGGCGTTTGTAGCGCAGCACGCACACCAGCTCCGTGGCCAGCGAGTCGTTGAGCAGGCGCAGCACCTCCTGGCGGTCGGCGTCATAGCCTTCGGTCACGGCGCCTTGGTCAACATTCTTGCGAGCGGTTTCACGCAGGGTGTTCTTGTCGGTCAGTGCAATGGTCATGACATTCTCCAGGCTATACGGTTGGGGCCGTCAGGCTCTATCGCGCCCGTCATTGGCTGACGGGCGCCCGGCTCGATCGGTACAGAGGGTGTGAGTGCGCCAGGTACCGGAAAGTTTTATCCGCGCGACATCAGGGCATCGCCTTGACGTTGCCCTTGTGCTGGGCACAGGTCATGAAGCCCTTGCTGTCCACGTGGCCGGTGCCGTCGAAGCTCACGTAGTAGGCCTGCTGCTTGCCGTCGGTGTTGAGCACGTAGTTGTTGCAGGTGCCGGCGGCGGTCTTGCCGTTGCCATCCACGACGCTGGAGGGGGTACCGCCGATGGCGATGACCTGCTGCATGGTCATGCCGGTGTCCACCTGCTTGACCAGCGGCTCGTTGCGGTAGGTGACAAAGTCCACGGGGTTTTCGACCTTGGTGTTGGCGCAGCCCGCCAGCGAAGCCAGTACGCACACTGCAGCCAGGGTTTGCTTGTACATAGGTGTCGCTCCTTCGAATGAGCCAATAGTGGCCCCGTAATACTGTGGCAACGGCGCCACGCAGGAGTTCGATGTCAGTGCGCTAGTATGTTGGCTTGCCCCCCAAGGATGCCCACGCCATGGCCAAGCCCGGCGCTACTCGCTACCCCGTCATCCTGGTGCCCGGCATGCTCGGCTTTGTCCGGCTGCTGCTGTACCCCTACTGGTTCGGCATCGTCCGGGCGCTGCGCCGTGGCGGCGCGCAGGTATTTCCGGTGCAGGTGTCGCCGATCAACAGCACCGAGGTGCGCGGCGAGCAGCTGTTGCTGATCATCCAGCGCATTCGCCACGAGACCGGCGCGGCCAAGGTCAACCTGATCGGCCACAGCCAGGGCGCGTTGACCGCCCGCTATGCCGCGGCCAAACGCCCGGACTGGGTGGCGTCGGTGACCTCGGTGGCCGGGCCCAACCATGGCTCGGAGCTGGCCGACTACCTGGAGCGCCGCTACCCGCACAACTCGGTGGGCGGGCGCCTGCTGCATGTCGTCCTGTACCTGCTGGGGCTGTTGATGGGCGTGCTGGAAACCGGCTGGCGCGGGCCGCTGCTGCCCATCGACGTGCACGGGTCGCACAATTCCCTGACCTGCGCCGGGGTGGCGCGTTTCAACCAGGCGTATCCACAGGGCCTGCCGGCTACCTGGGGCGGGCAGGGCGAGCCAGTGGTCAATGGCGTGCATTACTACTCATGGTCGGGGGTGTTGCAGCACCCCTTGGCCGACGGCGGCGGCAACCGCCTGGACGGCTCGCACCGCAGCTGCAAGCTGTTCGCCCGCACCTTCGTGCGCGAGGCGGGGCAGTGCGACGGCATGGTCGGGCGCTTCAGCTCGCACCTGGGCCAGGTGATTGGCGATGACTACCCCATGGACCACCTGGACATCGTCAACCAGTCCCTGGGCCTGGTGGGCAAGGGGGTGGAGCCGGTGCGGTTGTTCACCGAACACGCCGCCCGGCTGGCGCAGGCCGGGCTCTAGGCGCAGCCCCGGACGCGGCCCAGCGGCGTGGTCCAGCGCTCGGCCATGATCACCCCGCCCAGGGTCAGCAGGCCGCCCACCAGGTGGTACGGCGCCAGTTGCTCATGCAGTACGGCGGCGGCAATCAGCGCGGTGATCAACGGCAGCAGGTTGAAGAACAGTGTGGTGCGGCTGGGGCCCAGGCGGCTGACCGCCTGCATCCACGCCAGCGGCGCAACCATGGAGGCCAGCAGGCAGGCGTACAGCACCAGGCCGATGTTGCCCATGCCCAGGCCCACCTTGGGCGACAGCACGAACAGCGGCAGCAGCACGATAATCGCCACCAGCACCTGCAGGTACAGCAGTTGCAGCGCTGGCAGGCGCAGCTGCCATTTCTTCAGCAGCGTGCTGTACACCGCGTAGGCCAGGGTGGCCAGCAGCATCATCGCGTCGCCACGGTTCAGGCCGTGGGCCAGCAGATTGCCCAGTTGCCCGGCCGAAACCACCACCAGCACCCCGCCCAGTGACAGCACCGCGCCGAACAGCGCGCCGGCAGTGAGGCGCTGGCCCAGGGCGACGATAGCCAGGGCCAGGGACATCAGCGGCATCAGCGAGAGGATGATGCCCATGTTGGTGGCGCTGGTCAGCGCCGCGGCGAAGTACGCCAGGCTCTGGTACACCGCCATGCCCAGCAGGCCCAGCACGAATACCTTGCCCAGGTGCGGGCGGATCGCCGCGCGGTTGGCCCACACCTTGGGCAGCAGGAACGGGGTGAACAGCAGGCCGGCGAGCAGCCAGCGGTAGAAGCCGATTTCGGCGGGGAAGATGGCGCCCACGGCCATCTTGTTGATTACGGTGTTGCCGGCCCAGATCAGAATGGCCAGCAACGGAAACGCGTATTGCATGGGGAACGCCTGTCAGTCGATAAGGCGCGATTATCCCCGCTTTGCGCCGCGCGCACCTACCGCCAAGCCGTCAACCGACCGTGCGAATCCGACAATCTGCGCCGCCAAGGGCTGTTGCAAAGTTTGTCTACACTTCAGGCGAGGCCGCGCGGCCCAGCGCGGCGACAAGGAGAAAACTCCATGAAAATGCTGCACGCGCCCCTGCTGGTGCTCGGCCTGCTGCTGTGTTCACAAGGCTTTGCCGCCACCGCGCAACAGAACAAGATGACCACCTGCAACGCCGATGCCACCACCAAGGGCCTCAAGGGCGATGAGCGCAAGACCTACATGAGCACTTGCCTGAAAGCCGCCCCGGCGGCGAGCACCACCAAGACCCTGACCCCGCAGCAGCAGAAAATGACCACCTGCAACGCCACCGCCAAGACCCAGAACCTGAGCGGCGATGCGCGCAAGACCTTCATGAGCAGTTGCCTGAAGAAATAACCCCCGTAGCAGCAGCCGCAGGCCGCGTCCCGAGGCCTTGGACGCAGCCTTCGGCAGCTGCTACGACGGTTGCCGCCACTGGCTCTGCCAGGCGAAGGCTGGCAGACTGCCGGGTCCTTCCATGTCGTACGTGTTCGAGGCTGTATGCCAACGTTTTCCCAGCGTCACGTGTTATGGGCCAGCCTGATCATTATGTTCTGTGGTCTGCTGCTGGTGATGCCTTTGCGCCTGCTGCCCAGCCTGCTGGCGGGTTTGCTGGTGTATGAACTGGTCAATATGCTCACGCCCAAGCTCGAGCACCTGATCTCCGGGCCGCGCGCGCGCTGGGTGGCGGTGGCGTTGCTGGGCACGGTGATTGTCAGCCTGCTGGCGGTGATCTTCGCCCTGGCCATCAGTTTCCTGATGCACGAGGCCGAGAACCCGGGGGCCTTCCTCGACAAGTTCATGGACGTGCTCAACCGCGCCCGCGGGCAACTGCCGCCGTCCATCGATGCCTACCTGCCGGCCAACGTCACCGAGTTCCGCTCGGCCATCAGCGACTGGGTCAGCAAGCACCTGGCCGAGCTGCAACTGGTGGGCAAGGACGCGGTGCGTACCTTCGTCACCCTGCTGATCGGCATGGTGCTGGGCGCTATCGTGGCGTTGAACCGCATTCCGCCCGAGGCTGAGCACAAGCCGTTGGCGGGCGCCTTGCTGACCCGCCTCACCCTGCTGGTGCAGGCGTTCCGCAATATCGTCTTCGCGCAGATCAAGATTGCCGCCTTGAACACCGTGTTCACCGCGGTATTCCTGCTGATCATCCTGCCCTTGTGCGGCATCAAGCTGCCGCTGCACAAGACCATGGTGGTGCTGACCTTCATCCTTGGCCTGCTACCGGTGATCGGCAACCTGATCTCCAACACCCTGATCACCATCATCGGCCTGTCGGTGTCGCTCTGGGTGGCCGTGGCGGCGCTGGGCTGGCTGATGCTGATTCACAAGCTGGAATACTTCCTCAACGCCCGCATCGTGGGCAGCCAGATCCGCGCCAAGTCGTGGGAGCTGCTGCTGGCGATGCTGATCTTCGAGGCGGCCTTCGGGTTGCCGGGGGTGGTAGCGGGGCCTATCTACTACGCGTACCTGAAAAGCGAGCTGCGCCGCGCCGAGTTGGTGTGATGGACCATCGCGGGCAAGCCCGGCTCCTACCGAATGCGTAGGAGCCGGGCTTGCCCGCGATGGTCGCGGCGCGGTGTTTAGCCGTAGCGCTTGCGCGCCTCAATGGCCAGACCGCTGCCAATGCTGCCGAAGATATTGCCTTCCACGTGCCGCGCGTTGGGCAGCATGGCCGCCACGCTGTTGCGCAGCGCCGGGATGCCGCTGGAACCGCCGGTGAAGAACACGGTATCGACCTGGGCCACGCCCACGCCGGCATCGTTCAGCAGCGCCGTGACGCTGCCGCGCACCCGCTCCAGCAGGGTGTCGATGGACGCTTCGAACAGCGAGCGGCTCATGTCCACGCTCAGGCCCGGCTCGATGCGGTCCAGCGGTACCAGGCGGTTGTCGGCGTGGGTCAGCTGGATCTTGGTCTCTTCCACTTCCATGGCCAGCCAGTGGCCGGCGCGCTGGTCGATCAGCTTGAACAGGCGGTCGATGCCGGCGGTGTCCTCGATGTCGTAGCGCATGCTGCCCAGCGCCAGCTGGGATTTCTGCGAGTACACCGAGTTGATGGTGTGCCAGGTGGCCAGGTTCATGTGGTGGCTGGTGGGCATGAACGCGCCGCTTTTCATGCGGCTGCCGTAGCCGAACAGCGGCATCACGCCCTGCAGGCTCAGCTGCTTGTCGAAGTCGGTACCACCGATGTGCACGCCGCCGGTGGCGAGGATGTCGCTATGACGGTCGTCGATGGTGTGGCGCTCGGGGGCCAGGCGGATCAGCGAGAAGTCCGAGGTACCACCGCCGATGTCAACGATCAGCACCAGCTCTTCGCGCTGGATGCTCGACTCGTAGTCGAACGCCGCGGCAATGGGCTCGAACTGGAACGACACTTCCTTGAAGCCGATTTTCTTCGCCACTTCTTCCAGGGTGTCCTGGGCTTCCTGGTCGGCGGCCTTGTCGTCATCGACGAAATGCACCGGGCGGCCCAGCACCACTTCGTCGAAGGCACGGCCGGCGTTGGCTTCGGCGCGCTTCTTCAGCTCGCCGATGAACATGCCCAGCAGGTCCTTGAACGGCAGGGCGGTGCCCAGCACGCTGGTGTCGTGCTTGATCAGCTTGGAGCCCAGCAGGCTCTTGAGCGAGCGCATCAGGCGGCCTTCGTAGCCTTCAAGGTATTCGTGCAGCGCCAGGCGGCCGTACACCGGCCGACGCTCCTCGATATTGAAGAACACCACCGACGGCAGGGTGATCTTGCCGTCTTCCAGCGCAATCAGGGTCTCGACGTCCGGCCGGTGCCAGCCGACGGTGGAGTTGGAGGTGCCGAAGTCGATGCCGCAGGCGCGGGCCGGGGTTTGGTTGGTCATGTCGTTGCCGGATTCTGTGCAAAAAACGGCCGCGCAGTTTATGCCAGTGGTAGCGATAATCAAGGCCATGGGACGTTTAATTGCCACACGGTCGCACCTTGAAAGCGCGCCTCGGCCCCCCAATCTTGCAGTCATCCCCTACGACTGCGCCGCTGCGGCTTCAGCAAAGCGTACCGGCAGTCGATAAACTTACACCCCATTGCCAGGTCTCTACACTAAGTGGACTGACCGCGCGATCCCGATAAACGGATGGTGATCCTTCGATGGACTTCAAAGACTATTACAAGATATTGGGCGTGGAGCCGACTGCGGACGAGAAGGCGATCAAGACCGCCTACCGCAAGCTGGCACGCAAATATCACCCCGACGTCAGCAAGGAAAAGGACGCCGAGGACAAATTCAAGGAGGCCTCCGAGGCCTATGAAGCGCTGAGCAACGCCGACAAGCGTGCCGAGTACGACGAGATTCGCAAGTACGGCCAGCACGGCCGTCCGTTCCAGGGCCCGCCAGGCTGGCAGGGCCGCGGTGGCGGCGGCTTCGAGGAAAGCGCCGGCGATTTTTCCGATTTCTTCAGCTCCATCTTCGGCTCGGCCGGGCGTGGTGGCAATGGCAACCCCTTTGGCCGTGGCCAGCAACGCAGCGCCGGGCGGCGAGGACAAGACGTGGAAATGGAACTTGCAGTGTTCCTCGAGGAGACCCTGGCCAACGAGTCGAAGCAGATCAGCTTCCAGGTGCCGCAGCACAACGCTGCCGGCCAGCAGACCGGGCACACCACCAAGACCCTCAACGTGAAGATCCCGGCCGGCGTCACCGACGGCGAGCGCATCCGCCTCAAGGGCCAGGGCGCGCCGGGCGTGGGTGGTGGGGCGAACGGCGACCTGTACCTGATCGTGCGGTTCGCCCCGCACCCGATGTTCGACGTGGAAGACCACGACCTGATCATCACCGTGCCGTTGGCACCGTGGGAAGCGGCGTTGGGCACCAAGGTGGCGGTGCCCACCCTCACCGGGCGCATCAACCTCACCATCCGCCCCGACAGCCAGAGCGGCCAGCGCCTGCGCGTGAAAGGCAATGGCCTGCAGCGCAAGCAGGGCGAGCGCGGTGACCTCTACGCACAACTGAAAGTGGTAATGCCCCCGCATGCCGACGAAGCCACGCAAGCGCTGTGGAAAACCCTGTCGGAGAAGGCGGCATTCGACCCCCGAGCCAACTGGAGTCGTTGATCATGGAAACGTCCCGCTACGTTCAACTGGACATGCAAGCGTTCTGTCAGGCCACTGAGATGTCGGCGGCCTATGTGATTGAAATCGTCGAGCACGGCATAGTGGAACCCACGGGACGGTCCCCGGAGGAATGGTTGTTCGACGACTTTTCCCCATTGATCGCGCGGCGCGCGGCGAAGTTGCATCACGACCTGGACCTGGAATGGGAAGGCGTGGCGCTGGCGCTGGAGCTGCTGGAAGAGGTGCGCGACCTGCGCGCCGAGAACGCCCGGCTGCGCCAGCGCCTGGGGCGCTACGTGCAAGGCCTGTAGCCGCTGCCGCCAGGCTGCGCTGGCCCTGTGCCACGCTATAGATCTTCGGTGTGGGTAAGGGCCAGCGCAGCCTGGCGGCAGCGGCTACGCGGGTTCGCGTTTAAAACAGGAAATACCGCTGCGCCATCGGCAGCGTCTCCGCCGGTTCACACCACAGCAGCACCCCGTCTGCCTTCACCTGGTAGGTCTGCGGGTCGACGTCGATCGCCGGCAGGTAGCCGTTGTGAATCAGGTCGGTCTTCTTCAGCGTGCGGCACCCCTTTACCACGCCAATCTGCTTCTTCAAGCCCAGCTGCTCCGGCACGCCGGCGTCCAGTGCTGCCTGGCTGATGAAGGTAATGCTGGTGGCATGGCGCGAGCCGCCGTAGCTGGCGAACATCGGCCGGTAGTGTACGGGCTGCGGGGTGGGAATCGAGGCGTTGGCGTCGCCCATCAGGCTGGCCGCGATGGCGCCGCCCTTGAGGATCAGCGTCGGCTTCACGCCGAAGAACGCTGGGCGCCACAGCACCAGGTCGGCCCATTTGCCAATTTCGATGGAGCCTACCTCATGGCTGATGCCGTGGGTGATGGCCGGGTTGATGGTGTACTTGGCGATGTAGCGCTTGGCGCGGAAGTTGTCGTTGCCCGGCGCGTCCTCGGCCAGCGGGCCGCGCTGCTTTTTCATCTTGTCGGCGGTCTGCCAGGTGCGCGTCACCACCTCGCCGACGCGGCCCATGGCCTGGCTGTCAGAGCTGATCATCGAGAAGGCGCCCAGGTCGTGGAGGATGTCCTCGGCGGCGATGGTCTCGCGGCGGATGCGGCTTTCAGCGAAGGCCACGTCCTCGGCGATGCTGGGGTCCAGGTGGTGGCACACCATCAGCATGTCCAGGTGTTCGTCGATGGTGTTGCGGGTGAACGGCCGGGTCGGGTTGGTGGAGCTGGGCAGCACGTTGGGGAAGCCGCAGGCCTTGATGATGTCGGGGGCGTGGCCGCCGCCGGCGCCTTCGGTATGGTAGGTGTGGATGGTGCGGCCCTTGAACGCGCCGAGGGTGGTTTCCACGAAGCCCGACTCGTTGAGGGTGTCGGTGTGGATGGCCACCTGCACGTCGTACTGGTCGGCCACGCTCAGGCAGTTGTCGATGGAGGCGGGGGTGGTGCCCCAGTCTTCGTGCAGCTTGAGGCCGATGGCACCGGCCTTCACCTGCTCGATCAGCGGTTCGGGCAAGCTGGCGTTGCCCTTGCCGGTGAAGCCGATGTTCATCGGGAACGAGTCGGCGGCCTGCAGCATGCGCGCCATGTGCCACGGGCCCGAGGTGCAGGTGGTGGCGTTGGTACCGGTGGCCGGGCCGGTGCCGCCGCCGATCATGGTGGTGACGCCGCTCATCAGCGCTTCTTCGATCTGCTGCGGGCAGATGAAGTGGATGTGGGTGTCGATGCCGCCGGCGGTGAGGATCATGCCTTCACCGGCGATGACTTCGGTGCTGGCGCCGATGGCGATGGTCACGTCGGGCTGGATGTCCGGGTTGCCGGCCTTGCCGATGGCGGCGATGCGGCCGTCCTTCAGCCCCACGTCAGCCTTGACGATGCCCCAGTGGTCGATGATCAGCGCGTTGGTGATCAGCGTGTCCACCACCTCGGCGGCCAGCAGCTGGCCCTGGCCCATGCCGTCGCGGATCACCTTGCCGCCACCGAATTTCACTTCTTCACCGTAGGTGGTGAAGTCCTTTTCCACTTCAATCCACAGGTCGGTGTCGGCCAGGCGCACCTTGTCGCCGACGGTGGGGCCGAACATGTCGGCGTAGGCTTGTCTCGAGATTTTCATTGTCTGCCTTTGAATTCCAATTTCATGACCCCGCGGGGGCCTTACAAATCGCCCATGATGCGGCCGGCGAAGCCGAACACGCGGCGGTGGCCGGCCAGGTCCACCAGTTCCACCTCGCGGCTCTGGCCCGGCTCGAAGCGCACGGCGGTGCCGGCCGGGATGTTCAGGCGCATGCCGCGGCTGGCGGCGCGGTCGAAGGCGAGGGCGTCGTTGGTTTCGAAGAAGTGGTAGTGCGAGCCCACCTGGATGGGCCGGTCGCCGCTGTTGGCCACCGTCAGGCTGAGGGTGCGGCGGCCGACGTTGAGTTCGATGTCGCCGGGTTGGATCTGGTATTGGCCGGGGATCATTCAGGCTTCCTTCAAAGAGTCTTGTAGAAAAACGCCGTGGCGGTGTATTCGCCATCCGGGCGGCAGGCAAAGCCGGGGATCTGCCCCGCGCGCTTGTAGCCCTGGGACAGGTAGAACGCCTCGGCGGGCGAGCCGGCCTCGGTGTCCAGGTGCAGCAGGCCGCGCTTGTACTGGCGGGCGGCGACTTCCACCGCTTCCATCAGCTGCTGGCCCATGCCGCGGCGCTGGGCATCGCTGCGCACCATCAGCTTCTGCACCTCGGCACGGTTCAAGCCGTTCACGCGCTTGCAGAACACCAATTGCGCGCTGGCCAGCACCTGCTCGTCACGCACTACCACCCACAGCACCAGGTCATTGATGGCGATGCGGTTCTTCACTTCGTCTAGAAAACTGTTGGCTTCATGGGCGTCCACGTCGGCGAGGAAGCCGATGGAGGCGCCTTGCTTGACCGAGTCCAGCAGCAACTCGACCAGGCCCTGGCGGTAGTGGGCAAAGCTTTCAACGGTGACGCGGCGCAATTGGGCGGCATTCATGGCGGCTTACTCCACGGGAGTCGGGGAAGGTTCGGCGCCCGGGTTCAGGATCAGTTGCATGAAGGTCAGGTCCAGCCAGCGGCCGAACTTGCTGCCCACTTGTGGCATCTGCCCCGTGATCGTGAAACCGAGTCGCTCGTGCAGACGGATGGAGGCTACGTTGCCACTTTCGATGGCAGCCACCATCACGTGTTTGTCGCAGCCGCGTGCGCGTTCGATCAGGGCGTTCATCAGTGCGGGCCCCAGGCCCTTGCCTTGTTGATCGTTGCGCACGTAGACCGAGTGTTCGACGGTCTGGCGGAAACCCTGGAAGGGACGCCAGTCACCAAATGAAGCGTAGCCCAGCACGACATCATTGGCGTCCACCGCCACCAGGATGGGGTAGTGCTGGGACTGGCGGGCGCTGTACCAGGCCTGGCGGTTGCCCAGGTCCACCGGTTGCTCGTTCCAGATGGCCGTGGTGTTGGCCACGGCGTCGTTGTAGATGTCGCGGATGCCGGGCAGGTCGGCGTGTATGGCGTCGCGAATGCGGAAGGTCATGGCAGGCCTCAGGCGATGGGTTGGTGGACGGTGACCAGCTTGGTGCCGTCGGGGAAGGTGGCTTCCACCTGGATCTCGGGGATCATTTCCGGGATGCCTTCCATCACCTGGTCGCGGGTCAGCAGGGTGGTGCCGAAGTGCATCAACTGGGCCACGGTCTGGCCGTCGCGGGCGCCTTCGAGCAGCGCTGCCGAGATGTAGGCCATGGTTTCCGGGTAGTTGAGCTTCACGCCCCGGGCCAGGCGGCGCTCGGCCACGAGGCCGGCGGTGAAGATCAGCAGCTTGTCTTTTTCGCGGGGTGTCAGGTCCATGGTGTGTCCATTCGTGGGCAGTAACAAATCAAGGTTTCGTAGCAGCTGCCGCAGGCTGCGTCAGGGGCTGCGCGGTGGCTGGGGACGCCGCCTGCGGCAGCTGCTACGGGAATGTCAGGTGCTCCAGATTCTTGGGGCAAGGGCTTCTTTGCCCAGCACCTCGGGGCGCAGCAGTTTCCACAGGGCAATCAGCCAGTCGCGGGCGTGCAGGCCTTCATGGGCCAGGCAGCGGGCTACCAGCAGGCCGGGCAGCTGGCTGAGGTCGCCGCGCACCTGGCCTTCCACGGCCCGGCATTGTTCAAGCAACTCAGGGCTGATGTCGGCGGTCACCAGCAGGGTGGCGAATACGGTGTGGCCGTCCAGGCCCATGGGCGACTCCAGCAGGCCGTCGTTGCCGACCACGCGCTGGCGTTCGTGCCACAGCAGCTGGCCGTCACGGCGGATGTCCACGCGGCTCTGGAAATGCCCGCGTTCGAAGCGCTCGTCCGACGCCGGGCGGCCCAGGGCGACCATGTCCCAGTACACCAGGCGCGCGTCGCCCTGTAGCTCGACGCTCGTCTGCAGTTCTGCCTGGGCGGCGCTGTAGACAATGGTTTCCTGGGGCAGCCACTCCAGGGTCGCGCCGGGGGCCACAGTGAGGTTCAGGGTCTGGTAGGCGGGCCCGGCCGCGCGGTACCACTTGGCGGCGCCGGGGCTGGTCAGCTGCGCCCAGGCACCGGTGCCGACGTCGACGTTGATATCCAGGCGGTCGCCGCCGGCGATGCCACCCGGCGGGTGCACGATGATGTGCTGGCACACCTCGGGGCCTTCGGCGTACAGGTGCTTCTGCACCCGCAGCGGGCCCAGGTGGCGGCGCTGGGTAGGCCGGGTGGTGTCGCCAAAACGGCCGTAGCCCAGCTCGAGCTCGGCGTGCCAGCTGGGCGTGTACAGGGCGGTGGAAGCGGGCAGGTTCATAGGCGTGTTCGTTATTGGTTTGTGTGCAGATTAAATGGTTACCAGGCCGCGTACACCCTCGGCCTCCATATTTTCACCTCGCCCGTGCTGCACGATTTCACCCCGGGACATGACGATGTACTGGTCGGCCAATTCTGCGGCGAAATCATAGAACTGTTCCACCAGCAGAATCGCCATGTCGCCGCGGGCGGCAAGCTTCTTGATCACCGCGCCGATTTCCTTGATCACCGACGGCTGGATGCCCTCGGTAGGCTCGTCGAGAATCAACAGGCGCGGGCGGCTGGCCAGGGCGCGGCCGATGGCCAGTTGTTGCTGCTGGCCGCCGGACAGGTCGCCGCCGCGCCGGTGTTTCATCTGCAGCAGCACCGGGAACAGCTCGTAGATGAACCCCGGCACCTCCTTGGCCTCGCTGGCGCTGAAGCGCGACAGGCCCATCAGCAAGTTTTCTTCCACGGTAAGCCGGCCGAAAATCTCCCGACCCTGGGGCACGTAGGCGATGCCGGCGTGCACGCGCTGGTGCGGCTTGAAGCCGGTGATGGGCTTGCCTTCCCACTGCACGCTGCCTTCCTTGGACGGGATCAGGCCCATCAGGCACTTGAGCAACGTGGTCTTGCCCACGCCGTTGCGACCCAGCAGGCAGGTGACCTCGCCGACCTTCACGTCAAAGGACAGGCCGCGCAGGATGTGGCTGCCGCCGTAGTATTGGTGAAGCTTTTCGACCTGGAGCATATGCGTGATTCCCATCGTGTGTGCGTTGGCCTCAGCGGCCCAGGTAAACCTCGATCACCCGCTCATCCGCCTGCACCTGCTGCAGCGACCCTTCGGCCAGCACGCTGCCCTGGTGCAGCACGGTGACGTAGTCGGCGATGGTGTCGACGAAGCCCATGTCGTGTTCCACCACCATCAGTGAGTGCTTGCCGGCCAGGCGCTTGAACAGCTCGGCGGTGAATTCGGTCTCGGCGTCGGTCATGCCCGCCACCGGTTCGTCCAGCAGCAACAGTTGCGGGTCCTGCACCAGCAGCATGCCGATCTCCAGGAACTGCTTCTGGCCGTGGGACAACAGGCCGGCGGGGCGGTGCACCGAGGTGGTCAGGCGAATGGTGTCGAGCACCTCGTCGATGCGGTCTTTCTGCTCGCCCGTCAGGCGCGCACGCAGGCTGGCCCACACCGACTTGTCGGTCTTCTGCGCCAGCTCCAGGTTCTCGAACACGCTCAGGGCCTCGAACACCGTCGGCTTCTGGAACTTGCGGCCGATGCCGGCCTGGGCGATCTGCACCTCGCTCATCTTGGTCAGGTCCAGGGTTTCACCGAACCAGGCCTTGCCGTGGCTGGGGCGGGTCTTGCCGGTGATCACGTCCATCAGCGTGGTCTTGCCCGCGCCGTTGGGGCCGATGATGCAGCGCAGCTCGCCGACGCCGATGTACAGGTTGAGGTTGTTCAGCGCCTTGAAGCCATCGAAGCTGACGCTGATGTCTTCCAGGGTCAGGATGGTGCCGTGGCGGGCGCTGAGCGCACCGTCCACGCGCTGGCCCAGGCCGATGGCGTCACGGCTGGTGCCGGCGTCGCGGTTGGGTTCCAGGATGGGTTCGAGCATGAACTCGGGAGTCGGCGTGGTCTTCATTGTTCGCCCCTTTGCTTGATCAGGCCGATGACACCCTTGGGCAGGTACAGGGTGACGATGATGAACAGCGCGCCGAGGAAGAACAGCCAGTATTCAGGGAAAGCCACGGTGAACCAGCTCTTCATGCCGTTCACCAGGCCTGCGCCCAGCAGCGGGCCGATCAGCGTGCCGCGGCCGCCCAGGGCCACCCACACGGCGGCTTCGATGGAGTTGGTCGGCGACATTTCGCTGGGGTTGATGATGCCCACCTGGGGCACGTAAAGCGCGCCGGCCAGGCCACACAGCACGGCGCTCAGCACCCAGATGAAAAGCTTGAAACCACGCGGGTCGTAGCCGCAGAACATCAGCCGGTTCTCGGCGTCACGCAGGGCGGTCAGCACGCGGCCGAACTTGCTCTGTGCCAGGCGCCAGCCCAGCAGCAGGCTGCCCACCAGCAAGGCCACGGTGAGCAGGAACAGCACCGCGCGGGTGCCCTGCGAGGTGATGTCGAAGCCCAGCAGGGTGCGGAAGTTGGTGAAGCCGTTGTTGCCGCCAAAGCCGGTCTCGTTGCGGAAGAACAGCAGCATGCCGGCGAAGGTCAGCGCCTGGGTCATGATCGAGAAGTACACGCCCTTGATCCGCGAGCGGAAGGCGAAGAAGCCGAACACCAGCGCCAGTAGCCCCGGGGCCAGCACCACCAGGCACATGGCCCAGAGGAAGTGTTGGGTGCCGGTCCAGTACCACGGCAGCTCGGTCCACGACAGGAAGGTCATGAACGCCGGCAGGGCATCGCCGGCCGACTCGCGCATCAGGTACATGCCCATGGCGTAGCCGCCCAGGGCGAAGAACAGGCCGTGGCCCAGGGACAGCAGCCCGGCGTAGCCCCACACCAGGTCCAGGGCCAGGGCGACGATGGCGTAGCAGAGGATCTTGCCCACCAGGGTCAGGGTGTAGGCCGACACCTGCAGGCTGCTGGTGTCAGGCAGCAGCGACATCAGCGCCAGGGCCACCAACCCCAGCACCACCAGGGCGCCGATGGCGATAGTGGCCTTGGGGCCGGCCTTTTGCGCGGCGGTTACCATCAATGGTTGGTTCATCAGTCGATCACCCGTCCTTTCAATGCAAAGAGGCCCTGCGGACGTTTCTGGATAAACAGAATGATCAGCGCCAGGATCAGGATCTTGCCCAGCACCGCGCCAATCTGCGGTTCCAGGATTTTGTTGGCGATACCCAGGCCGAACGCCGCCGAGACGCTGCCGGCCAGCTGGCCGACGCCGCCCAGTACCACCACCAGGAACGAGTCGATGATGTAGCCCTGGCCCAGTTCGGGGCCGACGTTGCCGATCTGGCTCAACGCCACGCCGCCAAGGCCGGCGATGCCCGAGCCCAGGCCGAAGGCGAGCATGTCGATGCGCCCGGTGGGCACGCCGCAGCAGGCGGCCATGTTGCGGTTCTGGGTGACGGCGCGCACGTTCAGGCCCAGGCGGGTCTTGTTCAGCAGCAGCCAGGTCAGCACCACCACGAACAGCGCGAAAGCGATGATGACGATGCGGTTGTAGGGCAGTACCAGGTTGGGCAACACCTGGATGCCGCCGCTCAGCCATTCGGGGTTGGCCACTTCCACGTTCTGCGCGCCGAAGATCAGGCGCACCGCCTGGATCAGGATCAGGCTGATGCCCCAGGTGGCCAGCAGGGTTTCCAGCGGGCGGCCGTACAGGTGGCGAATGATGGTGCGTTCCAGGGCCATGCCGATGCAGGCGGTGACGAAGAACGCCACCGGCAGCGCCACCAGCGGGTAGAACTCGATGGCGCCCGGGGCCAGGCGTTGGAACAGCAGCTGCACGGCGTAGGTGGAGTAGGCGCCGATCATCAGCATTTCGCCGTGGGCCATGTTGATCACGCCCAGCAGGCCGAAGGTGATGGCCAGGCCCAGCGCCGCCAGCAGCAGGATCGAGCCCAGGGACATGCCGCTGAAGGCCTGGCCCAGCAGGTCGCCGATCATCAGTTTGCGTTTCACCTGCACCAGGCTGGTTTCGGCGGCGGTGCGCACGCCGGGGTCTTTTTCCACGTCGGGCTGCAGCAGGTTTTCCAGGCGGGTGCGGGCCATGGGCTCGCCGGTGTCGCCCAGCAGGCGCACGGCAGCCAGGCGCACGGCCGGATCCGGGTCGACCAGTTGCAGGTTGGCCAGGGCCAGGCTCAGGGCGGTCTTGACCGTGCTGTCCTGCTCGCCGGCCACCACGTGGTCCAGCAGTTTCAGTTGGGCGGGCTGGGCGCTTTTCTGCAGCTGTTGGGCGGCGGCCAAGCGCGTGGCCTTGTCGTTGTTGAGCAGTTGCTGGCTGGCCATGGCGTTGTCCACCAGGCCGCGCAGGCGGTTGTTCAGGCGCACTTTGCGCAGGTTGCTGTCGCTGGGGGCGTTGGCCTTTTCGATGACGGCGTGCTTGTCGGCGTCCATGGCCACGCGGCCGTCCTGCAGGGCCTGTAGCAGCTCAAGGCGTTCGGGGATGGGCTGGGCAGCCCAGGTTTCCAGCAGTTGCGCCTGCTGCGCAGAGTCGCCAGCGACGAAGTCGTCGCCGTCGCTGGCGTGGGCGGCCAGGGGCAGCAGCAGGATGAGGGAGAGCAGAAGGCGATAAAGGGACATGGCAGCGTCCTGAAAAGCGGAGAAAATCGGCGGCTTCACACCCGTAGCCGCTGCCGCCAGGCTGCGCTGGCCCTTGAGTACGCTGAAAATCTCCAGCGGGGCGCAGGGCCAGCGCAGCCTTCGGCAGCGGCTACGTTGGGGGAGTTAGTTGCTCTTCACTGCGTAGTCCGGCTTCTTGTCGTTACCTGGAATGAACGGGCTCCACGGCTCGGCGCGGATCGGCTCCTTGGTCTGCCACACCACGTTGAACTGACCGTCGTCCTGGATCTCGCCGATCATCACCGGCTTGTGCAGGTGGTGGTTGGTCTTGTCCATGGTCAGGGTGAAGCCCGACGGCGCGGCGAAGGTCTGGCCGCCCATGGCTTCGCGCACTTTATCCACATCGGTGGACTTGGCTTTCTCGGCGGCCTGGGCCCACATGTGGATGCCCACGTAGGTGGCTTCCATCGGGTCGTTGGTCACCGCCTTGTCGGCGCCTGGCAGGTTGTGGGCCTTGGCGTAGGCTTTCCAGTCGGCGACGAACTTGGTGTTGACCGGGTTATCCACCGACTCGAAGTAGTTCCAGGCGGCCAGGTTGCCCACCAAAGGCTTGGTGTCGATGCCGCGCAGTTCTTCCTCGCCCACCGAGAACGCCACCACCGGCACGTCGGTCGCCTTCAGGCCCTGGTTGGCCAGCTCCTTGTAGAACGGCACGTTGGAGTCGCCGTTGACGGTGGAGATCACCGCAGTCTTGCCACCAGCGGAGAACTTCTTGATGTTGGCGACGATGGTCTGGTAATCGGCGTGGCCGAACGGGGTGTAGACCTCTTCGATGTCGCTGTCCTTCACGCCTTTGGAGTGCAGGAAGGCGCGCAGAATCTTGTTGGTGGTGCGCGGGTAGACGTAGTCGGTGCCCAGCAGGAAGAAGCGCTTGGCGCTGCCGCCGTCTTCGCTCATCAGGTATTCCACGGCAGGAATGGCCTGCTGGTTCGGCGCGGCGCCGGTGTAGAACACGTTGGGCGACATTTCTTCGCCTTCATACTGCACGGGGTAGAACAGCAGGCCGTTGAGCTCTTCGAACACTGGCAGCACCGACTTGCGCGACACCGAGGTCCAGCAGCCGAACACCACGGCCACCTTGTCCTGGGTCAGCAGCTGGCGGGCCTTCTCGGCGAACAGCGGCCAGTTGGACGCAGGGTCCACCACCACCGGTTCCAGCTTCTTGCCGTTGACGCCGCCCTTGGCGTTGATCTCGTCGATGGTCATCAGCGCCACGTCTTTCAACGAGGTTTCGGAAATTGCCATGGTGCCCGACAGCGAATGCAGGATACCGACCTTGATGGTCTCGGCGGCCTGGATAGTCCAGCTCATGCCCATGGCGGCGATGGACGCCGTGAGGGTAAACGCCTTGATCAAGCTACGACGCTTCATGGTGCAATCTCCAAATGATTTGATTTTTTAGTGGGGCAGATGGCGACTTCTGCCTGGGAGATTGCAAGGGGTGTGCCGAAGTGGTGCGGGGCCGTGGGATGGCGCTTTGAGGGCTGTAGAGGTCGCAGGCCTGCACCGGGCTGGTGCGCGTTTGGCGCGGTGGTGCGTGGGGTTGGGCGTTGCTGGTGCATTGCTAGCGGTATTGCTGCACATCCACGGACGCGGCCTGTGGCCGCTGCTACACGGGTCGTAGCAGCTGCCGCCAGGCGGCGTCCGGCCACGCCGCGATCAGCCTGCGGTGCAGGCGTCCACCAGCGCCTTGGCGGCATCAATCAATGGAATGACGCCGCGGGCCAGCAATTTGCCGTCCACGCCATCGCAGTCGGCGGCTTCATAGGCAATGGCCCCGGCGTAGCCGAGCAACAGCGAGGCATGGGCAAGCGCGTCGTCGGCGTTCGTGCCTGTGCGGACGGAGAAGAGGCGTTGGTTGTTTCGGTCCAGGGGGCCGAAGTGGTGGAGGCGCGTGGTGGGTAAATCGAAGCTCATGGTAAAAAACTCAATGATGTGGATGGCCCACCCTGCCGCTTGCACACGGTTGGGTGGCAGCTGTTCGCAGGTGTGCAAGACCGGACCACACCACTTCCGGCAGGGTTGACCCCTCCCGCGAACAGCTACCATGAGCATCATCGTGGCGTACGAATACGCCAGCGACGATTCTAACAGTTGCTGTTGATGTGGTTCAGGCTTGCACGCCTGGCCGCTGATTTCAGCGACCCTGGGAGGCTATCCCTGGTGCCCCATGACCTCAAGTCAGACGTTTCCGAAAATGACGTTACCTTGTAGGACGTATAGTAAAAGCATGAGCTGTTACATTTTTCCCGATGGGGAGCGATTGACGCAGCAGACCATGAGCCATAGAATTAATGCCGATGATGTGGTGGAAGGGTGATCCCCACGTTAAATAAAGAAGTCCCCAGTTGAAAGATGTGGTGAAAGGATAATTCCCACGTTAAAAAAAGAAGTTATCCATCTTGAATGAAAAAGCTCCTTAATTGGGGCTTTTTTTTTGGGCAAAGGAAATATGCTGATAAAAAAATTAGAACAATCATTTTTCACTGAGAACGCACATCTCCAAGAGGTTCTGGACAAAAAGCATGGTGTCTGGGACGACGAGAAGAAGCGAGGTTACGGAATTTTGCTTATCGAGCTGAATAGCCTGCGTTTTGGCATACCGCTCCGCTCTCATATCAACCATAAATTTTGTTTCAAAACGGCTGATAACAAAGGTCTTGATTTTTCAAAGGCCCTGCTGCTTCTCAAGGATGAATATATCTCATCTTCTCCATTCATGATTCCAGCTGCTGAGTTTGTTAAAATCAAGGATGCTGCTCACATTATTCAGCGAAAGTTTTCAAAGTATGTAGGCAGGTATGTCGAGGTCGTCGCGAAGCAGGACAGAAATGTCTTGGAACGTAACTATAAATTTTCAACGTTGCGAAATTATCATCTGGAGCTAGGGCTATGAACACGAAAGCCCGCAGAGATCGCTCCCCTGCGGGCTTCGGATGCTGTCTCAGGAAATAAACGACATTGCTTGATCCTTGATTGTTAGCCCTGTTTTTATTTCCGGTTGATGCGCAAGTACCTCGTGCCTCTAGTCAGTACCCGGTGCCGAAGGCTGCGCTGGCCCTACGCCGCGCAGCAGATATTCAGCGTACTCCGGGGCCAGCGCAGCCTAGCGGCAGCGGCTACGAATGCACCGCGCTCGAGCTTGGAATACGCGCCAACGCCCATTCGATTGCCCACACCACCGCCAACGACACCCCCACCAGCGGAAAGATCACCCCCAGCGCAACCATGATGCCGATCGCCACTTTCCACTTCGGCAAATCATGCCGCAACGGCGGTACCCCCAGTTGGCCCACGGGCCGGCGTTTCCACCACATGATCAAGCCGCTCGCCGAGCCCAGCAGGATCATCAGGCACACCAGCAGGATCACGATCTGGTTGAACGGCCCGAACATCTTCCCTTCGTGCAGCATCACCCCGGCCTCGGTGGCGCGGGCGACGGGGCCGTAGTCTTTCCAGCCGACGTTGGCCAGTACTTGCCCGGTGTATTGGTCGACGTGCAGGGTCGCGTCATTGCGCGGGTCGTCGGCGAACACCGAGACGGTGAACACGCCGGTATCGGTGGTCGGCAGGGTGATGCTGTAGCCCGGCTCGACGCGGTGCGCGGTGGCCAGGTCCACTACCTGCTGCAGGCTGATCGCCGGATCGGCCGGCATCTGCATGTGGCCGCCGTGGGCCATGTGCTCGGCATGGGCGCCGCCGGACATGGGCATGGGCGTGTTTTCCAGCGCCCACGGCACGGTCTGGCGGTTGGCTTTGTTCAGCTCGCCCGCCTGCACGTCGGACTTGGGCACGTTGTCCCACATGGCGGCGGGGAAGGTGTTCCACACCTGGGCGAATTGCTTGCCCCACAGGCCGGTCCAGGTCATGCCGCTGAGCAGCATCAGCAGCAGGAATGCCGAACCCCAGAAGCCCAGCACGCCATGCAGGTCGCGCCAGAACAGCCGGCCGCGGGCATTCAGGCGTGGCCACAGCACGCCGGCGCCGGCCTTGCCGCGCGGCCACCACAGGTACAGGCCCGACACCACCAGCACGATGCCCCAGCCTGCGGCCAGTTCCACCAGGCGGTCGCCGACGGTGCCGATCATCAGCTCGCCATGCAGGGCGCGGGCAATGGCCTGCAGGTTGAGCTTGGCGTTCTGGTCGCCCAGCACCGCGCCCGTGTAGGGGTTGATGAACACGTTCAGGTCGCGGCCCTTGGCCGTCAGTACGAATTGCGCGCTGCGGTCGGCGGCGGTGGCCGGCAGGTATTGGGTGATGCCGTCTTGTGGATAACTGCTGTGCACGCGCTGCATCAGTTCGTCAGCGCTGAGCGCGTGCTCGGCAGGGGTGAGGACCATCAGCGAGCGGTACATCAACGGATCAAGTTGTGGTTTGAACAGGTAGATGATGCCGGTGATCGCCAGCAGGATCATGAAGGGGGCGACGAACAGCCCGGCGTAGAAGTGCCAGCGCCAGGCCAGGTTGTAGAAATTAGTAGTTGGCTTGCTCATCACGGAGCGCTCCACGGTAGCAAAAAGGCGGCGCGATCCAGGCGCGCCGCCGAAGGGTTCAGAAGCTGAAATCAACCTTGGTCCACAGCGTGCGGCCGGTTTCGTTCACGGCCTGCGGGTCGCTGGCCGGGTAGCCGAAGCCGGCGTTGCCCGCCAGGTTCAGGTGCTCGGAATAGCTTTTGTCGAGCAGGTTGTCGACGCCGGCGCTGACCTTCAGGTGCGGGTTGATGCGGTAGGCGCCGTTGAGCGAGAACACGCCGAAGCCGGGACTCTTTTCGTAGTCCTTGCCGACGACGTTGCCGGCGCCGATGTCGACGCGGTCCTGCGCAGCCACCAGGCGCCACAGGGCGCCGGCGCTCCAGTTGTCCTGGGCGTAGGTCAGGCCCAGGCGTGATTCCAGCGGCGGCATTTGCGCCAGGGCGCGGCCGTCGCTGCTGTTCTTGCCCCAGGCGTAGGCCAGGGTGGCGTCGGCTTTCCAGCGCTCGGTGAGCCGGTAGGCGGCGCCCAGTTCGCCGCCCATGATGCGGGCGTCGATGTTGCGCGCCTGGGAGCTCATGCCGCTGTAGTCGAACAGGATGAAGTCGCGCACCTGGCCGACGTAGCCGGACGCCCAGGCTTCAAGCTGTTCGGTCTTGTACTGGACGCCGAAGTCCAGTTGCGTGGTTTTTTCCGGTTTCAGGTCGTGGAAGGCGTTGACCGCGCCCGGGCCGGAGGTGGGGGAGAACAGCTCCCAATAATCCGGGAAGCGCTGCACATGGCCGAGGCCGATGTAGGTGGTGGCGGGCACGGCAGCCAAGTCATGTTCGTAGCGCAGGAAACCGCTGGGCAGCGTCTGTTCGCGGGTTTCATCGGCCGTGGGGTTGGCGATGGCGCTCATCCCGGAACCCGTGGTTTGCCGATAGTCGCGCGCCTGGGCGCGGTCCACACGGGCGCCGCCGATGACCCGGTCGTTGCCGCTGGCGTACCAGGTCAGCTCGCTGAACACGCCGACGTCCTGCATGTCGGCGTCCTTGCTGCGCGGCACGTCCTTGTAAGCGTCCACGCCCATGGCGCTGCGCTTGCGGTGCTGGCTGGTCTGCGCGTCGATGCCGCTCAGCAGCTGCCAGTCGGCCCACTTCCAGGTGGCCTTGATGCGTGCGCCCAGGGTGCGGCGGTCGGGGTTGCTGGCCATGGCGCCACCCATCATGCCGGTGCCGGACGGGGTGCGCAGGGTGTAGTTGTCCATCACGTGGTCGGCGTAGTTGTAGTAGACCTGGGCCTCGACCTTGTCCAGCACTTCGCCGATGTTCGATTTCTCGAAGCGCAGCCCCAGGCTTTCACGCTTGAACTGGGTGCCGTCCATGCCGCGCCCGGCGTAGCGCGATTCGCCGTCGCCCTTGCCGGCGGTCAACTCCAGCAGGGTGTCGGCGTCAGGCGTCCAGCCCAGGGCCACGTCGCCGTTCCATTTGTTCCAACGCGAGGGCACGGTGTCGCCGTTGCCGTCCTTGTAGTCATCGGCCTGGGAGGTGTTGCCGACGAAGCGGGCGTAGCCGTCGGCGTTGCCCACGGCGGTGTCCACCACCTTGTCGAAGCGGCCGTTGGAGCCCGCCAGCAGGCTGGCGTTGAAGCGGCTGCCCAGCGCGCCGAAGTGCTCGGGCTCGCGCTCGAACAGGATGGTGCCGGCAGAGGCACCGGGGCCCCATTGCACGGTTTGCGGGCCCTTGATCACGGTCAGGCGGTCGAAGGTTTCCGGGGCGATGTAGGAGGTGGGCGCGTCCATGCGGTTGGGGCAGGCGCCCAAGACGTTGCCGCCGTTGGTGAGGATATTCAGCCGCGAGCCGAACATGCCGCGCAGCACCGGGTCACCATTGGTGCCGCCGCTGCGGATGGCCGAGAAGCCGGGAATGGTCTTCAGGTAATCGGAGCCATCGCTGGCCGGCACCGGCTGGCGCGGGTCCTTGGGGTTGGTGACCACGGTCAAGGGCGAGCTGGGGGCCACGGCGGTGATCACCGTAGGGCTCAGTTCGGTGGCGTCGACCAGTTCGGCGGCAAAGGCCGCAGGGCAGAAAAGCGTGCCGCACAGCGCGGCGGCCGTCCGTTTACGGGACAGCAACAAGGTAGCAGTAGACCTGGACATGGTTTATCCAACTTCGATCAGTCACAAAGGCACGGGTGCACGCCCGCCGCCGCGAGGGCAGCGTGGGAAACACGACGTGAGCAGGGGCTAGGCGAAGCGGATGGCAGGCGGGGCGCGGGTACGGGCGCCGGGGAACACGGCCTGGGCGGCGTGGCCCTGGCGGGTGGGGGCGATGAGGCCGGCCACGGGCAGTGGCTTGGCCAGTGGCAGGTAGCCGGGCGCCTGGGGCAGGGCCGGGGTGTGGAAGAACAGGCTGCAATAGCCGCACTTTTCCCAGATGGGGTGCAGCGAGGGGTCGCCATGATGGCCGCCCATGTCCATGCCCGGCATGTCCATGGACATTTCCATGGGCATGGCGCGGTCGTGGTCCATCGGCATCGACTGGGAAACCAGCGGGCCGATGAACATCATCAGCATGGCGAACAGGCTTAGCCAGGTCGCCCGCCGATTGGGCGGGGCATGGGGCCTGTGGTGGTGCGCGCGGCTCATGGTTTAAGGGTTGGCTACCGGGGGCTGCTTCATGACCACTACTTGCACGGTGATATCACCGGCTTGCTTGAAGTGTAGTGTCAGCGGGAATTGGCCGCCATCGTGCAACTGGCTGCGGTCGCTGAGGTTGAGCAGCATCACGTGGTAGCCCATGGGCTGGAAGGTAGCCTGCTCGCCGGCGCCGATGTTCACGGCTTCCACGGGGGCCATTTTCATCATGCCGTCGCTGTCCATGTGCTGATGGATCTCGGCGCTGCCGGCAATCGGGCTGTCGGCGCCCAGCAGGCGGTCGGCGCTGTTGCCGTCGTTGCGAATAGTGAAGTACGCCGCCACGGTGGGGGCGTTGGGTGGCAGTTCCTGGGACCAGGGTTGCAGCACCTGGATGTCCTTGGCCTGGGCCATGAAGGCGGGCAGCAGCAGGGTCAACGCTAACAGCACTTTCTTGAGCATGGTGGCTTTCCATGAGCAGCGTGTGGGATGACGGCAGCGGGGGATTATCCACGATACACCCGTGGCGCGCATCCACTGTAGCCGCTGCCGCCAGGCTGCGGCTACATGGAGTAACAAGAGCAAAGAAACTGTTTATGTCGAAAATGTTTATACATGACTTGCGATTTATATCGCTGCGGGACTAATTTCAATTTTTGCCGGAGGGACAATCATGAACAACATTATTGTAAATGGCAGCTTCGGAACTGGCGACTTTCAAGGGTGGGACGTATCTCCGAACGAGACTTCCTTGCGGGAAGATGGTAACGATTATTTTGCCAGGCTGGCGCCGTTGTCATCAGATAATGTGGTTTTTGGCCAGCAAGGACGTTTAGCTACCGGGCCTCATACTTTAAGCTTTGGGTATGCAGCCGATAGGCTCGAAGGTGAGGAAGAAACGTTGCGGCTGGTTATTTATATGCTGGCTATCGGTGGGGCAGATGATACCCTTTTTGTGCAAGGGTTTTTAAGTGCGAGCCCCACCTTTCGATTTGAACGGGTTAATTTTGATGTCAATGCTGATGAGTTGGGTAGTGATATAAGGTTTTCCCTTGGCGTCAACGTGTTGTTCGGTGATGTAGGGGAATTTCGCAAGGGGCCGGCACTGGTACGTGACTTTGAGCTTTTTCCAAGTGAAAATCGTCATCAGGATCATCCAAAAGTGGATTTCCGAAAAGCGGGAGAGCCATGGCCATCCAGCCTTTCAAGCATCCGCGCTAGCCTGATTGCTGGTAGTGCTGGGCGGAGGTTGATATGACAACCAATTATTTTGTGAACGGCGATTTTCAAGACCCTGACTGGAAGGGGTGGAGAGTCGATGGCCAGTCCGTCAAGCGCGTAGAGGAAGAAGGAAAGTATTACGCGCTGCTGTATCCCCGCGACCCACGAAAAATTCTTCTCCAGACATTTACCGTGTCGCCGGGCTTGTTCAAACTGTCACTCAGGGCGCGAGCCTGGGCACGTGATGCTGATACGGAGCCGTCCAGGGTTTTTGGTTATGGAGCTTTGATCACCAATCCTCAAGGCGAAGGTGCACTGTTAAGTGATTTCAGGGTAGTTACCGAAGCGTGGCTGAATTATGAGCGGATTTTCGAAATTCCTGACATCTCCGGCGAATTGCGTTTTCGTTTTCAATTCAATGTGGGTGTTGAGGAAATTTTCAATAGCCAAAAGATTGCGCAGTGGGATGACCGGCTATTGAAGTTGGCCGCAGTTGAAGCCGGCCCCGTGCTTGCAGGGCAGTTTGTAATGGAACCTCTTGAATTTAAACGTTGAGGGTTTGAAGCGGGCACTGGCGGACAACCGCGGCGATTGCTCCACGACAGCCCCCGTAGCAGCGGCCGCCAGGCCGCGTCAGCGGTTCTGCTGCCCGCCAGAAGTCCCGGGTTCAGCCGAGGACGCCGCCTGGCGGCAGCTGCTACAGGGCTTCGAGCAATGTGGTGACACAATTGAATTCACGGTCGGCGGCAGGTAGCGGCGGCCGAGCCAGGATCAATACCGGCACGCGCAACTCCCTCGCCACCTCAAGCTTGGGCTCGGTGGCACCGCTGCCGCTGTTCTTGCTGATCAACACATCAATCTGCCGCCGCTCGAACAACGCCCGCTCATCCTCGAGATGGAACGGCCCGCGCGCGCCGATCACCTCGCAGCGTTCGTTGCCCGGGCAGCTTTCCAGGGCGCGCAGGGTCCAGAACTGATGCTCGGGAATCTCGTGCAAATGCTGCAACGGTTCGCGGCCCAAGGTGAACAAGGGGCGTTCGAAGGGTTTCAGCGCCTCGATCAACGCCGGCCAACCGTCGAACTCGCACCAGTCATCGCCGGCCTGTGCCTGCCAGGCCGGGCGGCGCAAGGCCCAGCAGGGCACGCCCGCCAGTGAGCCCGCCAACACGGCATTGGCGCTGATCTGCGCCGCATAGGGATGGGTCGCGTCGATCAGTAGGTCCACACCCTCGGCACGAATGAACGCCGCCAGCCCTTCGGCACCGCCGCAACCACCCACTCGCACCTGGCAGCGCAGGTCCGTGGGTACCCGGCCCACACCCGCCAGGCTGTAGATATGTTCCGGCCCCAGCGTGCGGGCAATCGCCAGCGCCTCGGTGACGCCGCCCAGCAACAGAATCCGTTTCAACGCGCTTCCCCCACAATGCCGCCCACCCGGTCGATGGCGAAGACTTCGACCTGCACCTGCGCCGGCACCACGCTGCGGGCGAAGGCCAGGGCATGGCGGCACACTTCATCACCCAGCTTGACCCCGACGGCGCTGGCCATGGCCAAGGCCTGCTGGCTGGTGTTGGCCGCGCGTATGGTCGCCTGCAGGTCGCCATCGGCGCCGATATCGGCCGCCCACTGTGCCAACTGCTCCAAGTTGATGCTCGAATGGCGGCTGTGCAGGTCCATGTGCCCGGCCGCCAGCTTGCTGATCTTGCCGAAGCCGCCGCACAGGCTGAGCTTATCCACAGGCACCTTGCGCAGGTGCTTGAGCACCGCGCCGACGAAGTCGCCCATCTCGATCAGGGCTATTTCCGGCAGGTTGTACACCCGGCGCATGGTGTCTTCGCTGGCGTTGCCGGTGCAGGCGGCGATGTGCATGTAGCCATTGGTGGTGGCGACGTCGATGCCCTGGTGGATCGAGGCGATGTAGGCCGCGCAGGAGAACGGCCGGACGATGCCGCTGGTGCCCAGGATAGAGAGGCCGCCGAGGATGCCCAGGCGCGGGTTCATGGTCTTCAGCGCCAGGGCGGCGCCGTCCTGCACGTTGACCGTCACTTCGAAGCCGCCGGTGTAGCCGCATTCCGTCGCGAGGGCGGTCAGGTGCTCGGTGATCATGCGCCGTGGCACCGGGTTGATCGCCGGCTCGCCCACGCCCAGCACCAGGCCGGGGCGGGTGACGGTGCCCACGCCGTCACCGGCGACGAAGCGGATGCCGGCGTCGATCAGGCGTACCCGTGAGTACAGCAGGGCGCCGTGGGTCACGTCCGGGTCGTCGCCGGCGTCTTTCAAGGTGCCGGCCTCGGCGCCGCCCTCCAGCAACCGGCAGAACTCCAGGCGCATTTCCACCTGCTTACCCTTGGGCAAGGTGATTTGCGCGGCGTCCAGGGCCTGGCCGGTCAGCAGCAGGCGCGCGGCGGCAAGGCTGGTGGCGGTGGCGCAGCTGCCGGTGGTCAGGCCGCTGCGCAGGGGCGCGGGTTGTTCGGCGGTTTCGTCACGCATCGAGGGGTTTGACCAGTTCCAGCAGGGTGATGGGCAGCGCCTGGCGCCAGGTGTCGAACGCGCCCAGCGGCTGCGCCTGGGCCACGTGGATGCGGGTGAGGTCGCCGCCGTGCTGCTCACGCCAGTGGGCCAGGGCCAGCTCGCTTTGCAGGGTGACGGCGTTGGCCACCAGGCGGCCGCCGGGCTTGAGTTGCTGCCAGCAGGCCTCGAACACGCCCTCGCGGGTGACGCCGCCGCCGATGAAGATCGCGTCCGGGCGTTCCAGGCCTTCCAGCGCCTGGGGCGCGCGGCCACGGACCAGTTGCAGGCCGGGCACGCCAAGGGCGTCGCGGTTGTGCTCGATCAACTGCTGGCGGCCGTCGTCGCTCTCGACTGCCAGGGTGCGGCAGCTGGGGTGCGCGCGCATCCACTCGATGCCGATGGAGCCGCTGCCAGCGCCCACGTCCCACAGCAGTTCGCCGGGCTGCGGCGCCAGGCGGGCGAGGGTGATGGCGCGCACGTCGCGCTTGGTGAGCTGGCCGTCGTGGCGGAAGGCGCTGTCGGGCAGGCCGGCCAGGCGCGACAGGCGCGGGGCGTCGACGGCGGCGCGGCAGTCGATAGCCACCACGTTGAGGTCAGCCACGGGCGCCTCGGGGCAGTCGTTGGCGGTAAAGGCCAGGCGGTGTTCAGCCGGGCCGCCCAGGTGTTCCAGCACGCTCATCAGGCTGGCGCCGTAGCCGCGCTCGCGCAGCAGGCTGGCGATGGCCGCAGGGCTGCTGCCGTCGTTGCTCAGCACCAGCAGGCGCAGGCCGTTGGCCAGTTGTGCGTTCAGCGCGGCCACCGGGCGCGCGACCACCGACAATGTCACGACGTCCTGCAACGGCCAGCCCAGGCGGGCGGCGGCTAGCGACAGCGACGAGGGCGCCGGGTGAATCAGCAGTTCGTCGTCGGCCACCTGGCGCGCCAGGCTGGCGCCCACGCCGAACAGCATCGGGTCGCCGCTGGCCAGCACGCACACGGGGCTGCCACGCAACGCCAGCACCGCTGCCAGGGAAAATGGGCTGGGCCACTGCTGGCGCTCGGCGCGGATGCAGTGGGGCAGCAATTCAAGCTGGCGCGGGCTGCCGAAAACACGTGTGGCGTTCAACAGGGCGTGGCGCGCGGCCTTGCCGAGGCCGGGGTAACCGTCCTCGCCAATCCCCACGATAGTCAGCCAGGGTGACATGAATCTTCCTCATAACCAGCTAATCCGACCGGCAGGCTTTTCATGCGCTCGGACAAAGCAGGCATAATACCGCGCCTTCTACACTCACAACGCCTTTTCACGATTGCCGGATGCCCTCTTGAGCCCACCTCAGCCCACTGCTTCGATCCGCCCCTCGGCCTGCCCGGGGTTGTTGCGCATCGTCCAGGCGCTGGATGGCGGCATCTGCCGCATCAAGCTGGCCGGTGGTGAACTGAGCGCCGACCAGGCGCGCGCCGTGGCCGATGCCGCCGAGCGCTTCGCCGGCGGCGTGATCGAGGCCACCAACCGCGCCAACCTGCAGATCCGAGGCATTCGCGGCTCGCACCCGGCCATGCTCGAAGGCCTGCTGGCCGCCGGGCTGGGGCCACGCAACAGCGACAGCAGTGGTGGCGACGACGTGCGCAACCTGATGCTCAGCCCCAGCGCCGGCATCGACCCGCAGATGCTGTTCGACACCCGCCCGCTGGCCGCGCAGATTCTCGACAGCCTGCAAAGCCGCGAGCGTCTGCATGAGCTGTCGGCCAAGTTCGCCGTGTTGCTGGACGGCGGCGAGGCCCTGGCCATGCACGAGCATGCCCATGACCTGTGGCTGGCGCCGGTGCAGCTGGACGGCGCCACCTGGCTGGGCTTCGGCCTGGCGGGCTGCCCGGGCCAGGCGCTGGCGGCGGTGCCGCTACACCAGGGCCATGACCTGGTGATGGCCGTGCTGGAGCGCTTCCTCGACCTGGCCAGCCCGCAGCAGACGCGCATGCGCCATGTGCTGGAGCACGTCAGCGCCCAGGCGTTCATTGCCCCGCTGGCCGTCACGATGCGCCTGGGGCCGTTCCCGGTGCCCAAGGCCGGCAGCGATTGCCTGGGCACTTATCCACAGCGCCAGGCTGGCAAAGTGTTCGTCGGCGCTGCGCCAGCCCTGGGCCGTCTTGATCCGCCGATGATGCGCGGGCTGGCGCGGCTGGCCGAGCAGTATGGCGACGGCAGCCTGCGCCTGACGCCCTGGCAAAGCCTGGTCATCCCCAACGTGGAGGAAGCCCCGGCGCTGACTGCCGACCTGCAGGCCCTGGGCCTGCTGTGCAGCGCCAGCGAGCCGCTGGCGCAACTGATCGCCTGCACCGGTAGCGATGGCTGCAAGAAGGGCCTGGCCGATACCAAGGCCGACGCCCGCCTGCTGGCCACCCTGCTGCCTGCCGCGCAAGCCGTGCACCTGAGTGGCTGCCCCCGATCCTGCGCCGCCGCCCACGTGGCGCCGGCCACCCTGCTGGCCACCTCGGCCGGCCATTACGACCTGTATCTGCGTGACGCCGGGCAACCGGGCTTCGGTGCCCTGCGCGCGCGCAATCTAGACCTGCACGCCGCCAGCGACCTGCTGGCACGCCTGCCCACGGAGCAACACCATGATTGATTACATCCGCGACGGTCAGGAGATCTATCGCAACTCCTTCGCCATTATTCGCGCGGAGGCGGACCTGAGCGGCATCCCCGCAGACCTGGAGAAACTCGCCGTGCGGGTCATCCACGCCTGCGGCCTGGTGGACGTGGTGCAGTACCTGCGCTTCTCGCCCGGTGCCGGCAAGGCCGGCCGTGACGCGCTGGCCAAGGGCGCGCCGATCCTCTGCGACGCGCGCATGGTGGCCGAGGGCATTACCCGCGCGCGCCTGCCCGCCAACAACGAAGTCATCTGCACCCTGCGCGACGCAAGCGTGCCTGCCATGGCCCAGGAACTGGGCAACACCCGCTCGGCGGTGGCCCTGGAGCTGTGGCGCCCGCACCTGGAAGGCGCGGTGGTGGTGATCGGCAACGCGCCGACTGCACTGTTCTACCTGCTGGAAATGATCGACGCCGGTGCGCCGAAGCCAGCGCTGATCCTCGGCTTCCCGGTGGGCTTCGTCGGCGCCGCCGAATCCAAGGCCATGCTCGCCGCTGACAGTCGTGGCATTCCCTTCGTCATCGTCGAAGGTCGTCGCGGCGGCAGCGCCATGGCCTCGGCTGCGGTCAATGCCCTGGCCACGGAGGTCGAATGATGCAGGCTCGCGGACGTTTGCTGGGCCTGGGCGTAGGCCCGGGCGACCCGGAACTGATCACGGTCAAGGCCCTGCGCCTGCTGCGTGAATCGCCGGTGGTGGCCTATTTCGTCGCCAAGGGCAAGAAGGGCAACGCCTTCGGCATCATCGAGGCGCACCTGCAACAGGCGCAGACCCTGCTGCCGCTGGTGTACCCGGTGACCACCGAGGTGCTGCCGGCGCCGCTGTCCTATGAACAGGTGATCAGCGACTTCTACGACACTGCCAGCCTGGACGTGGCCGCGCACCTGGACGCCGGCCGGGACGTGGCGGTGATCTGCGAAGGCGACCCGATGTTCTACGGCTCGTACATGTACCTGCACGACCGCCTCGCCGACCGCTATGAAGCCCAGGTCATTCCTGGCGTGTGCTCCATGCTCGGCGGCGCCTCGGTGCTGGGCGCGCCGCTGGTGTATCGCAACCAGAGCCTGTCGGTGCTGTCCGGCGTGCTGCCGGCCGACGAGCTCAAGCGCCGCCTGGCCGACGCCGACGCGGCGGTGATCATGAAGCTGGGGCGCAACTTCCCCAAGGTGCGTGAAGTGCTGGCCGAGCTGGGCCTGGCCGAGCGTGCGCTGTACGTGGAGCGCGCGACCATGGCCAACCAGAAGATCGTGCCTATCGATGAGGTGGACCCGACGTCGTCGCCGTACTTCTCGCTGATCATTGTTCCAGGCGAAAGGTGGCAGGGCTGATGAATTCCAATGCACCGGCCATCGTCATCCTCGGCAATGGCAGCCTGGCCACTGCGCGCCGCATCCAGCAGATCTACCCTGACGCCCTGATCCACGGCCTGGCCGCGCGGGTGGAAGGCGCGGACCGTGACTACCACGACTTTGGCGACACCCTGCGCCAGCTGTACCAGCAGGACACGCCGATCATCGCCCTGTGCGCTGCCGGTATCGTCATTCGCTGCCTGGCCAGCGTGCTGCTCGACAAGGGCGCCGAGCCGCCGGTACTGGCCGTGGCCGAGGACGGCAGCGCCGTGGTGCCGCTGCTCGGCGGCCTGGGCGGCGTCAACGTCATCGCCCGGCAGCTGGGCGCCGGGCTGGGGGTGGCCGCAGCCATCACCACCAGCGGCGAGCTGCGTTTCGGCACCTGTCTGCTCAACCCGCCCGCCGGCTACGCCCTGGCGGACCTGGAGCTGGGCAAGCGCTTCGTCAGCGACCTGCTGGCCGGCGAAAGCGTGCGCATCGAAGGCGCTGCGCCGTGGCTGGCCCAGGCGCACCTGCCTGAGGATGAGCACGCGCAGCTGGCCATTCACGTGGGCTGCACCGCGCGTGAGCCGGCGGCCAACGAGCTGCTGATCTACCCGAAAAACGTGCTGGTGGCCGTCGACGCCGGGCTGGCGGACATCGCCGCCAGCGTGCGTGCCGCGCTGCAACAGGCGCGCATCGCGCTGCCGTCGCTGGCCTGCCTGCTGGCCTGCGACACGCAGATGGCCAGCGCCGCCCTGCGTGACGCCGCCAGTGAACTGGGTGTGGCCCTGCGCTTCGCTGCGCCGGCAACCAGCGTCAGCGCCCTGGCCGAACAGGCCGTGCCGCAACTGCTGCCGGCGCTCAGCGTCAACCCGCAGTTGGCCATCGCCGTGGCCAAGCAGCCGCTGGACGTGGCCAGCATTGGCCGCGTGCGTGGCCGCCTGGCCGTGATCGGCCTGGGCCCTGGCGCTGCCGAGCTGATGGTGCCGGCGGTGAAGGCCGAGCTGGCGCGTGCCAACGACGTGCTCGGCTACGAGACCTACGTGCGCATGGCCGGCCCGTTCCGCCCTGACCAGGTGATGCACTGCACCGACAACCGCGAGGAAATGCAGCGCGCCCGGCATGCCTTCGAGCTGGCGGCCCAGGGCCGTTCAGTGGTGGTGGTGTCGTCCGGTGACCCGGGCGTGTTCGCCATGGCGGCGGCCGTGCTGGAAGCGCTGCACGAGTCCAGCGACAGCGCCTGGCACAACGTCGAGCTGGAGATCCTGCCGGGCGTCTCGGCCAGCCTGGCCACCGCCGCCCAGGCCGGCGCGCCGCTGGGGCATGACTTCTGCGTGATGTCGCTGTCGGACAACCTCAAGCCGTGGGACATCATCGAGAAGCGCCTGGACCTGGCCTGCCAGGCCGACCTGGCGCTGGCGTTCTACAACCCCATCTCGCGCTCGCGCCCCTGGCAGCTGGGCCGCGCCCTGGAAATCGTGCGCCTGCACCGCACCCCGGCCACACCGGTGGTGCTGGGCCGCGACATTGGCCGCCCGGGCCAGACCTTGCGCAACATCACCCTGGGTGAGCTGACACCTGAACAGGTGGACATGCGCACCATGGTGCTGGTGGGCTCTTCCACCACCTGTACCTTCCCCCGTGCGGAAGGTGGAAGTTGGGTGTACACGCCGCGCTGGTATCCCAACAAGCCAGCCTGAACATGTGCATGCAGGGGTAGCCACGCAAGGTCATTCACCGACACGTGGGCTACTGCTGCAGCCGGGCGTTTTTTCCCAATGCCGGTGCAGCGGATGCTGCCCTACCTTGTGCCCATCGGACCCCTGTCGGGTCCGCACACGCAAGGGATATGCGCATGAATGATTACAGAGCGGCAAACGAGCATCTGAGCCAACTTGCCGCGTACGACATCGGGGCCGGGGCGGACACCAACGAATCGGCGGCGGTGGTACAAAACGGCGTGATGTCCTTCGTCACCGGCATCGAGGCGGTGGCCAAGCAGGACGCGATGAACACTTACCTGTACGCAACCATGGTTGCGGACAAGAAAGTACCCTCGCGCGAAGGCAAGCAGTGGTTTACCTGGTTCTGCACGGTCATGAAGCAAAGCGGCTGGGTAGAGATCCGTTCCGACTACCGCCAGCATTCCAGCAAGAAACGCACCTTCACCCTGGAGGAAGTAGCCGTCGAGATCCTCAAGGGTGCGGTGGTTTCCGCCGCCATGTCGGGTGCGTCAGCCGTTGTTGCCCTGGACACTGCGCGCAAGGCCCTGGATGCCCTGGGCAAGAAGGACGGCCCGCTGAAGTTGTTCGATCGTTACGTGCGCAGCGATCGTGGTGGCAACCTGGGCTTGTCCAGTGCCCTGCAGACGCCTGAAGGCGACGTCATCCTCAACGTCGGCAGCCTGCACTACTCCACGGACACCAACGCCACCAGCGTGCTGTTCTCGAACTGGGACAGCGCAGACGTGCAGATTTACCAAGGCTCCAGCAGCTTCATCATGAATCGCCAGCTGATCTCGGTTTCTCGCCAGCTGATTGCCAATAAGCTTGCATCCAACTTGCTCAGCAAGATCGAAGAATACGACATCTGACCCCTTGCCTGGCGCAGGTTTGCGGGCCTGCGCCGGGTATCCGCGCAAGGAAGCTTTCCATGTCTGACCCCTATGAAGCCTGGCTGGATGGCGGGCAGTTGATTTGCATCGAAAAGGCCATGGCGCCCCTCGCCAAGGACGCGGTGCTCAAGTCCGCGCTGTATTTCCAGCTGTATGCATCGACCAAGGTCGAGCGCTTGAGTAATCCCCACGGTTGGTTCCACAAGTTCGAGGACGTCACGCGCAACTTCGGCTGGCAGGTGGTGGAGCGTGGCGAGTACGCGGCCAAACCCAAGGCGTTCGACCTTGCCGGCTTGTTCGTCGGTTTCGCCAGCCGTGGCACGGTGGCCAATGTCTCCGGCTTGCAGTGGTTGTTCGAGCGCCAGGCCAGCCACACCCCGCTGCCGGAATTGTTGCACTGGGCACGGCAGTCGCAAGTCGGCGACGACGTAGTATTGATGCTCGGCAACGCCCATGGCGATGGGCGCCTTGATACGCTGATGATCAACTTCAAGGTGGCTGGGGCGTCAATGGCTGACTTGCTTGGCAATGGTGTCGGGCAGTTGGCCCCACAGGGCGAAGTCAAACTCAGTTGGCTGTGCAGCGAGCCGCATCCGTTACTGTATCCACGGTTCCAGCCAGTGATCGAGCAACGTCTGGCCAAGCGTATCGACCAGGCCCCTGTGCGCGTCGATGCCAGCTTTGGGGCGAAAGAGACCGGCAATCATGATTGAGCCCGGCAGCAGCATCGTTCCCTTCGGCCCGGGATTGGGGCGCGATACTCGTGACGATATCTGCGATCTTCTGCTTTACGCGGAGGGTTTCGCCAGCCATGCCTACAGCCGGGAGCTGTATTGGAACAGCTGGCTGCATTATCACCAGCAGGTACTCCAGAAGCATTTTTGCAAGTCGCTAAGCGTTGTCAGCACCCCGACTCTGTTTATCCACGAGGTTTCCGAGCTTGACTCCATCAACCTGAACATCACCAGCTACGATGACCCGCAACGGTTATTCGAACTCGCTCGCCTGGTGCTGCAGACGTTAGGGATTCATGCATTTGCCGAGCGCTTCTTTCGGCAGGGCCAGGCGGGGGACCGAGTACTGTCCTGGCAGGTGGCCCCCTGCGAGATCAATGGGCGGGGGGAAATAATCCTGATGAACTTTGGCTTGTCGCTGCGCACGAAGATGGGCGAGCGAGCGGGCGGTAGCAGAGGGCCGCTGGACCGCGAGATCGTGTTGAAAATCAGCGGTGGCGTCTATGTATTCGATGCACACGGGTATGCAGCGTTTTACCGCCAGGAGGTACGCGATCTCCTGCGGGACAAGGCCTTGGGCCAGCTGGTGCGCATGGAGCTGTGAGCCATGGCGGTCAGGACACCAGGTAGCCCTTGATCCCGGTAAAGATGATCTGCGCCGCCAGGGCGCAGACGAACAGCCCCATCAACCGGCTGACGATCTGCAGGCCCTGTTCACCCAGCAGCCGTTCGATGCGGTTGGACAGGTAAAGCACCAGGCCTACGGTGGCGCTGGCCAGGGCGATGCTGAGGATGGCCATCAGCTTGTCGTCCCAGTGCGGCTGGCTGACGCCCATCACCAGCAGGGCGCCGATGGTGCCGGGGCCGACGGTGATGGGGATGGTCAGCGGCACGATGGTCACGTCCTGCTGCACGTTGTCGGTCTGCACCCCCGACTTGCCCTGGGCCATGCCCAGCGCCGAGATGAACAGCACGCTGCCGGCGCCGATGCGGAAGGCGTCGGCAGTGATGCCGAACACGCTGAAAATCACCCGGCCGAACAGGTACAGCAGCACGCTGGACACCAGCACCCCCAGTGCCACTTTCCAGGCCAGGCGCTTACGCTCCTTGAGCGAGTAGCCGCGTGACAGGCCGATGAAGCACGAGAGCACGAAGAATGGGCTGTAGAGCACTAGCATCTTGAGGTAAACGCTGAACAACGTCTGAAGCATGGGCCGGGCTCGTGCTGGGGTGGGCGATGGCAAAGTCTATAGCGCGCGCCGCCCAGCCACCACCCTTTGGTATTTCCCGTAGCAGGTGCCGAAGGCTGCGTCCCCGGTTCCACCGCAGCGCCCATGACGCGGCCTGGCGGCACGCTGCTACGAGGTATCATTGTCCTGCCTTGCGTACGTCCCGTAGCAGCTGCCGAAGGCTGCGTCCCCGGTTGCACCGCAGCGCCTGTGACGCGGCCTGGCGGCCGCTGCTACGGGGTATCATGGTCCTGCCTTGCGTACGTCCCGTAGCAGCTGCCGAAGGCTGCGTCCCCGGTTGCACCGCAGCGCCTGTGACGCGGCCTGGCGGCACGCTGCTACGGGGCATCATGGTCCTGCCTTGCGTACGCCCCGTAGCAGCTGCCGAAGGCTGCGTCCCCGGCTGCACCGCAGCGCCTGTGACGCGGCCTGGCGGCCGCTGCTACGGGGTATCATGGTCCTGCCTTGCGTACGTCCCGTAGCAGCTGCCGAAGGCTGCGTCCCCGGTTGCACCGCAGCGGCTGTGACGCGGCCTGGCGGCCGCTGCTACGAGGTATCATGGTCCTGCCTTGCGTACGCCCCGTAGCAGCTGCCGAAGGCTGCGTCCACGGGTTCACCGCGGTCCGGGGTATCAGGAATTGCTGGCCTGGTCCTGGCCCATTTCGCGCTGGGCTACCCAGTGCTCGATCAGCTCGCGCAACTGCGACAGTTCGATGGGCTTGGCCATGTGGCCGTCCATGCCGGCCTGGCGCGCGCGTTCCTTGTGTTCTGTGAGGATGTGCGCGGTCAGCGCTACCACCGGCGTGCGCTCGCGCTGGGTGCCCAGCTCCCAGTCGCGTAGCTGCTGGGTGGCGGAGAAGCCGTCGAGGATCGGCATTTCGCAGTCCATCAGCACCAGGTCGTAGCGCTGGGCCTTCATGGCACGCAGCGCCTCCTCGCCGTTGCTGGCGGTGTCGGGGGACAGGTTGAGCTTGCCCAGCATGCCGCGGATCACCTTGGTGGAAATGCTGTTGTCCTCGGCCACCAGGATGCGGAAGTCCGCCGGCACCGAAATCGCCGTCGCCGCCACCGACGGTAGCGGCGCCGGCTGGGCCGGGTGCTGGCCGCGCTGGGCCAGTTCGTCGGCCAGGGTAGTCTTGAGCGTGTAGCCGGCCACCGGCTTGGCCAGGATGCGCTTGACCCCGGCGTTGCGAGCGATGATCTTGCTCGGCGCGTTGCTGATGCCGGTGAGCATGATGATCAGGATGTCGTGGTTCAGGCTGGGGTCTTCCTTGATCTTCGCCGCCAACTGCATGCCGGTCATGCCGGGCATGTTCTGGTCCAGCAGCACCACGTCGAAATAGTCGCGCAGGTGGGCCTTGGTGCGCAGCAGGGCCAGGGCTTCCTTGCCCGACGGCACCGAGCTTACGTTCAGGCCCCAGGCGCCGCACTGCTGCACCAGCACCTTGCGGCAGGTGTCGTTGTCGTCCACTACCAGCACGCGGGCGCCGCGCAGCGGGCTGTCCAGGTCCAGGGTGGGGTGCTCCAGGCGCTCGGGGTCCAGCGGCAGGGTCAGCCACAGGGTGCTGCCTTGCTGGCTGCCGCTCTTGATGCCGAACTCGCCCTTCATCAGCAGGATCAGCTGGCGGGCGATGACCAGGCCCAGGTGGCCGCCCACCTCGTTGCCCGACAGCAGGTTCTTGCTGTGCAGCTCGCTGTGCAGCAACGCCTCGCGCTCGTCACGCGGGATAGGCACGCCGCTGTCCTGCACGGCGATGCGCAGGCGTGGTTCGCCGCTGCGCTGGTCCAGGGCCACCACCAGCAGGATCTCGCCCTCGTCGGTCTTCTTCAGGGCGTGATCGAGCAGGGCCAGCAGGGTCTGGCGCAGGCGCGTGGGGTCGCCGCTGATGACCTGCGGCACCTGGGGCTGGGTGAAGCTGATCAGCTCGACGTTCTGCTGCTCGGCCTTGGCGCGGAAGATGTTCAGGCAGTCCTCGATCAGCGCGCTGAGGTCGAACTGCACGTCGTCCAGTTCAATCTGCCCGGACTCGATCTTGGAGATGTCGAGGATCTCGTTGATCAGCGTCAGCAGCTCGTTGCCGGCGCTGTGGATCGTTTGCACATAGTCGCGCTGCTTGACCGACAACGGCGTGCCGAGCAGCAGCTCGGTCATGCCCAGCACGCCGTTCATGGGGGTGCGGATCTCGTGGCTGATGCGTGCCAGGAACTCGGCCTTGGCGTTGACCTCGGCGTTGCTGGCCGCCAGCTCGCGGCTGGCGCTGAAGCGGTCCTCGCTGATGAAGCGCAGGCGCTCGCTGAGGGCGGTGTTGAGCATCAGCCCGGTCAGCGCGCCCACCGCCATCAGCCCCAGCACCAGCCACTGCGGCGGGGTGCGGGTGAGCACCAGCAGGGCCGGCAGCACGATCAGCACGCCCAGGTTGAGCAACAGCATGGCGCAGGTGAACAGCCGTGCCGGGCGGTAGCCCTGCTGCCAGTGGTAGCCGGAGGTGAGCAGCATGCCCAGGCCGCCGACCACCATCATGGCGTAGGTGATGGAGTTGATCGGCAAGCCGTCCATCAGCAGCACCATCAGCCCGCTCAGGCCGATCAGCAGCTTGGCGGCGGTCAGCAGCCGGTCGATCAGTGGCGTGGAGCGCGGGGCGAAGAAGCGTTGGGTGAACATCAGGCAGCAGATGGCCGCCAGCATCAAGGTGACGAAGCTGCCGGTGGTGCGCAGCGAATGCCAGGTGTCGAACCAGGGGCCGCTGAGGTTGAGCAGGATGGCGGCGCTCAGGGTCAGCAGGGTCTCGGCGCCGGCCAGCCACAGGCTGCTGCTGGAGCGGCTGTAGGTGTAGCGGGCCAGGTTGTGGATGACCAGCATGCCCAGGCAGCCGAACAGCAGGCCCATGATCAGGGTCTGGCGCTGGTCGGCGGCGGCGCTGACGGCGGGCATCATGCTGACGCTGGGACGCAGTTGGTGCTCGGACGCCAGGCGCAGGTACAGGTCCAGCGGCTTCTGGCTGACCGGCACGGGCAGCAGGATGTCGGTGTTGGCGAACGACGGCTCGCCTCCGGGCCGCCCGGCGTCGTTGCGTTGCTGGCGGATGACGGTGTCGCCGTCCAGCACGTAGAAGTCCAGGTCGGCAAGGTCGGGGGCGTAGATGCGCAGCACCTGTTCATGGGCTGCGGGGGGCAAATGGTAGTGCAGCCACTGGGCGGCATTGGGGCCGCTGGGCACCAGCTGGCTGAGCTCGAGGGGGCTGAACTGGTTCTGGTAGCGGTCCGAGCGCACGTCGCTCAGTTGCAGGCGCGCGTGTTCATCGAGCAATACCGACCAGCCACTGCTGGACTCGGCAAAAGCCGGGTACGCGCAGAGCAGTGTCAGCACACTGACTATCGATGAAATGGCGATCCTGAGCCAGCGCACAGCGAAATCCCTTCGAAGGTTAATGACTGAGTATAACTATGCGCGGCGGAGAAAGCGTAGGGCTAGTGGTCGAACGGCCTGAAGTACCGGGGAAAACCCGGTACTTCAGGGGGAGGGCAGGGGGTTTTACTCGCCTTTTTCGCGGGCAATGGCGCGGTAGCCAATGTCGGTGCGGTAGAAGCAGCCGTCCCAGTCGATCTTGCCGGCCAGGGCGTAGGCCTGCTGCTGGGCTTCACCCACGGTGTTGCCCAGGGCGGTGGCGCACAGCACGCGGCCGCCAGCGGTCACTACCTGGCCGTCCTTCAGCGCGGTACCGGCGTGGAACACCTTGCCAGGCAGCTGGGCAGCGGCGTCCAGGCCACCGATGACGGCGCCCTTGGCGTAGTCACCCGGGTAGCCGCCAGCGGCCAGCACCACGCCCATGCTCGGGCGCGAGTCCCACTGGGCCTCGACCTTGTCCAGGGCCTGGGCCATGGCGGCTTCCACCAGCAGCACCAGGCTCGATTGCAGGCGCAGCATCACCGGTTGGGTTTCCGGGTCGCCGAAGCGGCAGTTGAACTCGATGACTTTCGGGTTGCCGGCCTTGTCGATCATCAGGCCTGCGTACAGGAAGCCGGTGTAGACGTTGCCTTCGGCCGCCATGCCATTGACGGTCGGCCAGATGACCTGGTCCATGACCTTCTGGTGCACATCGGCAGTCACCACGGGGGCTGGGGAGTAGGCACCCATGCCGCCGGTGTTCGGGCCGCTGTCGCCGTTGCCGACGCGCTTGTGGTCCTGGCTGGTGGCCATTGGCAGGACGTTCTTGCCGTCGACCATGACGATGAAGCTGGCTTCCTCGCCGTCCAGGAACTCTTCGATGACCACGCGCGAACCGGCGTCGCCGAAGGCGTTGCCTGCCAGCATGTCACGCACCGCGTCCTCGGCTTCAGCCAGGGTCATGGCGACGATCACGCCCTTGCCGGCGGCCAGGCCGTCAGCCTTGATCACGATCGGCGCGCCTTTCTCGCGCAGGTAGGCCAGCGCTGGCTCGATCTCGGTGAAGTTCTGGTATTCGGCAGTCGGGATCTTGTGGCGCGCCAGGAAGTCCTTGGCGAACGCCTTGGAGCCTTCCAGCTGGGCCGCGCCCTTGGTCGGGCCGAAGCAGTCCAGGCCGCGCGAGCGGAACAGGTCGACGACGCCAGCCACCAGCGGCACTTCCGGGCCGACGATGGTCAGGGCAACGTTCTTCTCGGCGAAGTCGGCCAGTTGCTCGATGGCCTGCACGTCGATGGCGACGTTTTCGCACTTGGCTTCAATGGCAGTGCCGGCGTTGCCGGGGGCCACGAAGACTTTCTCGACGCGTGGGTCCTGGGCAACTTTCCAGGCCAGGGCGTGTTCACGGCCGCCGCTGCCGATGATCAATACGTTCATAACAGGATTCTCTGGTTAGGCCGTAGCAGCTGCCGCAGGCTGCGTCCGGGGCGCACTGGGTGGCGCCTGCGGACGCGGCCTTGCGGCCGCTGCTACGGGGCCGTGATTAGTGGCGGAAGTGGCGCATGCCGGTGAACACCATGGCAATGCCGGCTTCGTCGGCAGCAGCAATGACTTCAGCGTCGCGCATCGAGCCGCCTGGCTGGATAACGGCAGTGATACCCACTTTGGCGGCGTTGTCGATGCCGTCACGGAACGGGAAGAACGCGTCCGAGGCCATGACCGAACCCTGCACCTGCAGGCCAGCGTGCTCGGCCTTGATGGCGGCGATGCGCGCGGAGTTGACGCGGCTCATCTGGCCGGCGCCGACGCCGATGGTCTGGCGGTTCTTGGCGTAGACGATGGCGTTGGACTTCACGTACTTGGCCACTTTCCAGGCGAAGATCAGGTCGTGGATCTCTTGCTCGGTTGGCGCGCGCTTGGTCACGACCTTCAGGTCGTCGGCGCTGATCATGCCGATGTCACGGCTCTGTACCAACAGGCCGCCGTTGACGCGCTTGTAGTCCCAGGCAGCGGCGCGGTCAGCCGACCACTCGCCGCAGGCCAGCAGGCGCACGTTGGCCTTGGCGGCAACGATGGCGCGGGCTTCGTCGCTGACCGACGGGGCGATGATCACTTCCACGAACTGACGGTCGACGATGGCCTTGGCGGTCTCGGCGTCCAGCTCGCGGTTGAAGGCGATAATGCCGCCGAACGCGGATTCGGTGTCGGTGGCGTAGGCCAGTTCGTAGGCCTGGCGGATGCCGCCTTCGGCGTCAGGGCTGACGGCCACGCCGCACGGGTTGGCGTGCTTGACGATGACGCAGGCAGGCTTGACGAAGCTCTTCACGCATTCCAGCGCAGCGTCGGTATCGGCGACGTTGTTGTAGGACAGTTCCTTGCCCTGCAGCTGGGTGGCGGTGGCGATGCCCACTTCGGCCGGCTTGGCTTCCTTGTAGAACGCCGCGCTCTGGTGCGGGTTCTCGCCGTAGCGCATTTCCTGGGCCTTGATGAACTGGCTGTTGAAGGTGCGCGGGAATTCGCTGCGGCCTTCGGTGCTCAGGGTCTCGGCGGCCTGGTCAACAGTGCCCATGTAGTTGGCGATCATGCCGTCGTAGGCGGCGGTGTGCTCGAACGCCTTCAGCATCAGGTCAAAGCGCTGGGCGTAGGTCAGGCCGCCGGCTTTCAGGCCTTCCAGCACCTGGCCGTAGTCGCTGGCGTTGACCACGATGGCCACGTCTTTGTGGTTCTTGGCAGCGGAGCGGACCATGGTCGGGCCACCGATGTCGATGTTCTCGATGGCGGTCGGCAGGTCGCAGCCTGGCTTGCTGATGGTGGCTTCAAACGGGTAGAGGTTGACCGCGACCAGGTCGATCGGCTTGATGCCGTGCTCGCTCATGATGGCGTCGTCGATGCCGCGACGGCCCAGGATGCCGCCGTGGATTTTCGGGTGCAGGGTTTTCACCCGGCCGTCCATCATTTCGGCAAAACCTGTGTAATCCGCCACTTCCACTGCGGCAACGCCGTTGTCCGCAAGCAGCTTGAAGGTACCGCCGGTGGACAGGATCTCGACGCCCAGGGCTTCGAGTTCACGGGCGAATTCAAGGATACCGGTCTTGTCGGAGACGCTGATCAAAGCGCGGCGGACGGGCAGGCGGGTAGTCTGGTCGGTCATTTCAATTTCCGTCTAAAGCAGAGGAGTCAGCAAAAAAGGCGACCCTGGACAGGTCGCCTTTTCTGGTTTGAATGCATGCTTACAGCAGATCGTATTGCTTGAGCTTCTTGCGCAAGGTACCGCGATTCAGGCCCAGCATCTCACTGGCCTTGGTCTGGTTGCCCTTGACGTAATTCATCACGCTTTCGAGCAAGGGGGCCTCGACTTCGGAAAGCACCAGGTTGTACACGTCAGTGACGGCAGCGCCCTCAAGATGGGCGAAATAATTGTGCAGCGCCTTCTCGACGCTGCCACGAAGGGTCTGACCCTCTTCGCTGGGCGTGTTGAGGTGCTGTTTCAAGTTGACGTTGTCGCTCACGGGCGTTGTTCCACTCACTAAAGTCTCGGTCATCATCGTCATGCGGCCACCCCCTGTCCGTCCCCTTTCACAGGGCTCTCGTTACATTCGCTGAGGAACCGGCGAACGTTGGCGCACTGCGCTTCCGTATCTTCCAAACGATTGAACTGGGCGCGAAATTCCTTGGCGCCCGGCAAGGTTGCCAGGTACCACCCGACGTGCTTGCGGGCGATTCGAACGCCCATCACATCGCCATAGAAGGCGTGCAGCGCAGCCAGGTGCTCCAGCAGAATCTGTTCCACTTCACTCAATTGCGGCGCCGGCAGCAGTTCGCCGGTACGCAGGTAATGCTCGGTCTCGCGAAAGATCCACGGCCGCCCCTGGGCGGCCCGGCCAATCAGCAGGCCGTCGGCGCCGGTGGCGTCGAGGACCTGCCGGGCCTTTTGCGGCGAGGTGATGTCGCCATTGGCAAAGACCGGGATCGACACCGCCTGCTTGATGGCAGCGATGGTGTCGTACTCGGCTTCACCGGTATACAGGTCGGCGCGTGTGCGCCCGTGCACCGACAAGGCGCTGATGCCTGCCTGTTCGGCAATGCGTGCAACCGTGATGCCATTCTTGTTCGCCCGGTCCCAGCCGGTACGAATCTTCAAGGTGACCGGCACCTCGACGGCGGCTACCACGGCGTGCAGGATTTCCTGCACCAGTGCCTCGTCTTTCAGTAAAGCGGAACCTGCCGCCTTGTTGCAGACTTTCTTCGCCGGGCAGCCCATGTTGATGTCGATGATCTGGGCGCCCATCTCGACGTTGGCCCGGGCGGCCGCTGCCAGCATCTGCGCGTCACCGCCGGCGATCTGTACCGAGCGGGGCTCGGGATCACCTTCGTGAATCATGCGCAGGCGCGACTTGCGGCTGTTCCACAGGCTCATGTCGCTGGTGACCATTTCCGAGACCACCAGGCCTGCCCCCATCCGTCGGCAAAGTTGACGGAAGGGTTGGTCCGTGACCCCTGCCATCGGGGCAAGGATCAGGGCGTTGTTCAATGTATATGGGCCGATGCGTACCGCCGACATAGGTGTTCCCTGTTGTGGGGCCGGATCATTAGAGTTCGAAAAAGGGTGGGCATAATACCCGCTCTCGGTGACCGGATAAAGATCGTTTTGGATAAAATCTGAACAACTATTGGCTTATGCCGGGTGGTTTGGTTGTTGCGCGACGGTCGGCGTGGCGGCCGGACGCCGCCTGCGGCAGCTGCTACGGGCGGCGTTGGGGGTCACTCCGGGGAACGGAAGCTGAGGCTATAGTTCACGGCTTTCGGGCCCGGATCGAGGATATCGAGGGAGATATGGATCGGCGTCTGCGGCGGCATCTCGTCCTGGCCGGCCAGCTCGCCCGACAGGTACTCGCCGGGCTTGAACCGACGACTGGCGATCAGGTGGCCGTTGAGGTCGGCGAAGCGCAGCTCCAGCAGCGGGAACGGCTGGGAGAATGCCGCGCGGTTGTAGATGATCGCATCCACCACCAGCGCGCCATTGAAGTCCGGGTGGCTGCGCACCACCAGGTTGCTGCTCTTGATCTTGTCGATGTCGACCTTGGACGGCACCGTGCAGCCGACGCTCGGGCACAGCTGCTGGAACCACGGGCGGTACTGGTCCTGGCGGGCCAGCTCGTCGAAGTGGTACCAGACGTACTGCCCGGCCAGCGCCGCGGCGGCGACCAGGGTCAGGGCCAGCCACAGCAGGCGCTTGCCCCAGGGCGTGCGGCGCTTCTGCCAGTCCAGTTGCAGCGGGTCGTCCACCAGGTCCAGCAGCGGCGCGTCGCGCAGGTTCGGCTCGCTGCGCTCGTGCTTCTGCTTGCCCTGGCGCACCGGGGCTTCGCGAGGCTCGTCGTCCTCGTCGTCGGCATCCAGTGCGGACAGGCGCTGGCTGGCCGGCACGTCATCGTCGGCATGCAGGGCGCCAATGCCCGGCTCGCTGGCCTCGATGGGCGCCAGGGTCAACGAAGGCTCGGTACGCGCCTCAGGGGCGGCAGGGGCTTCGTCCAGCGGCGGGTCGCGCTCGATGATCGGCGGTGCCGGGTCGTCCTCGTGCAGCTCTTCCTCGTCGGCGTGGGTGCCGAACGGCTGGTCGTGCCACTCGTCCAACGCTTCGTCGCGGCTGGCGCTGAAGGACTCTTCCCGGCCCGGCTGGTCGCGGAAGGCCTTGGCCGGCTGGATTTCGCGCTGTTCCAGGCGTGCCAGTTCGCCGTCCAGGTCCAGCTTGTCCAGGTCCAGTTCGTTGGCTGACCACTCGCGCAGGCTGATAGGCGTGGCACGCCGCTCCGGGGCCGCAGGGGCCGGTTCGGGGGCGGCGGGCTGCTGCTTGCCGGTGCTTTGCTCCAGCAGCTGGCGGGCAGCGTTGAACACCTGCAGGCAGGCGCCGCAACGCACAACCCCGCGGGCCACACTCAACTGATTGTGGCTGACGCGGAAGCTGGTCTGGCAATGGGGGCACTGGGTGACGAAACTGTCGGTCATGCGCGGATCCGGTTTATGCAGACAGGCATTCTAGGCCGTCTCAGCGGCGGCGACCACTGATGCGTACCCAGCCATCGCGGTTGGCGATAGGGTCCAGGTCGAAGTCGGCGGCGTAGGCGGCAGCCACTTCCTCGCCCTGTTCGGCGAGGATGCCCGACAGCGCCAGGCGGCCACCGCTCTTCACCAGGGTGCTCAGTTGCGGCGCCAGCGACACCAGTGGGCCGGCCAGGATATTCGCCACCAGCACGTCGGCCTGCACTTGCGGCAGGTCTTCAGGCAGGTACAGCGGGAATTTCTCCTCGGCCACGCCGTTGCGCCCGGCGTTTTCACGCGAGGCTTCGAGCGCCTGCACGTCGATGTCGGTGCCCACGGCATGCTCGGCGCCCAGCAGCAGCGCGGCGATGGCCAGGATGCCCGAGCCGCAGCCGAAGTCCAGCACGTTGCAGCCGGCCAGGTCCTGGCCGTCCAGCCATTCCAGGCACAGCGCGGTGGTGGGGTGGGTGCCGGTGCCGAAGGCCAGGCCCGGGTCCAGCAGCAGGTTCACCGCGCCAGGCTCGGGGGCCGCGTGCCAGCTTGGCACGATCCACAGGCGCTGGCCGAAACGCATGGGGTGGAAGTTGTCCATCCAGCTGCGTTCCCAGTCCTGGTCCTCGATGACTTCGGCGTGGTGCTCGGGCAGCGGCGCGTCGGTCAGCAGTTGCAGGTGGGCGAACACGCTGGCCGGCTCCGCGTCGGCTTCGAACAGCGCCAGCAGGTGGGTGTGGGTCCACAGCGGCGTGGTGTTCAGCTCTGGCTCGAAGATAGGCTGGTCTTCGGCGTCCATGAAGGTGACCGAAACGGCGCCGACTTCCAGCAGGGCGTCTTCGTAGGTTTCGGCTTGTTCTGGGCTGATGGCCAGACGGACTTGTAGCCAGGGCATGGCGGGTACCTTTGGAATCGGGAACTAAAGCGGGGCAGTTTACTAGAGCGCGCAGGCAAAAGCTGTGCCTCGCTGAAAATCTCCGGGGCACAGGCTGGCCAGCGCAGCCTGGCGGCAGCGGCTACAGATTTCGCGTAGCAGCTGCCGCAGGCTGCGTCGGCGGCGCCCGGGGCGCAGGCAATAAAAAACCGGCCACTGGGGCCGGTTTCTGGTGCAGCTATCTACAACCGTGGATCACTTCTGGGCAGCCAGCTTGTGTTCCAGGTAGTGGATGTTCACGCCACCCTTGCAGAAGCCTTCGTCGCGAGTCAGGTCGCGGTGCAGCGGGATGTTGGTCTTGATCCCGTCCACCACGATCTCGTCCAGGGCGTTGCGCATGCGCGCCATGGCTTCGTCGCGGTCCTTGCCGTAGGTGATCAGCTTGCCGATCAGCGAATCGTAGTTCGGCGGAACGGCATAACCACTGTACAGGTGCGAATCGACGCGAACGCCGTTGCCGCCTGGGGCGTGGAAGTGCTTGACCGTGCCTGGGCTAGGAATGAAGTTCTTCGGGTCTTCGGCGTTGATACGGCATTCCAGCGAGTGACCGCGGATAACCACGTCATCCTGGGTGAACGACAATGGGTTGCCGGCCGCGATGCTCAACATCTCCTTGACGATGTCGATACCGGTGACCATTTCCGAAACCGGGTGCTCTACCTGGACGCGGGTGTTCATTTCGATGAAATAGAACGCGCCGTTCTCGTACAGGAACTCGAAAGTACCGGCACCACGGTAGCCGATGTCGATGCACGCCTTGACGCAGCGGGCGAAGACCATCTGCCGGGCTTCTTCGTCGATGCCCGGGGCCGGCGCTTCTTCCAGCACCTTCTGGTGACGGCGCTGCAGCGAGCAGTCGCGGTCGCCCAGGTGCACGGCGTGGCCCTGGCCGTCGGACAGCACCTGAACTTCCACGTGGCGTGGGTTGGTCAGGAACTTCTCCAGGTACACCATCGGGTTGCCGAACGCAGCACCGGCTTCGGTACGGGTCAGCTTGGCCGAGGCGATCAGGTCTTCTTCCTTGTGCACCACGCGCATGCCGCGACCACCACCGCCACCGGCGGCCTTGATGATCACCGGGTAGCCGACTTCACGGCCGATGCGCAGGGCTTCTTCCTCGTCTTCCGGCAGCGGGCCGTCGGAACCTGGAACGGTAGGAACGCCAGCTTCGATCATGGCGTGCTTGGCCGATACCTTGTCGCCCATCAGGCGAATGGTGTCGGCTTTCGGGCCGATGAAGGCGAAACCGGATTTCTCCACCTGTTCGGCGAAGTCGGCGTTTTCAGCCAGGAAGCCGTAGCCTGGGTGAATGGCGGTGGCGCCAGTCACTTCGGCGGCCGCGATGATCGCCGGGATGTGCAGGTAGGATTGCGCAGCCGGTGCCGGACCGATGCAAACGGACTCGTCTGCCAGGCCCAGGTGCATCAGCTCCTTGTCGGCCTTGGAGTAGACGGCAACAGTCTTGATGCCCAGTTCCTTGCAGGCACGCAGGATCCGCAGGGCGATTTCGCCGCGGTTGGCAATCAGGACTTTTTCCAATTTCGCAGGTTGGGACATCGTTGGCTCTCCGCGATTCAAACGATGGTGAACAGCGGCTGGTCGAACTCAACCGGCTGGCCGTCTTCCACGAGGATCGATTCGATCACACCGCTGGTTTCAGCTTCGATGTGGTTCATCATCTTCATCGCTTCGACGATGCACAGGGTGTCGCCTTTCTTCACGGTCTGGCCGACTTCAACGAAGGCTGGCGAGGCTGGCGAAGCCTTGCGGTAGAAGGTACCGACCATTGGCGAACGGGCAACGGTGCCGTTCAGCTTCGGTGCAGCGGCTGGCGCGTCGGCGGCAGCGGCGGCTGGAGCAGCGGCAGCCGGGGCGGCTACTGGCGCGGCAACCGGGGCTGGCGCGTAGTACTGCTGGGCCGGGGTCTTGCTGTGGCGGCTGATCCGTACGGATTCTTCGCCTTCACGGATTTCCAGCTCGTCGATACCGGATTCTTCCAGCAGCTCGATCAGTTTCTTTACTTTGCGAATATCCATTAATCATCAACTCCCAAGGGTCGGTCAGGGGCGTTCAGGTAGTGTTTCAAGCAGTTCCAGGGCGACCTCCCAGCCAGTCTGCGTGTGCGCTGGCGCCAAGGTCGCTGATCACCCCGGTGGCCGTGAGGCCGTGCCGGGGCGATGGCAAAGATTTCTACGAATGGCCTGTCGGACAATCGCACGTCGAAGAGTGGGATGCTCACTCTTGGCGGCGCGTCACGTTTTGCGTTGATACCAAGGGCAACTCAAGCGAAAACCGGTGGATCATCTTCATTCGCGGGCTCCCTGCATGGGCCAGGTGGTGCTGGCGGGGTGACTATGCCGCAACGGGGCAACGACTGTCCAGTCAAGCACAATAGCCAGCACGTTGCCCGATGTTCGCCTGAAATTTGTGACTAAATTGCTATTGACGGTCATTTAGGCCGGAATTGCTCCGGCCTGGCGGGTCATGGCGTCTTTTTGCCGTCGGCGATGGCGATCTTGCCAACGAAATCGGCGGCATTGATCTCGCCGATCACCTTGGCCTCGTGGATTTCGTCGCCGTTGGCGGCAAAGAACATCAGCGCAGGGGGGCCGAACAGCTTGTAGCGGTCCAGCAGGGCGCGTTGTTCGGCGTTGCTGTCGGTGACATCGAAACGCACCTGCTGGTAGCCGGCCAGGCGCGCTTTCACCTCGGGGTCGGTGAGCACCTCGTGCTCGATGACCTTGCAGCTGATGCACCAGTCGGCGTACCAGTCCAGCACCAGTGGCTTGCCGGCCTGTTTGGCCGCGGCCAGGGCCTGGTCCAGTTGCGCCGGGGTGGTGACCGTCTGCCACGTGCTGGCAGCTGCAGTGGCGGCAATGGCATTCGCCGGCGCCGGCAGGGGCCGCAGCGGATCACCCTGGCCGCTGAGCGCGCCGTACCAGCAGGCCAGGCCGTACACCAGCAACAGCAGGCCCAGCAGTTGCGCCAGGCGCTGGCGCGGCGCCTTGTAGACAAATTCCAGGGCGCCCAGGAACAGGCCGACGCCGACCGCCAGCAGGCCCACCAGCACCAGCGTGACCGGGCCTGGCAGCACGCGGCTGAGCAGGCCGATGGCCAGGCCCAGCAGCAGCACGCCAATGGCGTTCTTGACCACCACCAGCCACGGCCCGCTTTTCGGCAGCCAGGTGACGCCGCCAATGGCCACCAGCATCAGCGGAATGCCCATGCCCAGGCCCAGGGCGAACAGTTTCAAGGCGCCACCCAAGGCATCGCCGGTGGTGCTGATGTACAGCAGCGCGCCGGCCAGCGGCGCCGATACGCAAGGCGAGACCAGCAGGCTGGAGAGCACGCCCATCACCGCCGCACCCCACAGCGAACCGCCCTGGGTGTTGCCGGCAATGCGGTCCAGTCGGTGGGTGAGGGCGGCCGGCAGCTTGAGCTCGAACACGCCGAACATCGAAACCGCGAACAGCACGAAGAACAGTGCGAACGGCCCCAGCACCCAGGCCGACTGCAGGCGCGCCTGCAGGTTGAGGCCGGCGCCGAACAGGCCCATCAGTGCGCCCAGCAGGGCGAAGCACAGGGCCATGGGCAGCACGTAGGCCAGCGCCAGGCTGTAGCGGCGCAGGCGGCTGGTCTGCCCGCGCATTACCACGGCCGAGAGAATCGGCAGCATGGGCAGCACGCAGGGGGTGAAGGTCAGGCCGATGCCGCCCAGCAGGTACAGCAGCAGTTCCTTCCAGTCCCAGCCCTTGGCCGGGGTGCTGGCAGGAGCCGCGGCGGTCGCGCTGGCGCCGCCGTCGATGGCCAGTTTCTCGGTTTCCGGCGGGTAGCACAGGCCCTTGTCGGCGCAGCCCTGGTAGGTCACGGCCAGGGTGAAGGGGCGGGTGTCCTTGGGGTCGCGGGGCAGGGTGATCTCGACGATGCCGTGGTACACCTCGACGTCGCCGAAGTACTCGTCGTGTTTCTTCTCGCCGTCGGGGATCTGCGGCGCGCCCAGCTTGATGTCGGCAGGCGTGGGCTTGAACGCGAAGCGGTGGCGGTACAGGTAGTAGCCATCGGTGGCCACGAACTGCAGGGTAATGGCCTCTGGCGTGGTTTTACTGAGGTTGAGCTGGAACGCCTGGTGCACCGGCAGGAAGTCGCTGCTGTTGTTCAGGGCACTGCCCAGGGTGGCGCTGGGGCGGCTGTCCAGCAGGCTGGCGCCCATGGCGGGCAGGGTCAGCACCAGTAACAGGAGGCAAAGCAGGCGGCGCATGGCAATCTCGCAACACAAAAGTCTGCGCATCATAGCCCAGCGAGGGTGGGCGTGCAGGTGACAGGGTTGTTACCTGCCGTGTCGCAGCTCGTTACGAAATCGTTTGCACGTGGTTGCGGCCGGCGCCCTTGGCGCGGTACAGCGCCTCGTCCGCCTGGGCGGCCATGCTCAGGCTGTCGCTGTCGGCAGCCATCTGCACCACGCCGGCGCTGAAGGTGCAGCGCAGGTCCTGGGGCTGCGCCGGGTAGTGGATCTCGGCGAAGCGCTGGCGGATTTCGTCCAGCACGTCGTGGGCGGCGGCAAGGTCAGTGTCAGGCATGACGATGGCGAATTCCTCGCCGCCGTAGCGGCCGATGAAGTCGGTCTTGCGCAACCGTTGCTTGAGGAACAGCGCCAGGCTCTTGATCACCCGGTCGCCCATGGGGTGGCCGTGGCTGTCGTTGACCTTCTTGAAATGGTCGATGTCGAGCATGGCGAAGCTCAGCGGCTTGGCCTCGCGGCGTGCGCGGAAGGCGCAGTCCTCCAGCAATTGCAGGATATGCGTGTGGTTGTACAGCCCGGTGAGGCTGTCGCGCACCATCCGCGACTTCAGGTTGCGCGCCCGCGAGGCGCGGTTGCGCACGGTGGTGATCAGGTGCCGCGAGCGAATGGGCTTGGTCAGGAAGTCGTCACCACCCTCGCTCATGGCGTCCAGCTGCTTGTCCAGGTCATCCTCGGCCGACAGGTAGATGATCGGCACGCTGACGTAACGGTCGTTGTGGCGGATCACCTTGGCCAGCTCCGGGCCGGTGCAGGCAGGCATGTACAGGTCGAGGATGATCAGGTCGGGCTGGAAATCGGCCAGCTCGGCCATGGCGCCGATGGGGTCGGTGAGGGTGCGGGTGACAATGCCGGCGCCGTTGAGCAGGCGTTCGGTGTACATGGCCTGGGCCCGGGAGTCGTCGATGACCAGCACCTTGAACGGCTCGTACTGGGCCACGCAGGTCAGGGACTCGATCTTCTCCAGCAGGCTGGAGGCCTCCAGCGCGCCGGTCAGGAACTCCTGGCCACCGGCGCGCACGGCGGCCAGGCGGGTAGGGGTGTCGGTGTCCAGCAGGCTGAAGAACAACAGCGGCAGCCTCGGCTCCTGGCCTTCCTGGGCCTGGGCCGCCAGCTGCAGGCCAACGCCACAGCCACCGAAGTCCACGTCCATGACGATGGCCGCCGGCGTGCACTCCTGCATCGAGGCCTGGAACGCCGCCGCGCTGTCGAGGGCCTGGGCGTGCAGGCCGAAGAATTCCAGCTGCGTGGCCAGCCGCTCGCCGCGTTCGGCATCCTGCAGCAGCACATACACCGGCTTGCGCAGCGGCGGCAGCAGTGTGTGGTCCAGCTCGTCGCCATGGCGCAGGCCGGTGCGCGACAGGCGCTGCATCAGGCGGTTGAGCTCGTGGATCAGTTCGCTGCTCAGGCGCCCGCGGTTGTCTTCCACGGCCAACAGGGCCTGGTTGAGGCTGCGGGCGATGGTGATGTGCTCGGGTTGCTCAAAGCGTTCGGCGAAGCGCAGCAGCCGCAGGTTGGCCTCGTTCAGCTCGCACAGGTCTTCGCTGGACCACTCGCTGCGCTGCAGGCGCTGCCAGACTTCCAGGATCTGCCGGGCCTGATGGATGACCCGCTGGGCAAAGTGATGCTTGAGGCGTTCGCGGCCGGGATCGTCTGCTTCGGTCATGTCCTGACTACTTATTGGGGGTGCTGCGACTCGATAGTGGCTCTATGCTAGCACTCATTTCCTTTCACGCGACTGTCATCCGGAAAATAACCCTTCAGTTTGTGTATTCATTTAATGACTGGCTAGTCGCTTATGCCTGCGGCGTCGCATCCTTTATAGTGCACCCAGGATCGACAGCCCCACTGGCACGATGCCAAGGGCTTGCGGTCGAACCTTTGAATTCAGTGATCGAAAGGATATAGCCATGCTGGACTGGAAGAACCGCACAGGCAAAGGCAAGGGCGAACCGCGCGAGCCCGCCGACAGCAACAGCAAGGGCCCTGCCAAGGCCGCACCCCGCAGCTACCTGGGCGGCCTGCTGGTCAGCCGCGCGCTGCTGACGGTGGTGGGGCTGTACCTGGTGGTCACCGGCCTGCTGGGCTGGTACTGGAGCGAGGAGCCGGCGCTGTTCCCGGTGCAGCAGCACGCCCAGGAGGCCGCTGCCCGCGAAGGCCACAAGATGGTGGTGGGCTACACCACCGTGGAAACCCTCAAGACCGTGGCCGGCACCCTGCTGAACAAGCCCGGTGGCTATATCTCCAACGATCGCTTCCCGCCTGGCCTGTGGATGGACAACATGCCCAGCTGGGAATACGGCGTGCTGGTGCAGGTGCGCGACCTGACCCGGGCCATGCGCAAGGACTTCGCCCGTTCCCAGTCGCAGTCGGCTGAAGACGCCGACCTGGTGCGCGCCGAGCCCAAGTTCAACTTCGACAACAAGAGCTGGATCTGGCCGTCCAGCGAGTCCGAGTTCCAGGATGGCATCAATTCCCTGAGCCGCTACCAGGCGCGCCTGTCCGACCCCAACCAGACCGGCGCGCTGTTCTACCCGCGTGCCGACAACCTCAACAACTGGCTGGGTGACGTCGCCACGCGCCTGGGTTCGCTGTCCCAGCGCCTGTCGGCCAGCGTTGGCCGGGTGAAGCTCAACACCACCTCCAAGACCGAGACCATCGTCCCGGGCCAGGCGCCGCAGCTGGAGGAGGAAATCGTCGAGACCCCATGGATGCAGATCGACAACGTCTTCTATGAAGCCCGCGGCCAGGCCTGGGCGCTGTCGCATATGCTGCGCGCCATCGAGGTCGACTTCGCCGACGTGCTGGCGAAAAAGAACGCCACGGTCAGCGTGCGCCAGATCATCCGCGAGCTGGAAGCCTCGCAGGAGCCGGTCTGGAGCCCGATGATCCTCAACGGCAGCGGCTTCGGCATCCTGGCCAACCACTCGCTGGTGATGGCCAACTACATCTCGCGCGCCAACGCCGCGGTGATCGACCTTCGCCAACTGCTGTCCCAGGGGTAACGGATGTCGTACTCCGATAAAGAAGCGGCGCACCGCGCCGCCTCCGACGCCGAGGCCATCGCCTGGGTGGACGAGCAGGACCACGTGCTGGGCGCCCTGCCGCGCCAGCAACTGCGCGAGCGCGGCCTGATCGGCCGCGCCACCTTCATCCTGCTGTTCAACTCTGCCGGCGAGCTGTGCGTGCACCGGCGCACCCTGAGCAAGGCCGTGTACCCCGGTTACTGGGACGTGGCCGCGGGTGGCATGGTCGGCGCCGGCGAAAGCTACGCCGATTCGGCAGCCCGCGAACTGCACGAGGAACTGGGCGTGGCCGGCGTGCCGTTGACGGCCCACGGCCAGTTCTTCTTCGACCAGCCCGACAACCGCGCCTGGTGCGCGGTGTTCTCGGCCGTGTGGGACGGGCCGTTGAACGTGCAGCCCGAAGAGGTGCTGGAGGCGAAATTCATCCCCGTGGCCCAGGCCCTGGCCGAAAGCGAGACCCGCCCCTACTGCCCCGATTCCCTGGTGGCCCTGCAGCGCGTAGTCGCCGGATAACCGCCCTGTAGCCGCTGCCGCAGGCTGCGCTGGCCCTGTGCCCCGCTGAAAATCTCCAGGGTTCACACTGGCCAGCGCAGCCTGTCGGCAGCGGCTACGGAATGTAGGCGGCCGCACACGTCGCGAATCCTTTGATAAATGGCGCGTTTTGGCACTTAGCAAGCCTTGCATTTGCCGTTACACTGCGCGACCTTTTCAAGCTGCAGCCATCCCCATGGCGCAGTAGCGCTGCCCCTGCCTGAGTGGGGCTTCGCGGTCGGAACCCGCCCTGTGCGCCGGCCAGTTTTTTCGTCCTCAACTGAGGATTGCCAGTGGCCAAGAAAACCACATCCTTCGCCGCTCTCGGCGGCCTGGTGTTCTCCACCGATGCTGGCCGGCATTGCCCGGACTGTCGTCAACCCATAGATGCCTGCATCTGCAAGCAGACCGTCATCCCCGAAGGTGACGGGATTGCCCGTGTGCGTCGTGAAAGCAAGGGCCGGGGCGGCAAGACGGTGACCACCATCACCGGCGTCCCGCTGGCGCCCGACGACCTCAAGGAACTGGCCACCACCCTCAAGCGCCGCTGCGGTACCGGCGGCGCGCTGAAGGATGGCGTGATTGAAATCCAGGGCGACCACGTCGAGCTGCTGCTCGCCGAGCTGGTCAAGCAGGGTTTCAAGGCCAAAAAGTCTGGCGGCTGACCAGCCCCACGCGTTGCCATTTCTAAACTTGACGCGGCCAGCAGGGTCTACCCTGCACTGGCAGGTAATCGTCATCTTCGCTTATTACACTGCACCGGCCGAATCACCGGTGGTTTCTGACTTTCTATAGGGGACTTCGATGTCCGTACGACGCACACGCAAAGACGATGGCAGCCAATGGACAGTTGCGGACAGCCGCAGCGTTTATGGGATACGCCATTGGGGGGCCGGTTACTTCGCGATCAACGAGGCCGGGCGCGTGGAAGTGCGTCCCAATGGGCCGAAAAGCGCGCCCATCGACCTGTTCGAACAGGTAGACGAACTGCGCAAGAGCGGCCTGTCGCTGCCCTTGCTGGTGCGCTTCCCGGACATTCTGCAGGACCGCGTGCGCCAACTGACCGGCGCCTTCGATGCCAACATCGAGCGCCTGGAATACCAGAGCAAGTACACCGCGCTGTACCCCATCAAGGTGAACCAGCAGGAAGCGGTGGTGGAAAACATCATCGCCACCCAGGACGTGTCCATCGGCCTTGAAGCCGGTTCCAAGCCCGAGCTGCTGGCCGTGCTGGCCCTGGCGCCGAAGGGCGGCACCATCGTCTGCAACGGCTACAAGGACCGCGAATTCATTCGCCTGGCGCTGATGGGCCAGAAACTGGGCCACAACGTCTTCATCGTCATCGAGAAAGAGTCGGAAGTGGGCCTGGTGATCGAAGAGGCCGCCGAGCTCAAGGTCAAGCCGCAGGTGGGCCTGCGCGTGCGCCTGTCGTCCCTGGCTTCCAGCAAGTGGGCCGACACCGGTGGCGAGAAGTCCAAGTTCGGCCTCTCGGCTGCCCAGCTGATCTCGGTGGTGGAGCGCTTCCGCGCTGCCGGCCTGGACGACGGCATCCGCCTGCTGCACTTCCACATGGGCTCGCAGATCGCCAACCTGGCCGACTACCAGCACGGTTTCAAGGAAGCCATTCGCTATTACGGCGAACTGCGCGCCCTGGGCCTGCCGGTTGACCACATCGACGTGGGCGGCGGCCTGGGCGTGGACTACGACGGCACCCACTCGCGCAACGCCAGCTCCATCAACTACGACATGGACGACTACGCCGGCGTGGTCGTGGGCATGCTCAAGGAGTTCTGCGACGCCCAGGGCCTGCCGCACCCGCACATCTTCTCCGAGAGCGGCCGCTCGCTGACCGCGCATCACGCCATGCTGGTGGTGCAGGTGACCGACGTCGAGAAGCACAACGACGAAGTGCCGGAAATCCTCGACAAGGAAAGCCTGCCCGAGACCGTGCAGTGGCTGGTGGACCTGTTGGGCCCGACCGATATCGAGATGGTCACCGAGACCTACTGGCGCGCCACGCACTACATGAGCGACGTGGCCACCCAGTACGCCGACGGCAAGATCACCCTGGCGCAGAAGGCCCTGGCCGAACAGTGCTACTTCGCCGTGTGCCGCCGCCTGCACAACTCGTTGAAAGCCCGCCAGCGCTCGCACCGCATGGTGCTGGACGAACTCAACGACAAGCTGGCCGACAAGTACATCTGCAACTTCTCGGTGTTCCAGAGCCTGCCCGACACCTGGGCCATCGGCCAGGTACTGCCGATCCTGCCGCTGCACCGCCTGGACGAAGAGCCTCTGCGCCGTGCGGTGCTGCAGGACCTGACCTGCGACAGCGACGGCAAGATCAAGCAGTACGTCGACGAGCAGAGCATCGAGACCAGCCTGCCGGTGCACGCGGTCAACGAAGGCGAGGACTACCTGCTGGGCATCTTCCTGGTGGGCGCCTACCAGGAAATCCTCGGCGACATGCACAACCTGTTCGGTGACACCGATTCGGTGAACATCTACCAGAACGCCGACGGCAGCGCCTACAGCGCCGGCATCGAGACCCACGACACCATCGAGGACATGCTGCGCTACGTGCACTTGTCGCCCGAGGAGCTGATGAACCACTACCGCGACAAGGTGGCCAGCGCCAAGATCAGCCCGCGTGAACGCACCCAGTACCTGGACGCACTGCGCCTGGGCCTGACCCGTTCCTCGTACCTGTCGTCGTAACCGGTGAAGGGGCTGCTGGCAGTCCTGGGCGGCGTGATGCTGGCTGCCCTGGCAGCCTGCTCGCCGCTGAAACTGGTGGACCGCGTCACCCCCTCGGACAGCTACCGGCTGACCGCGGGGGTGGCCTACGGCCCCGACCCCAGGCAGATGCTCGACATCTACCAGCCTCTGAAACCACTGCCGGACCATCCGGTGGTGGTTTTTTTCTATGGGGGCACCTGGAACAGCGGCTCGCGCCAGCAGTACCGCTTCGTCGGCGAGGCGCTGGCGTCCCAGGGCATCGTGGCGGTGGTGGCCGACTACCGGCTGTATCCACAGGTGCGCTACCCGGCGTTTCTCGAGGACAACGCCGCGGCAGTGGCCTGGGCCTACCGCCACATCGGCGAGTACGGCGGCAACCCCCAGCGCTTTTTCCTGATGGGCCACAGCTCGGGTGCCTACAACGCCGCGATGCTGGCGCTGGACCCGCGCTGGCTGGCGGCCGAGGGCCTGACGCCGGCCATCCTGCATGGCTGGATCGGCCTGGCCGGGCCCTATGACTTCCTGCCCATCGAGAACCCCGAGGCCAAGCCGGTGTTCTTCGCCCCGCACGAGCCGCCCGATTCCCAGCCCATCAACCACCTGAGCGCCAGCGCGCCGCCGGCCCTGCTGATTGCCGCCAACAGCGACAGCCTGGTGAACCCGCAACGCAACACCCACCAATTGGCCGGGCGCCTGCGCGCGCTGGGCGTGCCGGTGCAGGACTTCTACTACGACCGCATCAACCACGTCACCCTGGTGGGCAGCCTGGCCAAGCCGCTGCGCTGGCTGGCCCCGGTGCTACCCGATGTGGTGCATTTCATCGCCGCCCCGTAGCAGCTGCCGAAGGCTGCGTCCTCGTTATGGGGTAAACCAACCGTCGCGCTGGTGCAGTCGCCAACCGACCACGCCCAAGGTCAGCGCGCGCAGCGCCATGAACAACAGGAAACTCAGCCACAGCCCATGGTTGCCCAACCCCATGGTCACCACCCCCACTGGCAGCATCAGCGCCACGCTCAACAGCATGGCATTGCGCATTTCCCGCGCGCGGGTGGCGCCAATGAACAGCCCATCCAGCAAATAACTGCCCACCGCAATCAACGGCAGCACCGCCAGGTACGGCAGGTAGATGTCAGCCGTCGCGCGCACGCTGGGGATGTTGGTCTGCGCGGCAATGAACAGGTGCCCGCCAAACAGGAACACCAGCGCGAAGACGACGCTGGCCAGCAGTGACCAGCCGCAGGCCACGGTCATGGAGCGGCGCAGTTCGTCACGCTGGCCGGCGCCGATGGCATGCCCGCACAGGGCTTCCACCGCGTGGGCCAGGCCGTCCAGGGCGTAGGCGGTGACCATCAGGCCATTGAGCAGCAGCGCATTGGCCGCCACGGTGGCATCGCCAAGGCGCGCGCCCTGCACGGTGATCAGGAAAAACACCAGTTGCAAGGCCAGGCTGCGCAGGAAAATATCGCGGTTCACCACCAGCATCGGCTGCCAGTTCCGCCACCGCCGCAGCGCCGCCCACGCCACCTGGCCGGGATAGGCACGCAGCGCCGGGCGGGTCAGCGCCAGGCCGATGGCCACCGACAACCACTCCGACAGCACCGAGGCCCAGGCCGAGCCGATCACGCCCCAGCCCAGGCCCAGCACGAACCACAGGTTGAGGATGATGTTGGTGATGTTGGTCACCAGCAGGATCGCCAGCGGCGCGCGGGCGTTCTGGGTGCCCAGGAACCAGCCCACCAGCGCGTAGCTGGCCAGCGCCGCCGGCAGGCCCAGCAGGCGCACCTGGAAGAACGCCTGGGTGCTTTGCGCCAGCGCCCCGGAGGGTTGCATCAAGCTGAGCGCCAGGTGGCTGAAGGGCAGGGCCAGCAGCCACAGCAGCAGCGCAAACAGCAGCGCCAGGATCAGGCCCTGGGCCAGCACCTGGCGCAGCCCGGCGCCATCGTTGCGCCCGGCGGCCTGGGCGGCGAAGCCGGTGGCGCCCATGCGCAGGAAGCCCATCACCCAGGCCAGGAAACCGTACAGGCTGGCGCCCACGGCCACAGCCCCCAGTTGATGGGCGTGGGGCAGGTGGCCGATGACGGTGCTGTCGACCAGCGCCACCAGCGGCACGGAAATATTGGAGAGGATCATCGGCGCGGCCAGGGCCCACACCCGGCGGTGGGTGGGGCGGTCGCGCCAGTCGTTCAGCAGTGTGCTCATGCAGGCTCCTTGCGGGCCCGCCATCCTACCTGATTGGCGTCAGTGAATGATCCAGCTCAGCAGCCACAGGCCCAGGATCAACCAGATCACCCCGAGGAAGATCGAGGCACGCATGAACGCGCGCAAGGCCGAATACAGGAACATCAGGCCGATCACCAGGGCGATGATGCTGATCAGCGAGGCGTCCATGCCCAGGGTGCGCGACAGGCCGTCGACGAAATTGCCGCCAGCGTGGGCCAGCAGGTTGAACAGCCAGCTCAAGCTGTCGACCACGAAACGAATGATGGCGCCCAGCGCCTGGCCCAGCCATTCGAAAAAACCGTCTGCGTGCATGTGTGTTTCCCGATCGATTACCGGCGTGCTGCCGGCCAGAGCCTTGGGCACGACCAACGGCACCAAGTTCAACTACATCGTAGCCGGATGATGCGCAACGCGCCGACCCGTAGCAGCTGCCGAAGGCTGCGTCTGGACGTGACGCAGCCTTCGGCAGCTGCTACAGGCGGTAAGAAGTGGTTGCGGTGACAGCTCTAATGGCCGACCAGGTGGATTTTCGGCTCGGGGAACAGGTTGTTGAGGGTTTCCAGCAGGCGCACGTGGTAGATGGGCTTGCGGAACAGGTCCAGCACCTGCAGGCGCAGCATGTCGCTGACGTCCTCCATGTCGGCGTGGCCCGAGGTGACGATCACCGGCAAGTGCTGGCGCGAGGTGTGTTCGCGCAGGCGCTTGATCAGCGACATGCCGCTTTCCTCCGGCATGCGCAGGTCGGTGATCACCAGGGCGATATCGGGGTTGCGGGTGAGGTGGTGCAGGGCGAGCTTGACCGAGGTCGCCGTGAAGCAGCAGAAGCCCTCGCCCTCCAGTAGCTCGGCGAGCTCCAGCAGTGCGTCCTCTTCGTCGTCCACCAGAAGCAGTTGTTGGCGTGGGGGTGGAGAGGGGCTCATAGAAAATACCTGATGCCGGGTGAGAACATGAGACTGTTGCCGTGGCAGCTCAACAATGGTTCACCTCAGTGTAGGCCATCAAAGGGAAGCTTGGATGGTGGTGAAAATCCCTTTGACCAAGGTTGAGATAGGGCTGATGAACGCGACGATGACCACCGCCACCATCGCGGCGACGATTGCGTATTCGATACCTGACGCGCCGCCTTTGTCTTGCCAGAACTGCACGATTTCAGTCTTGGTTTTCTTGAAGAGGGACATGAAGACATCTCCTTGGCGCCCCGGGCGCTGATGGCAAGGGATGCCGAACGTGACGTGGATCCCTTGGTCTTCAGCATCGGCAACATAATGACGCCCAGCAACTGTAAGAAAGCATTATCACTAAAGCGATAGTCGGCGCTGCTGCGTCAACAAGTTGTTGTTTTTTCAAACCGCCAACGTTTGCGTGGATTTTGTTCACCCCGGTAATGGCGTTTCGTCCTACCTCTACTACCTTGAAATAGCGAAATAGTTTCACGCACTTAACACCCGCGGTGAGCCAGGCTTGGGAAGGCTGACGGTTACAAGGCATAAGGAGGCGCGCAGTTGAGCAGTCGATTGACCATGATTCTGGCGGGCCTGTTTCTGATGGGAGCACTGGTGGCGGCCTACTGGGGCATCGTGCTGAGCAAGCCTGCCGTATCGCCTGTGACCCCTGCCAGTAACACGGCCCTCTCGTGCCCGGAACCCGTGGCGTCGGCCGCCGCACCAGGCGAGCTGACCCAATCTGTGGTGGTCCTGGCCCGCGACATCATCCCCAATACCCCCCTGGCTGCCGCGGACCTGGCCATCGAGAAAGTGCACATTGCCCCGCCAGGCAGCTTTGCCTCGGTGGACCAGGCCATGGGGCGCAGCACCTCGCGAAGCCTGGCGGCAGGGACCTGGCTCAGTGACGACGCCTTCAGCGCAGGCGGGCCATTGGCGCGCATGATTCGCGCCGATGAGCGGGCGCTGGCCGTTGGCGTCGATGAGGTCATCGGCGCCGCTGGTCAAGTGGCGCCGGGCGATTATGTCGATGTGATGCTGTACTTGCCCCAGCAACAGAGCAATCCGCTGGCCTCCGCCCAGGTGGTGATACCTGCGGTGCGGGTGCTCAGCGTAGGGGAACAGCTGGGCCTGGCCAACGACGGCCATGCGGCCGTGCCGGGTGCCGGCAACGATGACAAGAACCGCAAGGGCGCCCGTACCGTGGTGCTGGCCGTGCCCCAGGCGCTGGCCAGCCGGTTGATGCTGGGGGCCCAGGCCGGGACCTTGCGCCTGGCGGTGCGCAGCGCCGACGAAAACCGCCTGGCGCGCTACTGGTCAGGTGAAAAGGACAGTGCGCAGGCGGTGGAAACCACCAACCGCCAGTTGCTGCAGTTCAGTCAGTTGGCCATGAGCAGCGCGGCATCGCCCAGTGCTGGCCAAGCCCCGGCGCGGCGCGAGATGGAAGTGATTCGCGGAAACGAGAAGCCCGATAAAACGCCCTGAATGACAGCAAGGATGCCTTGAATGAGCAGTCGTACCGTGCCGCTTTTCCAGCGAATGATCTGCAGCGTGCTGTTGGCGGGCAGTTGTGTGCCGGCTGTTCAGGCGGCTAGCGCTGGCTGTGCGCAGTTGCCTACGCTGCCAGGCGTGATGGAAGTGACCCAAGGCTTGCAGAACGAGGTGCACACCCCGGTTGCCATCACCCGCGTGGCGATTGGCGAGCCGAAAATCGCTGATGTTCGCGCTGCCGGGGCCAATGGTTTCGTGGTAACGGGCGTGGCCCAGGGCACTACCAGCCTGACGGTATGGACCGACTGTTCCAGCGCACCCCGGCAGAGCATGGTGTTTGTCCGTGGTGCCGCCACCGCCGGCCTCGACCCACTCAGCGGGCCGCCTGTCAGCGACCCCGACTTGCCCAGCCAGGTGCAGACCGACATTCGTTTCGTGGAAGTCAGCCGCACCAAGCTCAAGGAGGCCAGCACGTCGATTTTCGGCAAGGGCTCGAACTTCCTGTTTGGCTCACCCAATACCGTCAGCGGCACCGTTGCCCCCGGTGGCATCGGCAGCGTGGCCGGCGCCGCGACCCTGGCCAGCGGCAGCTTCAACATTGCCTTTGGCGGCGGCAAGGTGCTGGGCCTGATCAACGCCCTGGAAAGCAGTGGCTTCGCCTACACCCTGGCACGCCCCAGCCTGGTAGCGCTCAGTGGCCAGAGCGCGAGTTTCCTTGCCGGTGGAGAGGTGCCTATCCCGGTGCCCAGCAGCGGCAGCAACAACATCTCCATCGAATACAAGGAATTCGGTATTCGCCTGACGTTGACGCCGACGGTGGTCAGCGGCGACCGCATCTCCCTGAAGGTGGCGCCCGAGGTCAGCGAACTGGACTACACCGCCGGCATTACCATTGCCGGTACCACGGTGCCGGCCTTGAACGTGCGCCGCACCGACACCAGCGTGTCCCTGGCTGATGGCGAGAGCTTCGTCATCAGTGGGTTGATCAGCAACAAGACCACCTCCGATGTGAGCAAGTTTCCCGGCCTGGGCGATATCCCGGTGCTGGGTGCGTTCTTTCGCACCTCCAACATCACCCGTGAGGAAAAGGAATTGCTGATGGTCGTCACCCCGCACCTGGTCAGGCCACTGGCCGCCAATGCGCGGCTGCCGAACATGCCCGGCGAGAACCTGCACAACTACGACCCCAATTGGTACCGGATGTACTTCCTCGAAAGTGGCGATTTCGACCGAATGAGTGGGCTGTCCAAATGAGCCAGAGCCTGAGTCAGACGTTTCTTGCCATCACCCGCAACGATGGTGACCTGGAGTGGCTGCAGGGCGCCCTGGCGCCGCTGGGCCAGGTGGTGGGCGCCGCCAGCGGCAGCCTCGATGAATTGCTGGCGCTGGTGGACGTGACCTTCGCCAGCCTGGTGTTCATTGGCCTGGACCGCGACCAGGTGGGCAACCAGTGCGCACTCATCGAGGGCGCACTGGAGGCGAAGCCGATGCTGGCGGTCGTGGCCCTGGGCGATGGCATGGACAACCAGCTGGTGCTCAATGCCATGCGTGCCGGCGCCCGTGACTTTGTGGCCTACGGGTCGCGCTCCAGCGAAGTGGCCGGGTTGGTGCGCCGCCTGAGCAAACGCCTGCCGCCGGTGGCCACCAACCCTAACCTGGGTGCCCTGACCGTGCTGTACGGCGCCCAGGCCGATGGCGATGGTGCGCTGCTGTCGGCGCACCTGGGCCTGGTGGTGCACCGCAGTAAACAACATACGCTGCTGCTGGACCTGGGGCTGCCGCGTGGCAGCAGCCTGGCAATGCTCAACCTGGAGACCACCTTCCATTTCGGCGACGCCTTGCGCAACTTGCGGCGCCTGGACGGCACCATGATCGACAGTGCGTTCCCGCGGGCCCCCTCGGGCATGAGCATCCTGGCCTATGGCGAAAAGGATGAACCGCTGGAAGAGACCAGTGCCGCCGAGTTGTACATGTTGCTCAGCGCCTTGCGCCAGCATTTCCAGCACATCGTGGTAAACCTCATGGGCCAGCCCGACAGTGAAGCCTTGCGCACCTTCGTCAGCCACTGCGACAAATTGCTCTGGTACACCGACCAGAACGTGGTGGAGTGCCGGCGCAACCTGGCGGTGCTCAACCTGTGGCGGGAGAAGGGCATGAAACTGCAGCACGCACGCCTGCTGGTGGACCGCTACCTGCGGGCCGTGGCGCCGGATTCCGACGCCCTGGGTAAAAGCTACGGGTTGCCAGTGCTGTCGGTGCTGCCGTTCAGCCCGGAGGTGCGCATGAACGCCAAGAACCAGGGTACCAGCCTGTTCGAATTGGCCCCGCGGGAAACCCTGACCAACGGCCTCAAGGCCCTGGGGGAACGCCTGGCCAAACGCTCCGAGGCGGTGAAACCGCAAGGGGCGGGCTGGTTCAACCGTCTGTGGGGGGGCAAGGAATGAGCGAAAAACTGTTCGGCGGCCCACGTGGCCAGGGCACAAGCGGCGACCCCCAGGGCCTGAAGCTGGTGCTGCACCGCTTTATCATCGATGCCATCGAAGAGTCGGGCAAAAACCTGCTGGAAGGCTCCCGCCCGGTCCTGGCCCAGTTCGTCATGGACCGGGTGGGCGACTACATCGCCCGCCGCCACCTGGCCGTGTCGCGCTATGAAATGGAACGCCTGGCCGAGGAGCTGGTGGATGAGCTGACCGGCTACGGCCCGTTGGAGGTGCTGTTGCGCGATGCCAGCGTGACCGAGATCCTGGTCAACGGCCCCCATCGAGTGTTTGTCGAACGTCAGGGGGTGCTGCACCACACGGACCTGCGCTTTATCGACGCCCACCATGTGGAGCGGGTGATGCAGCGTATTCTTGCGCCGCTGGGCAGGCGCCTGGACGAGTCCTCGCCCATGGTCGACGCGCGGCTGCCCGATGGCAGCCGGGTCAATGCCATCATCCCGCCCATCGCCCTGGATGGCCCGTGCCTGTCGATTCGTAAATTTCGCAAGGACATGCTCAAGAGCACCGACCTGATGGCCACCCAGACCATCGACCAGGCCATCTACGACTTCATTCAGGAAGCCGTGGGCAAGCGCTGCAATATCCTGGTCAGTGGCGGCACCGGTACCGGCAAGACCACCATGCTCAACATCCTCAGCCAACTGATCAGCCCGCACGAACGGCTGGTCACCATCGAGGACGTGGCCGAGCTGCAGCTGGACCACCCCCACGTGGTGCGCCTGGAAACGCGCCCGCCCAACGCCGAGGGGCACGGCGAGGTAAAGTCCGCCGACCTGATTCGCAACGCCCTGCGGATGCGCCCCGACCGCATCATCCTTGGCGAGATCCGCGGGGTAGAGGTGGTGGACGTGCTCACCGCCATGAACACTGGCCACGATGGTTCCATGAGCACCGTGCACGCCAACAACGCCCAGGATGCCTTGTTGCGCCTGGAAACCCTGGTGGGCCTGACCGGGCGCACCGTGGCCGAGAAAACCCTGCGGCAGATGATTGTTGCCGCCCTGGACGTGGTGATCCAGCTCACCCGCCGCCCCGATGGCCGCCGCTGTGTGAGCGAGGTCGTGGAAGTAGTGGCCGTGCGTGACGACGTCTACGTCACCAACACCCTGTTCCGCCTCGACCGCCAGACCGGCTACGGCTTTGTGCGCGAAGCGATCAACCCGGCTGGCGACAAGCTGCGCCGGGACTCTTTCACCCACGTGCACTAGGCCGGGGGGCGCGCATGCTGTTGGCGATCGCGATGTACCTGCTGAGCCTGGGCCTGCTGACGCTGGCGGCACGGTTTTTTCTGCTGGGGCTGCGGCACAAGGGCGACAAGCTGGTGCTGGCGCGCCTGGGGCAAGGGCAGGCCGAGCCGGCCAGCACCCAGCCGTTGATGCAATGGATGGAGCGGCGTTTCCTGCGCGCAGGGCTGGGGCGCGCCAGTGAGCGCGTGGGCCTGTTTTTGGCAATATGGGCCGGGCTGGCCTTGCTGGGCGGCTTGCTGGGCGGCTGGTTCGGCTTGGCGGCCATGCTGCTGGCGCCACCGTTCGTGCTGCGCGCCTATGTCAGCTGGCGCTATGAGCGTCGTGTGCAACGGATGATCCAGCAGTTGCCTTCGCTGCTCGACTATACGGTGCGCAGCCTCAAGTCCGGGCGCACCCTCGCCGACGCCGTGCTGGGGGCCATGGACGCCAGCACCGACCCGTTGCGCGAGGCGATGATGCGGGTGGACCGCAACGTTCGCCTGGGCGTCAGCCTCGACGAGGCGGTGGATGACTTCGCCGAGCTGTTCGATCGCGATGAATTCCGTCTGTTCGCCCTTGGGCTGCGGATCAACCAGCGCTTTGGCGGCAATGCCAGCGAGTTGCTGGAGAACCTCATCAAGTTTATCCGCGAACGCGAGCAGGGCGCGCGGCAATTGTCGGCGATGACCGGTGAAACGCGCATGACGGCGGCAGTGCTGGCTGCGCTGCCGGTGTTGCTGGTGGGCTACTTCCTGCTGACCAATCCTGGGTACCTGATAGGCATGTGGCACCAGCCGACGGGCCAGCACCTGCTGTTGACCGCGTTGCTGTTGCAGGTCGGTGGCTGCGTGGCGCTGTGGCGCATGCTGAGGAGCATCTGATATGCCTTTGCTCTTGAGTGCGCTTTTGCTGCTGCTGGGCAGTGGTGTCTTCGTCCTGTACTACCGGCAGCAGGTCCAGCGCCAGCGCCTGGTGGCGCGCCGCCTGCGCGGCCAGCGGGACCGGGACAACCGTGTGGGCAGCTGGTTGCAACTGTTGGGCGAAAGCGGCCTGGGCCAGCGGGCGATCCGCATGGACAGCGAGACTCAGGTGCTGCTCGACCGCATCGGCTGGCGCCGGGCCAGCCAGCGCGCACGTTTCGCCGCCTGGCAGGTGAGCTCGCCATTGCTGGCGCTGGGCCTGGTGTGGACGGTGCAGACCTTGTTCTTCCTGCCGGTGGAGCATGAGATGCTCGCGCCATTCTTTGCCCTGGGCATCGGCTATATCTTGCCCAAACGGGTGTTGGCGTGGGCGGCGAACCGCCGTAAGCAACAAGTTGCCCGTGAGGTTTCCACGCTGATTCCGCTGCTGCGCATTCTGTTTGAGTCCGGCCTGGCCGTTGAACAGGCACTGCGCATCCTTACCCATGAGTCCGAGGGCTTGCTACCGGTGCTCAGCAGCGAGCTGCGCCTTGCGCTGACCCGCGTGGATTCTGGCCTGGAGCTGGGCGAGCAGCTGGACGGGATAGCGCGGCTGCTGGCGGTGGATGAGTTCACCGACACCTGCGTCATCCTGCGGCAGTTGATCAACCAGGGGGGCGGGGCAATGAAGTCTCTGCTCGCCTTGAAGCAGTTGCTCGATGACCGGCGCCTCACCACCCAGCAGGAATACATCTCGAAGCTGTCGGGCAAGATGTCGGTGGTCATGATGGTGTTCCTGTTTCCAGCGTTGCTGATTGTGTTGGCGGGTCCGGGAATGGTCGCCATTTCCAGAGCCTTTACCCATTGAACCCTGCAACGGACACGTACTGATGAAAGCATTGCTGATGGCCACCCTGCTGCTGGCGCTGACCGGCTGTGCCGCCGACGGCCGTTTTGACCTGCAGGCCCTCAACGGCAAGCCTGGGCAATGCCCCAAGCCTACGCCCGAGCAGGACCTGTCGCTGAACCTGGCCGACGACATGGCCAACGAAGGCCGCTTGCACGCCAGCCTGGCCAACCTCGAAGGGCTGCCCGACAACCTGGTGCAAGTGCGCGTGCGCAAGGCGCGGGTGATGCGGTTGCTGGGGCGCGGGGAGGCCGAACCGCTGTACCGCGGCCTGCTGGGTACCTGCATGGCAGCCGAGGGTGAGCACGGCCTTGGCCAGCTGGCGGCCGCCAAGGGCGACAATGGCCTGGCCATGAGCCATTTGCTGCGTGCGGCACGGTTGTCGCCCACCGACGAGAAAATCCGCAATGATCTGGGCGTGGTCTACCTCAACCAGCTACGCCTGGAAGATGCGCGCTTCGAGTTCCTCACCGCCATGGAACTCAAGCAGGGGGACAGCCTGGCGGCAGTGAATATGGTGACCTTGCTGATTTACCAGGACAAATGGCAGCAGGCCGCCGAACTGACGACGCGCGCCAACCTCACGCCCGAGCAGGTCGGCGAGGCCCAGGTGCGCGCCGATAAACTCAAGACAGGCGGCAAGGTGGTGGCGACCATCGAGGCACCGGTTTCACCGGTCAAATAGTCAGGAGGCAGCATGGGAATCAAGGCATTGGCCGTGATGATGGCGCTGTGCACCAGCCCGGCATGGGCCATCGAGCCCGGCCCGGCATCAGCGGCGCAGCAGGGCACGGAGCAATGGCTGCTGCTGCAAAGCAGCGGCCAGGCGGCTTCGCGCAACCCGCAGCCGACCACCGCCGTGGAGCGCGAGGCGGCGATGCAGCGCTGGTTGGACAGTTACAAGCTGAAGATCCCGCAGTGGTATGTCAGGGATGACTCCGGCAAGATCGAGCACTAGCGTCAGTAGGCAGTGGCTCGCTGCCGCTGGTTGGGCGCCAGCGCCAGGGCCAGTTGCGTACGGTTATGCATGTGGGTCAGGCGCAGCACCTGGCTCACGTAAAGCTTGACGGTGTTCTCGGTAATGCCCAGCTCGCAGGCGATCTGGTAGTTGGTCTGGCCTCTGCCCACCAGTTGCGCCACGGCCATTTGCCGCGGCGAGAGCTGGTCGAAGCCGGCCGGTATCGCCCGTGCTGCTTCAGTTGCCGGCGCTTCCAGCGCCTGCTCGCGCACCTGTTCAAGGTCCTGGTACAGGTCATTGATGGAGCTGGCGAGGAACTGCAGCTTTTCGTTCAGGTGGCCCAGGTGCTGGACAGTCTGCAGGCGGCTTGCCAGGTTGGCCTCGTGGCGCTGCAGCCCTTCCAGCAGTTCGTCGATATCCACGGGTTTCTGGTAATAGTCCACGAAACCCTCGCGCATGGCCTTGATCACATCCTGCTTGTCGGCGCGCCCGGTCATCATGATGGGCTCGAACGGGCGCCCCTTGCCTGCCACGCGCTTGAGTTGCTGGACCAGTTCGATGCCGTCCAGGCCGGGCATGTGCAGGTCGCACAGCACCAGGCCGATGGCGGGGTCGCGGGCAAAACATTCCAGCGCCTGCTGGCTGCTGAGGCTGGGCACGCACTGGTAACCGCTGGTCTCCAGCAGCTCGCAGAGCAGTTCGACGATCTCGGGTTCATCGTCGACGACCAGCACTTTGACGGACGAGACGTGCTTGTTCACGAGCAACTCCCTGTTGGCAACTGATAGGCAAGGTCTCTTGAAGTAGTGGCACATGATGGCCAGCCACTACCTTTTGACGTTAGCTGTACTTTCCGACTAAGTACATAGAGGCAGGCGTGTTTATCGATCAGTGGATCCAAAGAAGTGACGCCAGGAAGCCCGCGAGCAGGAACGGCACGAAGGGCGGCTTGACCTGGGGATCCGGCTGCAGGTTCTGCAAGCGTTTGCGCAGCCGTGGGCTGAGGCGTTTCCATACACGCGGACCCAGCAGCATCCAGGCGATCATGGTCACCCCGGCGCCTATGAACGTGGCCAGCACATGCATGCGGTCGGTGGCCAGAGCCAGGGCCCATAGCAATTTGACGTCACCTGCGCCCAGCCGGCCGCTGATGTAGCCGGGCAGGGTCAATACCATGGCGATGGCCAGTGCCAGGCCGGCTTCCTCGGCGGTGCCGCCCAGCCACGTGTGGCCGCTGTAGAACAGGAAGAACAGCGCGAACAGCGCTCCGCCAAAAGTCAGTCCGTTGGCAATCTGCCGGTGGCGGATGTCCTGTTCGGCGCAGAGGGTAAACCAGATCAATAGTACTAGGCTTGGCATCCGGTAAAAAACGTCCCTTTTCGTCGAATGATTCTATGCTCTAACACAGGTGTACTGTCAGGGTAGACGCGATCATGCATGCAAGCCTCCCCCACAAGCAAAAAGGTGCGGCCGCGATTGAATTCGCGCTGGTCTTCGTCATCTTTTTCGCGGTGTTCTACGGGGTGGTCGCCTACAGCCTGCCATTGCTGATGATGCAGACCTTCAACGAGGCCACGGCCGAGGCCGTGCGCCAGAGCGTGGCGGTCGACCCGGCCACCTCTGGCAGCGGCTATACCGCACTGGTCAAGTCCACGGCCACCAATTCAATCACTAAAGCCATGACCAATTCATGGCTGCCCACGGCCTTGAACTTCTCGTCCAGCTACATCTCCGTTACCTACGCGGGCGCCGGCAACCTGCTCACCGTGGCCATCAATTACCCCAGCAGCAACCTGAATGCAGTCATGCCGTTCCTGACCCTGCCGGGGCTGGGGCAGGTGCCGAACCTGCCAGCGACCATGACGGTCTCTTCGAGCATCATGCTTTGAGTGCCGGCGAGAAGCTGTTCGGGCGCTGGCGCTCGCAACCGCCGCCCGTGCTGCCGGTGGCGCTGGAAGTGGCGCCCCAGGTGGCCAGCGGCCTGCAACTGCTGCTCGACCCCCAGGGCCAGGTGCTGCGCCTCAGCGGCCCCCTGCGCCACCAACTGGCCGCAGCGGCCAGCGCCGACCGCCGCCTGGCCAACTACCTGCAGCCTAACAGCTGCCTGGTGGTGGAGGGCGAGCCGGCGGACTGGCAGGGCCAGACCCTGGACCTGGACTTCAAGGCCGCCGACGGCACCCTGCACACCCGTGGCTGGGTGCAGCACCAGGCGGAAGGCTGGGTGCTGCAGGTGTTCGATGTTGGCGACCTGCTGGCCGAGCGTGGCCAGCAGCAAGCGCACGGCCAGTTCCAGCGCCTGCTGGCGCAGATTGCCGAACGCCTGCGCCTGAGCAGTCTGGAACGCCTGGATGAAGTGATCGCCGAGCAACTGCACGGCATTGCCAGCCAGTGCCAGCTGCCGGGCGTGGCCCTGCTGCTGCGTGCCGGCGAGGCGGCCCAGTGGCAGGTGTTCAGCGATTGGTTGCGCCCCGGCGAACTGACCCTGTGGCCCGCCGAAACGCGCCTGAACCGCAGCCTGCCCGGGCTGGACAGCCATGGCCTGCTGGACAGCGACCTGCTGGCGCCGGCCCTGGGCTGCCTGGTGCCGTACCGCGAAAACCACGGCGTCGCCGCCTGGCTGCTGTGCGCGCTGCCGCCCACGGGCGTGCCTGTTGTGCTGAAAGAACATGGCCAGGCGCTGTTCGCGGCCCTTGCCGGGCCGGTGCTGGCGCGCCTGGCCGAGCGCGGCCATCGCCACCAGCTCGAGCGCCTGGAAACCCTGCAGGGGCTGATGGGCACTGGCTGGTGGGAGTTCTTCCCCGAACGTGACAGCCTGCAGCTGGCCCCCGGCCTGGCCCAGGCCCTGGACGCCCCGCAACAACTGCCGCTGCAGGACTGGCTGGCGCTGGTCCACCCCGCCGACCGCGCCGAGCTGCAAAGCCGCCTGCGTGACGTGCAGCGCGGCCACGAGCTGAGCCTCAGCGTGCGCCTGCACAAGGGCGACCCGCCGGTGTGGTTCCGGGTGCAGGGCCGCGTGCTGGAGGGTGACCGCATCCGCCGCGTGGTGGGCATGATGCTCGACATCAGCGATATCAAGAACCAGCAACAGCAGGCCGCCGCCGCCCACAAGCGCCTGGACAACGTGATCGCCAGCTCGCCGGCGGTCATCTACGTGCAGCGCTACGCCGAAGGGGCGCTGCAACCCACCTTCTTCAGCGACAGCCTGCGGCCGCTGCTGGGCTGGGCCCTGGAAGACTGCCAGGACGGCGAGATGGCCCAGTGGGTGCACCCCGACGACCGCGACGGCTACTTCCAGCGCACCCGCCAACTGCTGCGCGAAGGCGCGGTGCGCAGCCGCTACCGCCTGCGTGACCGCCAGGGCAACTACCACTGGGTGCTGGACGAAGCCCGGCTGCTGCGCGATGACCTGGGCATGCCCGTGGAAGCCGTTGGCCTGTGGCTGGACGTGACCGAAGCCACCGTCGCCAGCGAGCTGGTGCGCCAGAGCGAGGAGCGCTACCGCATCCTGGTGGAAGACTCGCCGGCGATGATCTGCCGCTACCGCCCCGACCTGACCCTGACCTTCGGCAACCAGCCGCTGGCCAAGTACCTGGAGTGCAGCACCGAAGAGCTGCCGGGCATCAACCTGGGCAACTGGCTGTCCAACGAGCAGCGCGACGCCTTCGTGGCGCGCCTGGCCACGCTGACCCCGCAGCAACCGGTCAGCGCCGCGGAAATTGCCTTGCAACTGCCCGGCCGCGAGCATGCCTGGTGGGTGTGGTCTGACCGTGGCGTGTTCGACGAGCGCGGGCAACTGATCGAGATCCAGGCCGTGGGCCGCGACAACACCGAAGTGCGGCGCACCCAGCAGCAGCTGACCCAGAGCGCGAAAATGGCCACTCTGGGCGAGATGGCCACGGGCCTTGCCCACGAGATCAACCAGCCGCTGAACGTGATGCGCATGGCCATCGTCAACGTGCTCAAGCGCCTGGGCAACGGCGACGTGCAGATCGACTACCTGCAGGACAAGCTCAACCGCATCGACGCCCAGGTGCAACGCGCCGCGCGGGTGGTGGACCACATGCGGGTGTTCGGCCGCCGCTCGGAAATCGAGATGCAGCTGTTCAACCCCAAGGTGGCAGTGGAGGGCACCTTGTCGCTGCTGGCCGAGGGCATGAAAGGCAAGGGCGTGGAGCTGCGCGTGCCGGAAATCACCCTGGAGGTGGTGGTGCGTGGCCACGTCGACCAGCTGGAACAGGTGCTGATCAACCTGATGGTCAACGCCCGCGACGCGCTGCTGACCAAGCGCGAAGGCAACCGCGAACTGGAGCCCTGGATCGAAACCACCGCCGAGGCCGACGACGAGCGCGTGCGCCTCTACGTGCAGGACAACGGCGGCGGCATCCCGCCGCGCCTGCTGGAGAAAATCTTCGAGCCGTTCTTCACCACCAAGCCCGTGGGCGTCGGCACCGGGCTGGGGCTGTCGGTGAGCTACGGCATCATCGAGAACATGGGCGGCCGCCTGAGCGTGACCAACACTGACGAAGGCGCACGCTTCTGCATCGAACTGCCCATCGCCCACCCCGAATAACCACGCCGTCCCCTGTAGCAGCGGCCGCAGGCCGCGTCAAAGCACGAGCTGCGCCCGGCCGGTCTGGCAGGTGAGGTTGGCGCCTACCGTCACCGTGGCCAGGTCGATGCCCAGCAACGACAGTAGGCTGTTGATCAGCGGGTCAACCACTGCGCCAAGCACACTGGTGATTAGCGGTAGCAGCGTGCCCAGCAGTGTTGATACCGTCGAAGTGACCAGGCTCAGAATGGCGCTCAACAACCCCCCACCGGAGCCTGCGACGTAGCTGAGCGAAATGCCCGCCAGAGTGTTGCCCAGGCTGGTCACTACATTGGAGCTGGAGAACGATTGGTACAGCGAAGCCTGGCCGACGTTGGGGGTTGGCGTGTAGGTATAGGCGGTGGAACTGCCCGCGACCGTGCTGCTGGCGCCCAGGGTCAGCGTGCCGAAAGTGCCAACGGTGTGTGTGGTGCCGCACCCCGTCCCCAATACTCCGCTGCAGTACACGCTGCCGATATCCAGCAGGGTCAGTGGCGTATTTACGACAGGTGTGGAAGAAGAAAAGAAACTCGCCGAATTGATGTTGCCGACCATGACGGTGGCGGCCGACTGATTCGTCTGCGTGGTCAGCGAGTGGGCGGTGCCCTGGCAGTTGTAGTCTGTGACATAGGCGCTGCCGTTACCCGCCAGCACCCCAACGCCGATGGTGGTGTTGACCACCACGTCGGGAACGTTGCACCCGCCCAGCACACACAGCACGCGGGCCGCATTCAGTGTCGACAGCGCCCCGTTTAGCAGGCCGTTAATGGCGGCTGACTGGAATGAAACCAGGATCCGAGCCTGGGCCGTGTTCACGTAGATCTGGTTCGGCCCGGTGGGGTTGGCCTTGGCCAGGGCCGGGTTGCCAATCGCGGAAAACTGCGGCGGTTCAATGATGCCCACTTTCACGCTGACCGTCGCCAGGCTGCCCAGGTTGATCCCGGCGCTGATGTCCACGGCTTTCCCCGACCCTGCCACCTGGATAATGCCCTGCACCAACTGAAACAGTTGCAAGTTGCCGTTCAGGCCCGCAGTGCTGGAGCCGGTAGTGGTCTGGATCAAATCCCCCAACTTGATCGTCGAACCGCTGCCAATCGCTGAAATCTGCCCCAGCGCGGTGGTCACCGTCGCGGCGGCGCCGTTCTGCTGTACCAGGGTAGCTGCGGCCTGAACCAGAGTGGTCACGCTCAAGTTGGTGTTGAGCAGCGTGGTGTAGTCACCCGCCGTTATGCCGGCAGTGATGGCGGCCTGGTTCAAGTAACTGAGCAGGTTGACGTTGGTGCTGAGCAGGCCGTTGTACTGCGCGGCGCTGAGGTTGAGGCTGCCGCCCAGCAGGCCACCGAGCAAGGCGTTGAGCAACGGGGACTGGCTGGAGTCGACGGTGGCCAGGCTGCTGCGGATATTCAACTGTGCCAGCGGGTTGCCCACGTACCCTGCCGTGGCCGTGGCGTGCAGGGTGGTCGTGGTGCTGACGCCGGCGCCGGTCATCAGGCTCCATATGCCATAGGCCACGCTGGAGGTGACCGATTCGGTGGCCGTGACTTGTATCGCCTGGGTGGCCGTGATGCTGCTGGTGAAGGTACGCAGGTTGTTGCTGCCGGTGGTCAGCGTGCCGCAGGTGGCGGTGAGGGTGTTGCCCGAGCCCAGGGTGAAGCCGTTGCGCGCGGCGCTGGTCGTGGCCTGGGTGAGGGCGTTGACGCCCGTGCCGCTGCACACGGCGTTCATGTTCGACGCCTCGAGGGCGGCGGCGTCGACGACGCTCTGCAACTGGCGCTTGTTAAGGTAGATCCTGCCGCTGTCGATGATCAGCAGCATGAACAACAAGGCCATGCCCAGGGTGATGGCGGCCATCAGGCCGATCGCACCGCGTTGCCGGTACGGGGAAGCAAAGCGCGGGACCATCGAGCACTCCTTGCCGACACTGTCACGTCCAGTGGGTGTGTTTCAGCGTAGCAGCAGGTGGCGCGGTTGCACCCGTAGCAGCGGCCAAAGGCCGCGTCCCGCCGTGACACGGTCCGGACGCGGCCTTTGGCCGCTGCTACGGGGGTTATTTGGGCGGGTAGGTGGACAGCACCTTGGTCACGGTCTTCTGGATGGCCGCGGTGCGCTCGGCGGGGCTGGGCGGGTAGCTGTTCATGATCTGCTCGGAACTGCCGCGCCACACCAGCTTGCCGTCGCGGCCGTCCAGCAGGTCGACCTGGATGGTCGCTACCTTGTAGTCCACACTGCGGGTCTCGTTGTACATCGGCCCGCCCCAGTAGCCTCCCCAGTAACCGCCCCAGGCGCCACCGTAGTTGGTGGTGATCTGCTGCTGACGGTTCTCGACAATCAGGTAGGTCTGCACGCTGAGGTCACCCCGGGCCCCGGCCTGGGCGGGGCGCAGGCCGCGCTGGTCGAGTTCGCTGGCCACCGCCTCGCGGATGCGCTGCTCGGTGAGGTCACTCTTGATGCGCGGGTCATCGGGGCGGTATTGCAGGGCCGGCTCCTTCCAGCTCCAGCTGCGGTAGGCACCGAAGTCACGGCTGGCGTCGAAGTCGTGGTTGACCTGGTTGCTTTCGCAGGCGCTGAGCAACAGCGCCACCACTGACAGTAAAGCAAGACGGCGGAACATGATGATGTTCTCCAGTTACCTAGCGTGGGGGGTAGGCCGCGAGGGCCTTGTTCACGGCGCCGCGCAAGGCGTCGCCGCGTTGGCTGATGCTGCCTTGGCCGTCTGTCTCTGCGCTGGCGCTCCAGACCGGTTGCCCGGTGGCGCCGTCGAACAGGTTGATGCGCACCACCATGACCTGCACCTCGTAGGTGCGCACTACAGGAGGATAGCCGCCGTAAGGCCCATAGGGACCGTAACCTGGGCCCGGGCCGTAATCTTCCTGCACCTGGCGCAGGCGCTTCTCCATGCGCACGTCAGTGCTCACCAGCAGGTCCGCCGGGCCGTTGCGCGCCGGGCGCAGGCCGCGCTGGTCGAGGCCCTCGCTGACGGCCTCGGCGATCTGGTCGGATTCAGCCAGCGGGCTGCCCGGCGGCGGCTGGTGGTTGAACCAGGTCCAGCTGCGGTAGCTGGCAAAATCTCGCGGCTGTGCCGGGTAGGCGCTGCGGTCGAAGGTCTGCGCCGCCTGCGGGGGCGCCGGCGGCAGCGGGTTGGAGCTGGCGGTATAGGGGTTGGGGCTTTCGCAGCCGACCAGGGCCAGCACGATCAGACTCAAGGCAAGTGGGCGGTACATGGTGATCTCCACAGCGTCAGACGGGACGGCAGATCCAGTGCAGATAGCGGCCAAGGCCCGCGTACGCCGGGTGGCGACGGTAGGCCAGTTCCATTTCCAGCAGGTCGTCCAGCGCCGCTTTCTTCTGGAAGTCGACCGGCATGTAATCGTGAAAAACCCGTACGCCGCTTCTGCTTTCGACCTGCCAATGGCCGTCGAGTTGCGCTTGCAGCTCGCGCGGGTCCAAGGGCATTTGCGGGGTGAGGCTCTGCTTTTCGCCGGCCATGTCGTTGCTGCGCAGCTTGCGGAAATGGCCCTTGAGCAGGTTGCGGTACACCAGCGCGTCGCGGTTGTAGAACGCCAGCGACAGCCAGCCGCCCGGTGCCACCAGGCTGCGCAACACCGGCAGGATGGTGAACGGCTCGGCCAGCCACTCCAGCACGGCGTGGCAGATCACCAGGTCGTACTGCTCGCTCAGCAGGCCGGGCAGGTTTTGCCAGGGCGCCTGGATGAACGTGGCGGCAAGGCCGGCCTCGGCGAAGCGCTGGCGCGCGCCTTCGAGCATGGGCTCGGCGGGCTCGGCCAGGGTTACCTGGTGCCCTTGCTGGGCCAGCCACAGCGACATGTGGCCCAGGCCGGCGCCAATGTCCAGCACCCGCAACGGGCGCTGGGGCAGGGCTTCGGTCAGATCAGTCTGCAACACGGCCAGGCGGATGGCGCCCTTGGCGCCGCCGTAGATCTTCTCGGCGAAGCGGGTGGCCAGCTCATCGAAGTGACGGTCGCTCATTTGGCGAACCGCCGTTCGCTGTGGGCCAGCTTGGCGCGCACCACGGCGTCCATGTCCAGGCCCAGTTCGCTGCACAGCAGCAACAGGTAGAGGACGATGTCGCCCACTTCCTGGCCGGCGTGCTCAAGCTTGTCCGCCGGCAGTTGGCGCGACTGGTCTTCGCTCAGCCATTGGAAAATTTCCACCAGCTCGGCCATTTCGACGCTGGCGGCCATGGCCAGGTTCTTGGGGCTGTGGAAACCACGCCAGTCATTGTTGTCGCGGATGCGATGCAGGCGTTGGGTCAGTTCTTCGAGGTTCATGGGGCTCTCCTGTGCCTAAAGCTTGGGGCGCAGGCGCGCGGCGCGCAAGAGCAACGCGAATGAAAATCTGTATGGCGGCTGAAACCTGTGCAAATTCCCCGAAACCGCGACGCCCGCTGATCGTCGTAGCAGCTGCCGCAGGCTGCGTCCGGCCCCGACGCGATGAATCCTGGAAACCGCGCCGTCCGGGACGCGGCCTTTGGCCGCTGCTACAGGATGACGGTGAGCCAGGTGGAGATGAGTAGCAGTACCGCCAGTGTGCGGTTCATGCGCTGCATGGCCCGGGGCGAGCGCAGCCAGCGCGCGGAGCCTGCGCCCAGCAGCGCCCAACAGCCCATGCACGGCAGCGACACCAGGAAGAACGCCAGCGCCAGCCACTGCACGGCCAGGCCCTGGGCGCTGAACACGCTGACTACCGCCAGGGCCATCATCCAGGTCTTGGGGTTCACCAGTTGCAGGCTGGCAGCGCTGGCCAGGCCCAGGCGGCGCTCGTCGTCAGCGTGTACGGCGGTTGCCGGCGCGGCCCAGATTTTCCACGCCAGCGAGGTCAGCCACAGCAGGCCGGCCACGGTCATGGCCGGTTTCACGTAGGGCAGGGTCATCAGCGTGCGGCCCAGGCCGGTGCCTACCGCCAGCACGATCAGCGCCGCCGCCGCGCAGGCACCGAGGATGATCGGCAGCACCGCGCGCAGGCCGAAGCGCGCACTGTTGCTCAGCACCAGGATGTTGGTGGGGCCGGGGGTGATGGAAGCGACGAAGGCAAACAGCATGAAGGCGAGCATGGCAGGCTCCGAAAACGGGGAGTGGCCATGATCGGCGCTGCGCGGTGTTCAGTCTGGAAGGTTTGAGCAGCGCTTGCGGTACGCCGCCGGGGTCATGCCGTAGGCGCGCATGAACCAGCGCCCCAGGTGGCTCTGGTCGGCGAAACCCAGGTCGCTGGCCACGTCCGCTGGCCAGGCGCCCCCGGCCAGCAGGCGGCGGGCGCGGGCCAGGCGCAGTTGCACCAGGTAGGCGTGGGGCGGCAGGCCGAAGGCGGCCTTGAACGCGCGGGTCAGGCGGAAGCGGTCGACGCCGCAGGCCATGGCCAGTTCGTCCATGCCCAGGTCGCGGAAGCAGTTGCTGTGCAAATAATCGCGGGCGCGCTGGGCCACCAGCGGCAGGCGCGGGTCGCTGTTTTGGCGCTGGCGCCATTGGGTGTGGGTGGTCAGGCGCTCCAGCAGGCCGTCCAGCGCGCTCTGGCGCACGATGCGCAGTTCCTGGCCGTGCAGCGCGCTAAAGGCGAATAGCGCGGCGTGGGCCAGGCGCGGGTCCTGGGTCAGGGTCTCGGCGAAGCTCAGGGCGTGGTTGGCAGGGGCTTCCTCGAACAGGCTGGCCAGCTCGCGCTCCAGCCAGTGCGGGTCCAGGTACAGCATGCGGTAGGTGAAGCCGGCGTCATCGGGAGCTTCGCCGTCGTGGATCTCGCCGGGCTCGATCAGGAAAATCTTGCCCGGTGTGCTGTCGTGCAGGGTGCGCCGGCAGTTGAAGCGCTGCACGCCCTGCTCGGTGACGCCCACCAGGTAGCTGTCATGCCAGTGCGGGTCGTAGGCATGACCTTTGTAGAAGTGGGCGCGCAGGGTCTCGATGCCGGTTTCCCGGTCCTGGGCCAGGTCGATCCAGTTGGATGGGTTCATGGGCCAAGCTTATCGCGCGCGCGCCGGGGGCTGTCTAGAAGCTTTGTGCAGCCCCGGGCCATCAGGCGACGGGCGACCAGCCGCCCTCCATGTGCAGCAGGTCGGCCTTGCCCTTGAGCTCGAACTGGCCGCTGGAGCCGCCGGTGCTGGCCCACAGGATCAGCTCGCTGGGCAGCCGCACCGGTTTGCGGAACTGCGCGTGCAGCTCGACGTTCGCCGCAGGCAGCTGCTCGCGCAACGCCGCCAGCGAGCGTGCCAGGCTCCACATGCCGTGGGCGATGGCCGTGGGGAAACCGAACAGCTTAGCGCTGGCGGCGCTCAGGTGGATGGGGTTGTAGTCGCCGGAGACCTTGGCGTACTGGCGGCCGCAGTCGTTGCCGGCGTACCAGCGCGAGTGCTCGATCAGCGGCGCCACGCTGGGCTGCAGTTGTGCCGGGGGCGCGCCGTCCAGTTTCACGCCCTTGCACAGCATCACGCTGTGTTCTTCCCACAACGGGCCCAGGGCGTCGTCGACCCGGGTCACCAGGCCAAAGGTCGCGCCTTTTTCGTGTGGCTCGAGATTTTCCACATGCACGCTGGCGTGCACCCGGCTCAAGCCGCCCAGCGGGCGCAGCACGCAGATGCGATTGCTCAGGTGCACCAGCCCCAGCAAGGGAAAGGGAAACTCGTGGCTGGTCAACAGTTGCATCTGCAGGGCGAAGGCCATCACGTGTGGATAAGTGGGCGGCAGCAGGCCGCTTTCGCCGAAGCCGCAGGCCTGGCGGTAGGCGGCCAGGCGCGCGTTATCCACCGTCAGCCAGGCGCGCAGGCCGGTGTCGGGCAACTGCGTGCCGCTGATCTTGCGGCGCAGCGCGGCGCGGGTGTATAGGCCCGACAGGCCGTCGACGCGGTCGAGGTCTTGCCAATGCACGCTCATGCTCAGGCCCCCACCACGCTTTGGCCGCACACGCGCAGCACCTGGCCGTTGACCGCGCCGCTGCCCGGCTGGGCCAGCCAGGCCACGGCCTCGGCGACGTCCTGGGGCAGGCCGCCCTGGCCGAGGGCGTTCATGCGCCGCCCGGCTTCGCGCAGGGCGAAGGGCATTTGCGCGGTCATGTGGGTCTCGATGAAGCCCGGCGCCACTGCGTTGATGCTGGCGCCACGGGCGGCCAGGGTGGGCCCGAACGCCTGTGCCAGGCCGATCAGCCCCGCTTTGCTGGCGGCGTAGTTGGTCTGCCCGCGGTTGCCGGCGATGCCGCTGGTGGACGACAGCAGGATGACCCGGCCGTGGTCCTTCAGGGTACCGCTGTCGAACAGCGCCTGGGTCAGCAGGTGCGGGGCGTTGAGGTTCACCGCCAGCACCGAGTCCCAGTATTCGGGGGTCATGTTGACCAGGGTCTTGTCGCGGGTGATGCCGGCGTTGTGCACCACCACGTCGATGCCGTCGGGCAGGGCGGCGATCAGCTGCTGCGCGGCATCGCTTGCGCAGATGTCCAGGTCCACGGTGCGCCCGCCCAGGCGCGCGGCCAAGGCGTCGAGGTCGGCCTTGGCCTGGGGCACGTCCAGCAGCACCACCTCGGCGCCGTCGCGGGCCAGGGTTTCGGCAATGGCGGCGCCGATGCCGCGGGCAGCGCCGGTCACCAGGGCCTTCTTGCCGGCCAGTGGTCGGGTCCAGTCCGCTACTTGGCTGGCACAGCGGCTGAGGCGCAGCACCTGGCCGTCGACGTAGGCGCTTTTCGGCGAGAGGAAGAAGCGCAGGGCGCCTTCCAGCTCGGCGTCATCGTCCAGCTGTAGCAGTTGCAGCACGCCGCCGTTGCGCAACTCCTTGGCCAGCGAGCGGCTGAAGCCCTCGATGGCCTTCTGCGCGATGTGCGCGGCAGGTGCCAGGCCGTCGGGCACGCGGCCCAGGATCAGCAGGTGGGCGCTGTTGTCGAGGCTCTTGATCAGCGGCTGGAAGAATTCGCGCAGTTGCTTGAGCTCGGCGCTGTCGCTGATGTGGCTGGCGTCGAACACCACGGCCTTGATCTTCGGGCCCAGGCCGGCAGTCCAGGCGGGCAGGCTGGTGTTGTCGGTGGCAAAGCCGAAGGCGCTGTCGGTGAGCCGCGGCGCCAGTTCGGCGACGTTAGCCGCCAAGGGGCCGCCGCCCACCACCAGGGTGCCGTCGATGGGCCGCAGGCGTCCGGCCTGCCAACGCTCCAGCCGGGCCGGCGTGGGCAGCCCTACGGCGCCCACCAGGCGGCGGCCGAGGTCGGAATTGGCGAAGTCGATATAACGGTCGGACATGGAACGCTCTCCGGCAGATTGAGTTCAAAGTGTGGACCACGTTGGCGACCTGGTCGTTCGGTCTGTTGAGCGGCTGTGATCCAGCCTTTGATCTGGCTTGTGATCTGGCTATTGATCTGGCTGTTGATCTTGATTGTATGCCCCGTAAAGCGCCCGGGCCGACTGGAGGTGTCGATCAACGGGCTGCCCGAAGGGCCGAGGCCGTAGGCCGAAGAGACGGTAACCCGCAGGCTTCTATAGCGGGTGCCGTCTGCCCGTTGATCGGCGCCGGAAGGAGGGGACCCGTAGCGCAGCGGAGGGCCCAAGCAGGGGCAAGCGTTTTTTGCTTACTTTTTGTGGCGTTTGACAAAAAGTGAGTCGGCGTAAGGGCGGAAAGGTGATTTTGCATCACCTCGGTAATGGATATGTTCACGATGGTCGGATCCTGCTTCTGGCGATTCTGGATACATCCATTTTCGCGGTGCGACCACCGACCGTTTCGGCCTTACGCCGAGTAACTTTTTGGCAGTCGCCCCAAAAAGTCACCAAAAAGGGCTCGCCCCTGCTTGGGCCCTTCGCTGCGCTACGGGTCCCCTCCCTCCGGCGTCGCTCAAGCGGACGACGGCCCGGAATAGAAGCGCCTCCGGTTCCGTCTTCCACGGCTACGCCGTGGACCGCTTGATCAACGCCTCCAGTCGGCCCTGGCGCTTTACGGGGCCAAGATCAACGTCAAAAGCCAGAGCAAGAGCAAGATCAAGATCAAGATCAAGATCAAGATCAAGATCAAGATCAAGATCAAGCATCGGCTGGGTCGCCTACGCTCAAACCACTTTGTTCAGCCGTACAGGGAGTCTTCACATGAATGCACCGCGCCGGGTCGCCATCATCGGCGGCAACCGCATCCCCTTCGCCCGCGCCAACGGCCCCTACGCCAAGGCCAGCAACCAGGCCATGCTCACGGCAGCGCTGGAAGGCCTGATCGAGCGCTTCGGCCTGCACGGCCTGCGGATGGGTGAGGTGGCCGCAGGGGCGGTGCTGAAGCTGTCGCGCGATTTCAACCTGACCCGCGAGTGCGTGCTGGGCTCGCGCCTGTCGCCGCAGACGCCAGCCTATGACGTCAGCCAGGCCTGCGGCACGGGGCTGGAAGCAGCGCTATTGGTGGCCAACAAGATCGCCCTGGGGCAGATCGAATGCGGCATCGCCGGCGGCGTCGACACCGCTTCCGATGCGCCCATTGCGGTCAGCGAAGGCATGCGCCAGATCCTCTTGCAGGCCAACCGCGCCAAGGGCACCGGGGCCAAGGTCCGCGCGCTATTGCAGCTGCGCCCGCATCATTTCAAGCCGGAACTGCCGCGCAACGGCGAGCCGCGCACCGGGCTGTCCATGGGCGAGCACTGCGAGCTGATGGCGCAGACCTGGCAGATTCCGCGCGAAGCCCAGGACCTGCTGGCGCTGCACAGCCACCAGAACATGGCCCGCGCCTACAGCGACGGCTGGCACGACGACCTGGTGACGCCGTTCCTGGGCCTGACCCGCGACAACAACCTGCGCCCTGACCTGACCCTGGAAAAGCTCGCCGCCCTGAAGCCGGTGTTCGAGCGCAGCGCCAAGGGCACGCTGACGGCGGGCAACTCGACGCCGCTTACCGATGGCGCCTCGGTGGTGCTGCTGGGCAGCGAAGACTGGGCGCGGGAACGCGGCTTGCCGGTGCTGGCGTACTTGCGCGACGGCGAGACTGCCGCGGTGAATTTCGTCAAGGGCGAGGAGGGCTTGTTGATGGCCCCGGCCTACGCCGTGCCGCGGTTGCTGGCACGCAACGGCCTGAGCCTGCAGGACTTCGACTACTACGAGATTCACGAAGCTTTCGCCGCCCAGGTGCTGTGCACCCTCAAGGCCTGGGAAGACCCGGACTATTGCCGCACGCGCCTGGGCCTGGACGCGCCGCTGGGCGCCATTGACCGCAGCAAGCTGAACGTCAAGGGCAGCTCGCTGGCGGCCGGCCACCCGTTCGCCGCCACCGGCGGGCGTATCGTCGCCAACCTGGCGAAGTTGCTGGCCCAGGCCGGCAGCGGCCGCGGGCTGATTTCCATCTGCGCCGCCGGCGGCCAGGGGGTGACGGCGATTATCGAGCGCTGACCGGCGCCTGGGCGTCGATCTCGGCCAGGGTCCGCGCCTTGATGCGGTGCGAGTAGCTCTCGGCGATCACCGAGCAGACGATCAGCTGCAGCGGGTGGTAGATCATGATCGGCAGCAGGATCAGGCCAAGGCCCGGGTTGGCGCCGAAGATCAACGCCGCCATGGGCGCGCCGGCGGCCAGGGATTTCTTGGTGGCGCAGAACACCGCCGCCACCTCGTCGGCGTGGTTGAAATGCAGGGCCTTGGCGCTGCGGGTGGTCAGCACCAGGATCACCGCCAGCAGGATCGCGGTGCCGACGAACGCCGTCACCAGCACGCTGTCACCCTGCTGCTGCCACATGCCCGAGACCATGGAGTTGCAGAACGCGGCGTACACCAGCAGCAGAATCACCAGCTTGTCGATGACGTTGGTGTATTTCTTGTAGCGCGCGAAGAACTTGCCCAGCAGCGGGCGCATCAGCTGGCCCAACACCAACGGCAGCAACAGCATGGCGCACAGGTCGAGCAGGGTCTTGCCCAGGTCGATGCCGCCGCTGCCGGTGCCCACCACCAGGCTCACCAGCCACGGCGTGATGAAAATGCCCAGCACGCTGGACAGGCTGGCGTTGAGGATGGCCGCCGGCACGTTGCCCGAGGCGCTGCCGGTGAGCGCCACCGACGAGGAAATGGTCGAGGGCAGGGCGCACAGGTAGAAGAAGCCCAGCATCAGCGTCGGCGACACGAAGTGGCCAAACAGCTTGTCACACACCAGCCAGATCAGCGGGAACACCACGAAGGTGAACACCTGCACCATGATGTGCAGCCGGGTGTTTTTCAGGCCGTGGCGGATCTGCTCGCCCGACAGATTGATGCCGTGCATGAAGAACACGATGAACACACCGGCGTTGATCACGTATTCCGCATGCATCGAACCGCCGCTGGCGCCGAAGCGTGGGAAGAAGTAGGCCAGCAGCGTGGCCAGGAACATGCCGAGCAGGAACCAATCGGTCACTACGCGTTTAAGGTGTTTGAGCGCTTGCATAACAGGATCCTGCGGACGGATTTGTAATCATTGGTCGCAAAGATTACCGTGAGCAATCTTCTGCCGTCTTGCGACACAAGGCCAATCGATGCCGACTAACGGACAAACCGGCCTGCCCCGCCGCATTCCCGAGCTGCTGGCGCTGCCCCGGCCGCTCTACGCCCGGGCCGAGAGCCTGCACGCGGGCTCCTGGACCCCACGCCACAGCCACGACTGGGTGCAGTTTTCCTACGCCATCAGTGGCGTGCTGGGCGTGCACACCGCCGAGGGCAGCTTCTTCGCCCCGCCCCAGTGGGGCGTGTGGATTCCCGCCGGGCTGGAGCACGAAGTGGTGACCTCCATGCGCGCGGAAATGCGCAGCCTGTACGTGCGCCGCGAGGACGCCCCGTGGGCCTCGCCGCGCTGCCGGGTACTGGAGGTGACGCCGCTGGCGCGCGAGCTGATCAAGAGCTTCTGCCAGCTACCGGTGGACTACCCCGAGGGCGACACCGCCCAAGCGCGCCTGGCCCAGGTGCTGCTGGACCAGTTGGCCAGCTTGCCCGAAGTGGGCTTCTCGCTGCCGTTGCCGCGCCACCCGCGCCTGTTGGGGTTGTGCAACGAGCTGATCGAGAACCCCGACCAGGCCGTCACCCTCAGCGACTGGGCCAGCCGCCTGGGCACCTCGGAGAAAACCCTGATGCGCCTGTTCCAGCGCGAGACCGGCCTGAGCTTTCGCGGCTGGCGCCAGCGCATGCGCCTGCTGTCGTCGCTGGACAGCCTGGAGCAGGGCCACAGCGTGACCAGCGCGGCGCTGTCCTGCGGCTACGACTCCACGTCGGCGTTCATTGCCGCGTTCAAGAGCCTGTTCGGCATCACCCCTGGCGAGCTGTTCAGGTAGCCGCGGCTGTTTTCCCACGCCGGGGGGGTAGGCCCCAGGCTTGATCGTCAGACCATTCCCGCGCCGCATGTCGGCCCAGTCCTAAATGCATACGCTCCAGACCTCCGTAGTTTGTCTTGGCCAACGGCAATCACAACTAAGGAAGGTTGAACATGAGCAAGTATTTTTCCCTCGCACTACTGGCGGCCGGTGCCGCAGCGTTGAGCCAGGCGGCGCAAGCCGCCCCGCCAGACTTCTTCCGGGGCGAACACGCCATGCTGGCCGCTGCCAGCGCCGACACCCAGGCCTGGTACGGCGAACTGTCGGGCGTTCGCGGGCGTTTCGATGAACTGCGCAACCAGGGCGGCCAGGAAGGCCTGTGGGTGCGTACCCTCAACAGCAAGGCGCGTTATTCGCCCACCAGTGGTGCCGACTACACCCAGCGCCAGGGCGGCTTCACCCTGGGCATCGACGCCAGCCTCAGCGATGAGGCGCGGGTGGGGCTGATGGGCGGCTACAGCCGTTCTTCCCTCAGCATAACAGGGCCCGACAGTGCCTACCTGTCCAGCTACTACCTGGGCGCCTACGGCACCTGGATGAACGAGCAGGGCTACTACGTCGACGGCCTGGTGAAGGCCAACCAGCTGCGCAACGACCTGAAATCCAGCCATGGCGAATACCGGATCAAGGGCCAGTATCGCAACCTGGCGCTGGGTACTTCGGTGGAGGCGGGCAAAGTCATCACGCTGGATGAGGGGTGGTACGTCAAGCCGTTCGGGCAGATGGCGGCAGTTGCCGTGCAGGGCAAGGACTACGAGCTGAACTACGGCCTGGATGCCCACGCCGAGAACAGCCACTCCATGCAGGGCAAGGCCGGCCTGCAGGTAGGCCGCAAGCTTGAAACCACGCGGGGCGGCGCCATGCAGCCGTATGCACGGGTGGCGTATGCGCGGGAGTTTGCCGATACCAATGAAGTGTTCGTAGCCGGTGATCGTTACCGCAACGACCTGGCCGGTGGGCGCTACGAGTACGGCGTCGGCCTGGCCGCCCAGGTGTCGCAGCGGGTGCAGCTCAACGCCGATGTCGAATACGCCAAGGGTAAGCGCGTCGAGCAGCCCTACGGGCTGAACGTGGGCATGCGCTACGCGTTTTGAGCCTGTGACGCGGCCTGCGGCCGCTGCTACGAACCGCGTAGCAGCGGCCGAAGGCCGCGTCTTTACGTTCTGAACCGGCGCACCAGCGCATCCAGCTCGTTCGACAGCCCCGCCAGGCTCTGGGAATCGCTGCGCGCCGTGTTGGCCAGCTCGGCCACCAACTGCGCATCCCCGTGAATCTGGCTGATGTGCCGGTTGATGTCCTCGGCCACCTGGTGCTGTTCCTCGGCCGCCGTGGCGATCTGGGTGTTCATGTCGCGAATCACGTCCACCGACTCGCGAATCTGCCCGAAGCTGGCGCGCGCCTGGCCGATGCGTTCCACCGACTGTTGCGACACTTCCAGGCTGGCGTGCATCTGCTGCGCCACTTGGCTGGTGCGCTGGGCCAGGTTGCCCAGCAGGCCGTCGATTTCGGCGGTGGAGTCGGCGGTGCGCTTGGCCAGCGCCCGCACTTCATCGGCCACCACGGCAAAGCCGCGGCCCTGCTCGCCGGCACGGGCGGCCTCGATGGCGGCGTTCAACGCCAATAGGTTGGTCTGCTCGGCGATGGAGCGGATGGTGCCGAGGATCGACTGGATATCGTTGCTGTCGCGCTCCAGTTGGGCGATGGACTGCGCCGACTGTTCGATCTCGTGGCTCAGGCGGTCGACGCTGTTCACCGCCGCGTCGATCTGCTGCTGGCCTTCACGGGCCTGGCGCTGGCCGCTGTCGGCGGAGTCGGCGGCCTGGCTGCACGAACGCGCGACCTCGTTGGCGGTGGCGACCATTTCGTGGAAGGCGGTGGAAACCATGTCCACGGCCTCGCGCTGGCGCCCGGCGGCGTCGGCCATGTTTGCCGACACCTGGGTAGAACTGCTGGAGCTGGCAAGAATTTTCGTCGCCGCGCCGCCGATGCTCTGGATCAGGCTGCGGATGGCGCCCAGGAACTGATTGAACCAGTTGGCCAGTTGCGCGGTTTCGTCGCTGCCGCGCACGGCCAGGTTCTGGGTCAGGTCACCCTCGCCCTGGGCGATGCCTTCCAGGCCGCTGGCCACGCTGCGGATCGGCCGCACGATCAGGGTGGCAAAGCTGGCGCCCACCACGGCGAAGATCAGCGCCAGCACGGCGGCGATGCCGCCGATCAGCCAGGTCAGCTGGGTGGCGCCGCTCATCACCTCGCTCTGCTTGATCAGGCCGACGAAGGTCCAACCCAGCTGTTCCGATGGCCAGACGTTGGCCATGTAGCGCTCGCCGTTGATCTGTACTTCCACAAGGCCCGGGCCGGCCTTGGCCAGCTCGGCGTAGCCCTCACCCAGGCTGCCCAGCGCCTTGAAGTTGTGTTCCGGCTGCTTGGGGTCGACCAGCACCGTGCCGTCGCGCTCCATCAGCATCAGGTAGCCGCTTTCGCCCAGCTTGATCTGCTTGACGATTTCGGTCAGGCCCTTGAGCGAGACGTCGATGTTGACCACGCCGCCCTGGCTGCCCAGCTGGTTGGCCACGGCGCGCACGGTGCTGACCAGCACGGCGTCGTCGCCGGCCCAGTAATAGGCCGAGGTGCGCAGGGTCTTGCCCGGGTTGGCCATGGCGGTCTTGTACCAGGGGCGCTGGCGCGGGTCGTAGTTGGCCATTTTCGGGTCGCCCGGCCAGAACGCATAGCCACCGGCGCTGGTACCGTAGGACACGTAGGAATAGTTGGGGTGGCTGGCGGCCAGGCTGGCGAAGAAGTCGAACAATTGCTTGTCCTGCTCGCCCATGGGGATGTTCGGTGCGTCGGCGCCCTGGTAGCTCTTGAGGTTGGCGTCGGCGGCTTTTACCAGCGGGTGGTTGGCCAGGAAATCGACGTTCTGGCTGATGCCTTCGAAGAACAGCTGCATGGCGTTAGCCACCTGGCGGATCTCGCGGCTGCTGCCGTCGACGAAGTTGGACCTGGCATCGCTGCGCAGATTCAAGATGACCAGGGTGGCGACCAGGACAATGGGCAGACACGCGATCACCGCGAAGGCCCAGGTCAGTTTCTGTTTGATGTTCATCCGTGCTCCAGAATCTTTTTTATATAAAAAGGGGCAGTTCATCGAAAACAAAACGTGCGCGGCAGGCGTTGGTTTTTTTGGAGCCTGCATCGAGCATTGTCGGCTGGTATACCAAAATGTTGAGGTGAATTTTCAGCCGCGCCGGGGTCAAACGCTTCAGCTGACAGCCGTGCCGGCAATGCCTGGCATTACCTTTGCTCCGGAAAAGTCGGCATTGTGCCGCCACTATGAGAGGATGGCCGCCGAACCATTGCATTCCCGCGTGTTTGGTTACAAAGGACCCACAATAAAAGCTGATGAAGACTCCAAAACGCATTGAACCCCTGATCGAAGACGGTCTGGTCGACGAGGTGCTGCGCCCACTGATGAGTGGTAAAGAAGCGGCGGTCTATGTGGTGCGCTGTGGCAAGGAACTGCGCTGCGCCAAGGTCTACAAGGAGGCGAACAAACGAAGTTTTCGTCAGGCGGCCGAGTATCAGGAAGGCCGCAAGGTGCGTAACAGCCGCCAGGCCCGGGCCATGGCGAAGGGGTCGAAGTTCGGCCGCAAGGAAGCCGAGGAGGCCTGGCAGAACGCCGAGGTGGCCGCCTTGTTCCGCCTGGCTAACGCCGGGGTGCGGGTGCCCAAGCCGTTCGACTTCCTGGAAGGCGTGCTGCTGATGGAGTTGGTGGCCGACGAGTACGGCGACGCTGCGCCACGGTTGAACGACGTGGAACTGGACGCCGAACAGGCGCGCGAATACCACGAGTTCCTGATTCGCCAGATCGTGCTGATGCTCTGCACCGGCCTGGTGCACGGTGACCTGTCGGAGTTCAACGTGTTGCTGGGCCCGGACGGCCCGGTGATCATCGACCTGCCCCAGGCGGTCGATGCAGCGGGCAACAACCACGCCTTCAGCATGCTGGAGCGCGACGTGGGCAACATGGCCAGCTACTTCGGCCGCTTTGCCCCGGAACTGCGCGACACCCGCTATGCGCGGGAAATGTGGGCGCTGTACGAGGAAGGCAAGCTGCACCCGGCCAGCGTGCTGACCGGCCAGTTTGCTGACGACGACAGCGTGGCCGACGTCAACAGCGTCATGCGCGAGATCGAAGCGGCGCGGCTGGACGAAGCCCGTCGCCAGGCGGCCCGCAGCGCCGACGACGCGCCACCGTCCAAGGCCGAGGAACCGCCACCGCCCTGGTTGCAATAGATCCGTAGCCGCTGCCGAAGGCTGCGCTGGCCCTTGTCCACGTTGGAAATCTCCAGTGTCCTCAGGTGCCAGCGCAGCCTGGCGGCAGCGGCTACAGCTCAGTTGCAGCAGCCGCCCGACGCCAGGTCCGCCAGGATCGGACAGTCAGGGCGGTCATTGCCCTGGCAGTGCGACGCCAGGTTCTGCAAGGTGTCGCGCAGCCCGGTCAGTTCGGCGATGCGCCGGTTCAGGTCGTCGATGTGCCGATGGGCCAGCGCCTTGACGTCGGCGCTGGCGCGGCCGCGGTCCTGCCACAGGGTCAGCAGTTGCGCCACTTCCTCCAGCGAAAACCCCAGGTCCCTCGAGCGCTTGATGAACGCCAGCGTGTGCAGGTCATCGTCCTGGTACAGGCGGTAGCCGCTGTCGGTGCGCAATGCCGGCTTGAGCAGGCCGATGGCCTCGTAGTAGCGGATCATCTTGGCGCTCAGCCCGCTGTGGCGGGCGGCCTGGCCGATGTTCATGTTCATGCTTTCATTCCTTGTCATCCAGCCCGCCGGGGCGCCAGGTTTTCAGCAGCAGCGCGTTGCTGACCACGCTGACGCTGGACAGCGCCATGGCCGCGCCGGCCAGCACCGGGTTGAGCAGGCCGAAGGCGGCCAGCGGTATGCCGATCAGGTTATACACAAACGCCCAGAACAGGTTCTGGCGGATTTTCGCGTAGGTCTTGCGGCTGATCTCCAGCGCTGCCGGCACCAGCCGTGGGTCGCCACGCATCAGGGTGATGCCCGCGGCCTGCATGGCCACGTCGGTGCCGCCGCCCATGGCGATGCCGACGTCGGCTGCGGCCAGCGCGGGGGCGTCGTTGATGCCGTCGCCGACCATGGCCACCACGCCGTCGGCTGTCAGCCGCTTAACCATGATGGCCTTGTCGGCGGGCAGCACCTGGGCGTGCACATCGTCGATGCCCAGCGCCTGGGCCACGACCCGGGCGCTGCCCTGGTTGTCGCCGGTCAGCAGGTGGCTGCTGATGTGCCGTGCCTGTAGCTGGGCCACGGCCTCGCGCGCGCCGGGTTTCAGGCTGTCACCGAAGGCCAGCAGGCCCAGCACCCGCGGGGTATCGCCCAGCGCCAGCAGCCAGCTGAGAGTACGGCCTTCGTCTTCCCAGGCCTGGGCCGGCAGGCCTTCGCTGTTCAGGCCTGCCTCCTCCAGCAGGCGCCGGTTGCCCAACGCCAGTTGCTGGCCCTGCACCGTGCCGCTGACGCCGCGGCCGGCCAGGGCCTGGCTGTCGGCAGGCGTTTGCACTGCCAGCTGGCGCTCGGCACAGGCTTGCAGCACGGCCTTGGCCAGTGGGTGTTCGCTGCCGCGTTGCAGGCTGCCCGCCCACTGCAGCAGCGTGGCTTCGGCAATGCCCAGCGCCTGCCAGTGCACCAGCGTCGGGGCGCCGGAAGTGAGGGTGCCGGTCTTGTCGAACACCACGCGGGTCACCGCCTGGGCGCGTTCCAGGGCTTCGGCGTCCTTGATCAGGATGCCGTGGCGGGCGGCTACGCCGGTGCCGGCCATGATCGCCGCCGGAGTGGCCAGGCCCAGGGCGCAGGGGCAGGCAATGACCAACACAGCCACGGCGTTGATGATCGCGGTTTCCAGCGGCGCCCCGTGCAGCCACCAGCCGGCCAGGGTCAGCAGCGCCAGCACCAGCACGGTGGGCACGAACACTTGGCTGACGCGGTCCACCAGTTTCTGGATCGGCGCCTTGGCGGCCTGGGCGTCTTCCACCAGGCGAATGATCTGCGCCAGCACGCCTTCGCCGCCCAGGGCCGTGGCCTGCACCAGCAGGCGGCCTTCGCCATTGATGGCGCCGCCGATCACCGCATCGCCGGCCTGCTTGGGTACCGGCAGGCTCTCGCCGCTGATCAGCGATTCGTCGGCGTGGCTGCGGCCTTCCAGCACCTGGCCGTCGACTGCGAAGCGCTCACCGGGGCGCACCACCAGGTGGTCACCCAGGCGCAGCTGGGCGATGGCCACGTCCTGCTCCACGCCGTCGCGCAGGCGGGTGGCGCGCTCGGGGCGCAGCTGTTCCAGGGCGCGGATGGCGCTGGCGGTCTGGCGCTTGGCGCGGCTTTCCAGATATTTGCCCAGCAGCACCAGGGCGATGACGACTGCCGAGGCCTCGAAATACAGGTGCGGCATGTGCCCCGCCGGGGTGCGTGCCCATTCGTACAGGCTCAGGCCGTAGCCGGCGCTGGTGCCCAGGGCCACCAGCAGGTCCATGTTGCCGGCGCGGGCGCGCACCGCCTTGAAGGCGGCAATGTAGAAACGGGCGCCGAGGATGAACTGCACCGGGGTGGCCAGCGCCCACTGCAGCCAGGCTGGCAGCATCCAGTCCAGGCCAAACGGCTGGGCCAGCATGGGCGCTACCAGTGGCAGCGCCAGCAGCAGGGCGGCAACGAGTGCAAGGCGTTCGCGCAGCAACGCCTTGGCCGGGTCCACGGGCGGTGCGTCGGGCAGGCTGGCGCTGTAGCCGGCCTTGGCCACGGCGGCAATCAGCGTGGCCGGGTCCATGGCCGTCACCAGCTCGACGTGGGCCCGCTCGCTGGCCAGGTTGACGCTGGCCAGCTTCACACCGTCCACTTTATTCAGGGCGCGTTCCACCCGGCCGGCACAGCTGGCGCAGGTCATGCCACTGATGGGCAGTTCGAGGGTAAGGGCGTTGGACATGAGAAGTCCTCCTTGGCAGAGGACCCTAGAATCAACCTTGCCACCTTGGCAAGGTCAAGCGTCAGGCAACCTCAGTACTGGTCCTCGGGCGCAGGCTTGAGGTACAGGCCGTTCGGCCCGTTGGCGATGCGGTACTTCTGCACCGCGCCGGCGTGCAGTTCGATGGCGGTGGCGTTGGGCGCCGGCAAGCCCGGGGCACAACCGCCCACCTGGCCAGGCTCCTGCATCAGCCGCACCACCACTTTGCCCGGCGGCAGGTTGAACGACACCTCCTGCTCCTGGAACAGCCGGCCGACCTTGTTATCGCCGATGTAGATGCTCAGTTCGCACGGCGTGCCGACCTCCAGGCGTTCACGGGACACGATCAGGACGCTGTAGTCCTGGATGCTCTCGGCGTAGGCGCCGAGCGACAGGGTCAACAGACCCAGGGCGCCCAGAAGGCGGAAAACGGACCTGCGCATGGCGCACTTCTCCTGCGGTGGAAATCTTCGATGCCCAAGCTTGGCGGACGCGCCCGTTAATTTCCACCCCGGCAGGCAACGCCAGAACTTGACCTTGTCATGATGGCAAGGTTGAAGCTATACCTTCATCACCTTCAGGAGGCATCACCATGCAAGAGTTCAACGTTCAAGGCATGACCTGCGGCCATTGCGTGCGCGCCGTCACCCAGGCGGTGCAGGCCCTGGACCCGGCCGCCGTGGTCGAGGTGGACTTGGCCAACGCCAAGGTGCGGGTGGAAAGCCAGCAACCCCAGGCGGCCATCGTCGAGGCGATCAAGGAAGAAGGCTACGCCGTGGCTTGAGTGACATAGCGTCGCGGTTTTGGCCCCACGGGATCCAGAGCGGTTAAACTGTACCGTTGCCCTGTTCGCAGCACCCACACTGGATCCTTGATGAACCTCAGAACCATCCTCATTCTCGGCGCGCTCAGCGCTTTCGGGCCGCTGGCCATCGATTTCTACCTGCCGGGCTTCCCGGCCATGGCCCAGGCCTTCGGCACCGACGAGCAGCACATCCAGCTGACCCTGGCGGTGTATTTCCTCGGCCTGTCCATCGGCCAACTGGCCTACGGGCCGATTGCCGACCGCTTCGGCCGCCGTGTGCCGCTGCTGGTGGGCGTGACCCTGTTCACCCTGTCGTCCCTGGCCTGCGCGTTTGCGCCGAGCCTTGAGTGGCTGATTGCCGCGCGTTTCATCCAGGCCTTGGGCGGTTGCGCGGGGATGGTGCTGTCGCGGGCGATCGTCAGCGACAAGTGCGATGCGGTGGGGTCGGCCAAGGTGTTCTCGCAGCTGATGCTGGTGATGGGCCTGGCGCCTATCCTGGCGCCGATGCTCGGCGGGTTGCTGGTGAACACCCTGGGCTGGAAGTGGATCTTCCTGCTGCTGACCGCGTTCAGCGCCCTGGCCGGGCTTTCGGTGGCCCTGGGCCTGCCGGAAAGCATGCCTGCACACCACCCGCGCCAGCCGCTAAGCGGCGCCCTGGGCCGATATTTCGGCCTGCTGAAGGACCCGCAGTTCCTCGGCAATGCCCTGACCGGCGGCGTCGCCATGGCGGGCATGTTCGCCTACGTGGCGGGCTCGCCGTTCGTGTTCATCAAGCTCTATGGCGTGCCGGCGGAGCACTACGGCTGGCTGTTCGGCAGCAACGCCGCCGGCTTCATCCTGGTGGCCCAGGTGAACGCGCGCCTGCTGGCCAAGCGCGGCCCGGCGCACATGCTGTCGCGGGCAGTGTGGGTCTACCTGGCTGCGGCGCTGAGCCTGCTGGCCGTGAGCGCGCTGCACACCACGCAACTGTGGCCGCTGCTGATCCCGCTGTTCATCTGCATCGCCAGCCTGGGCTGCATCATTCCCAACGCCTCGGCCTGTGCCATGAACGGCCAGGGCGCGCGCGCCGGCAGTGCCTCGGCGCTGCTGGGCTGCCTGCAGTTCAGCGTGGCGGCAGGTTCCGCCTCATTGGTGGGCGCGCTGTATGACGGCAGCGCCATTCCCATGGCCCTGGTGATCAGCGGTTGTGGCCTGCTGGCCGTGATGTTGGCGCTGGTGACCCAGTGGCTGCGGCGCTCGCGCCCCGCTCACTGAGCAACGCGTTGTTGGCGATAAGGCAGCCGGTGGGGGGCTGCCAGCCGGGATTCCAGGGTGTCGATGAACGCCCGGGCCTCGGCCTCGGTACGAAAGGTCACTACATGTTGATCAAGGCGTACCTGCCATTGGCTACCGTGTTCCCTTGCCAGTTCAGTAAGCACTATCTTCATGGCTGAATGCCTCCGCAGGGTCAGAGGCCTCAAGTGTAGCGCTGCCCAGGCGGCGTGGATTGATTCAGCGCAACCTTTGGACTGACGGTCATTCGGTGCCCGGGGCAGGACGCGGCCTGGTGGCCGCTGCTACGGGAAATATGCCGGCCGCGTCCTATCGGTCAAAAGCCTTCCAGCACGATCTTGCCACGCGCCTTGCCGCTCTCCAGCAGGGCATGGGCGCGTTGCAGGTTCGCCGCGTCGATGCGGCCGAAATGCTCGCCCACGGTGGTGCGCAAGGTGCCGGCGTCGATCAGCTCGGCCACGCGGTTGAGCAGGTGATGCTGCTCGATCATGTCCGGCGTCTCGTACAGCGAACGGGTGTACATGAACTCCCAGTGCAGCGACAGGCTCTTGCGCTTGAGCAGGCCCACGTCCAGCGCCTTGGGGTCATCGATCAGGGCCAGGCGGCCTTGTGGCGCCAGGGCTTCCACCAGTTCGGCCAGGTGCTGGTCGGTCTGGGTCAGGCTGGCCACGTGGGTGACCGGGCCCAGGCCCAGGCGCTTGAGCTCGGCGCTCAGCGGCTGGCTGTGGTCCAGCACGTGGTCGGCGCCCAGCTCGCGCACCCAGGCCTGGGTTTCAGGGCGCGAGGCGCTGGCGATCACCGTCAGGCCGGTCAGTTGGCTGGCCAACTGCGTGAGGATCGAGCCCACGCCACCAGCGGCGCCAACGATCAGCAGGCTCTGCCCGGCGTCCACATGCCCCGGCTGCACCTGTAGGCGCTCGAACAGCAGCTCCCAGGCGGTGATGGCGGTCAGCGGCAGCGCCGCGGCTTCGGCGAAACCGAGGCTGGCCGGCATGCGCCCGACGATGCGCTCATCCACGGTGTGCAGCTCACTGTTGCCGCCGGCGCGGGCGATGGAGCCGGCGTAGTAGACGCGGTCGCCGGGCTTGAACAGGCTGACGTCGCTACCGACCGCCTGCACCACGCCGGCCACGTCCCAGCCCAGCACCTTCGGGTTGCCGCCTTCGGGCGGCATGTTCAGGCGCACCTTGGTGTCCACCGGGTTCACCGAGATGGCCTTGACCTCTACCAGCAGGTCGCGCGGGCCGGGCTGCGGCGCGGGAAGTTCGATGTCTTGCAGCGATTGCGGGTCGGTGATGGGCAGCGAGGCGTAGTAGGCGATGGCTTTCATGGTAGCTCTCCAGAAATGTGTGCCCATGATTAGCTATTTTCAAACGGGGTAAAACCGGCTAAAAGCACAGGCTCTTTCAATATTTTGTTGATAATGGCCATGCTGCGATTCGATGACCTGCAACTGTTTGTCCGCGCCGCCGACCTCGGCAGCCTGTCCGCCGCTGCGCGGGTCATGGACCTGTCGCCCGCCGTGGCCAGCGCGGCGCTGAAACGCATCGAAGCGCAACTGGGCGCACGCTTGCTGGCGCGCTCCACGCGCAGCCTGCGCCTTACTGCCGAGGGCGAGCATTTCCTGGAGTATGCGCGGGCGGCGCTGGGCAGCCTTGAGGAAGGGCGCCAGGCCCTGGCGCGCAGCCAGGAGCAGGTCAGCGGCGTGATCCAGTTGTCGGCACCCTCGGACTTCGGCCGCAACGTGCTGTTGCCCTGGCTCGACGACCTGCAGCGCGAGCACCCGGGGTTATCGGTGCGGCTGCTGCTGGGCGACCGTATCGCCGATCTGTTCCGCCAGCCCGTGGACCTGGCCCTGCGCTACGGCGAACCGGAGGACTCCAGCCTGGTGGCCTTGCCCATCAGCCCCGACAACCGCCGCGTGCTGTGCGCGTCCCCCGGCTACGTGGCGGCCCACGGCCAGCCGATGCAGGTGGAGCAATTGGCACAGCATAATTGCCTGCTGTTCATGCTGGGCGGCCGCGTGCATGACCACTGGCGCTTCACCGACGGCAAGCGCGAGCTGGCCCTGACCGTGACCGGCGATCGCTTCAGCGACGACGCCGACGTGGTGCGCCGCTGGGCACTGGCGGGTGTTGGCATTGCCTACAAGTCCTGGCTGGACGTGGCGGCGGATGTGCTGGCAGGCCGCCTGTTGGTGCTGATGCCACACCTGGTGGGTGAGCGCACGCCATTGAACCTGCTGTGCGGGCACCGGGCGCAATTGAGCAAGTCGGTCAACTTGTTGCGCGATACCTTGCGAAAAGGATGTACCGGACTGTCCAGAAGTTATCCGGGGGCGTAGTTAAAGTGGACTTTTATTGCCAGTTTTTTGCACTCGTGCTGTAGGTATTTACTACCAGGCAATAAAACAAGTGTGCTGCTTGTACCCGAGGAAAGCGTTGCCATTACTCACCTGTGAATCAACGGGCGCAAGTTTCAATGGGTTTATTTCCGGATGCAATATGGTTCTGGTCTGCCTACACAGCGCACCCGCCGAAGGCGTTTCGTGTCTTATACCTAGTTGTACAAATTCGTACGATTATAATAACTGGGCAGCCATTGCCACCGAGAGAGGACAGCCTTGGAGCAGAGTGCCTCGTTCATTTGAGCGGCAGCCTTTTTTGTGAATAACTTGCTCACATAATAGTCTGGAGTTTATCGGCTTTTGGCACTTGTAACCTCTTTCGTTGGAGCTGTTTCAGTGATCGCTGACCTCAGCGGTCAAATAGACGAATGTTTCGACAGGGAGTTATTACATGGAACTTGCACCGAGCATCAGCCAAATCGCCATGCTATTGGCCGACCCCAAGCGCAGCGCCATGATCTGGGCATTGATCGACGGCTCTGCGCGCGGGTCCGAAGAACTGGCCAGGCTCGCGGGGCTGACCCCTTCCTCGGCCAGCGCGCACCTGGCCCGCCTGGCCGCCGGCGGCCTGCTGAAACTGGAGGCACGCGGGCGCAAGCGCTTTTTCCGTCTGGCAACCCCGCAGGTCGGTACCGCCGTGGAAGCGCTGGCCAGCGTCTGGGCGGGGCGCGCGGACATACCGGCCGGGCTGGCGCTGGAAAGCCTGCCACCGACGCCGCCGTCCATGCGCCGGGCACGTTTATGCCACGACCACCTGGGGGGCGAATTGGCCGCCGAACTGCTGCAGCGACTGCTCGCCGCCGCCTGGCTGGAGCAGCATGACCGGCGCCTGGAAGTCACGCAGAAGGGGATAGAGCAATTGGCCGCCCAAGGCATCTACTTGCAGGCACTTGCGCGCCAGCAGGACCATGCCGTGTGCACCTGCTGCGACTGGAGCAACAGTAGACCGCACCTGGGTGGCGCGCTGGGTGCCAGCCTGCTCAGGCTGTTCCTGCAATCGGGGTGGCTGCGCATCAGTGACGAGACCCGGGTGCTGCAGGTGACCCAGGCGGGCGTGCGCGAGATCGGCAAGATAGCCTGCGAGGTGGCATTGCCCGACGTGGTTTAGCTCACTTTCCGCCACGGCGCCCGCAGCCCAGAGCTGTCGGCGTCGTTCACAGCGGCGGCAGGGGTCGCTGTCAGACATCGCCGGCCATGGCGATCACGCACACTCGGTGCAAGCCTACAGCATCGAGGAGCCGCCCATGCCCACCCATCGTTTCAGCGCCGCGGAGCGCCTGGAAAGGCTGCCCATCAGCGGCTACCACCGGGTGATTTTCATCGTCATTGCCCTGGCCTTCCTGTTCGACTCCATGGACCTGGCAATGATGACCTTCCTGCTGGGCTCCATCAAAGCCGAGTTCGGCCTGAGCAGCGCCCAGGCCGGGGTGCTGGCCAGCGCCAGTTTCTTCGGCATGGTGGTGGGCGCGTCGCTGTCAGGCATGCTCGCCGACCGTTTCGGCCGCAAGCCGGTGTTCCAGTGGAGCATTGTGCTGTGGGGGCTGGCCAGTTACCTGTGTTCCACCGCCCAGCACCTGGACAGCCTGACGTTGTTCCGGGTATTGCTGGGCTTCGGCATGGGCATGGAGTTTCCCATTGCCCAGTCGATGCTGTCGGAACTGGTACCGGCGCGCCAGCGGGGGCGTTATATCGCCTTGATGGACGGTTTCTGGCCGCTGGGCTTCGTCGCCGCCGGCGTGCTGTCGTACTGGCTGCTGCCGCTGATCGGCTGGAGGGACATCTTCCTGGTGCTGGCGGTGCCGGCGGTGTTCGTGCTGGCGGTGCGCTTTTGCATTCCCGAGTCGCCGCGCTGGCTGGAGCACTCGGGCCGGCACGACGAAGCGGATCGGGTGCTCAAGGGCATCGAGGCCAAGGTCCAGCGTTCCCTGGGCGGCGGGCCACTGCCCGAGCCCGTGGCCATGCCCCGGCAGCCGGCGGCCGCCAACGGTTTTTTCTCGGCGTTCGCAGCCCTGTGGTCGCCGCTCTATCGCCAACGCACGGTGATGATCTGGAGCCTGTGGTTCTTCGCGCTGTTGGGCTTCTACGGGCTGACTTCCTGGCTGGGGGCGCTGTTGCAGCAGTCCGGTTTCGCGGTGACGCAGTCGGTGTATTACACCGTGCTGATTTCCCTGGGGGGCATCCCGGGTTTCCTGATGGCGGCCTGGCTGGTGGAGCGCTGGGGGCGCAAGCCTACCTGTGTGGTGACCTTGCTGGGCGGCGGGGCCATGGCGTTCGTCTATGGGCAGAGCGCGGTGTTTGGCGGCAACGTCGGTTTGCTGATCGGCTCGGGGTTGCTGATGCAGTTCTTCCTGTTCGGCATGTGGGCGGTGCTCTACACCTACACGCCTGAGTTGTACCCCACTTCTTCGCGGGCCACGGGCTCGGGGTTTGCCTCGGCCATTGGCCGGGTGGGGTCGTTGCTGGGGCCGATGGTCACCGGGCTGGTGTTTCCATTGACGGGGCAGGGCGGGGTGTTCGCGCTGGGGGCGGCATGCTTTGCCCTGGCGGCGCTGGTGGTGTGGCTGTTCGGCGTGGAAACCCGCGGCCGCACCCTGGAGGAGTTGACCGAAACCCCGTAGCAGCTGCCGCCAGGCTGCGCTGGCCCTCGAGTACACTGAAGATCTTCAGCGTGGAGCAGGGCCAGCGCAGCCTTCGGCAGCGGCTACAGTCGATTTGCGTAGCGTCCGTCAGGCGGAGGGGAGTCCGTCAGATCACGGTTTGACCAGGCGGGCGTCCAGGCTGTTCTGCGCCAGGCGTTTGGCCTGGTCCTGGGTCATGCCCAAATCCTTGTACAGCGCGTGGAAGTTCTCGGTCACGTAGCCGCCGAAGTAGGCCGGGTCGTCCGAGTTCACGGTGACCTTCACGCCACGCTCGAGCATGTCGAGGATGTTGTGCTGGCTCATGTGGTCGAACACGCACAGCTTGGTGTTGGACAGCGGGCACACGGTGAGCGGGATCTGCTCGTCGATGATGCGCTGCATCAGGCGTTCGTCCTCGATGGCGCGCACGCCGTGGTCGATACGCTGGATTTTCAGCAGGTCCAGGGCTTCCCAGATGTACTCGGGCGGGCCTTCTTCGCCGGCGTGGGCCACGGTCAGGAAGCCTTCGCCACGGGCGCGGTCGAACACGCGCTTGAACTTGCTGGGCGGGTGGCCCATTTCCGAGCTGTCCAGGCCCACGGCCACGAACGCGTCACGGAACGGCAGGGCCTGGTCCAGGGTTTTCTCGGCTTCTTCTTCGCTCAGGTGGCGCAGGAAGCTGAGGATCAGGCCGCTGCCGATGCCCAGTTGCTCGCGGCCATCCTTCAGCGCGTGGGTGATGCCGTTGAGCACCACTTCGAACGGGATGCCACGGTCGGTGTGGGTCTGCGGGTCGAAGAACGGCTCGGTGTGAATCACGTTCTGCGCCTTGCAGCGCTGCAGGTAGGCCCAGGTCAGGTCGTAGAAGTCCTGCTCGGTGCGCAGCACGTCGGCGCCCTGGTAGTACAGGTCGAGGAATTCCTGCAGGTTGTTGAAGGCGTAGGCCGCCCGCAAGGTTTCCACGTCGTTCCACGGCAAGGCGATCTTGTTGCGCTCGGCCAGGGCGAACAGCAGTTCGGGTTCCAGCGAACCTTCCAGGTGAAGGTGCAGTTCTGCCTTGGGCAGGGCGTTCAGCCAATCGTACATAAAGGTGTCTCTTAAGGTGCAATGGGCCGCATTCTACAGAGGTTATCGCCCGTTGGAGCGATAACCTGACCAGCCGGTTCAGATCGCCTCGGCCTGCTCGCGCCGGTAGGCGTAGGTGTCGGCGAAGCGCGACAGCAGGAAATCCGCGCAGGTGGTGGGCGGGTATTTGGCCGGGTTGCCGATGCCCTGGCAGCCGGGCAGGCACTCGATGCGCGTGTCGGGGTGGGGTTCGGCGAAGAACGGCATGGAGTAGCGGTCGATGCCCAGCGGGCTGATCACCCGGTGCGGGGTGGAGACGTACTGGTCGTTGCTCCAGCGCGCCATCATGTCGCCCAGGTTGACCACGAAGGTGCCGTCGATGGGCGGCGCGTCTATCCACTGGCCATCGACGTTGCGCACCTGCAGGCCGCCGGCGCTGTCCTGGTACAGCAGGGTGATGCAGCCGTAGTCGGTGTGGGCGCCGGCGCCCTGCTGCTCGGGGGAGCTGGCGGTCTGGCGGGGTGGGTAATGGATCATGCGCAGCACGCTGACCGGATCTTCGAAGCGCTGGTCGAAGAAGTCCTCGTCGATGTCCAGGGCCAGGGCAATGGCGCGCAGCAGGGTCTGGGCCAGGGCCTGCATGTCCTGGTAATGGGTTTCCATCAGCGTTTGCCAGCCCGGCAGTTGCGGGTGGCGGTTGGGCCCGCGCAGGGGTTTTTCCGCCAGCACGTCCGGGTGCTCGGCCGGCAGGTGCAGGCCCATGTCGAAGGTTTCCTTCAGGTCGCTGGGCAGGCTGGGGTCCAGCTGTTCGGTGGCGATGGCGCCGTAGCCGCGGTGGTGGCGGGTCTGGGTGATGTCGATGCTCAGCTTGTCCGCCAGGGGCTGGGCGAAGAAGGTCTTCGCCGCCTGTTGCAGCGCCTCGATGCGCTGCGGGCTGATGGGGTGGCCCTTGATGTAGAAGAAGCCCCACTGGCGGCAGGCGCGGTCGATGGCCTGGGCCACGCCCAGCCAGCCGTCGCGGTCGGCGGCGTACAGCGGGGCAATGTCGATGATCGGAAGTGTGTCCATCTGCTGGGTCCTGTGGGGCCGCCACCGGGGCGGCCCGCTTCATTGTTATTGGGGCAGCTTGGCGCTCAGGCCTTCCACGTAGTAGTTCATGCCGGCAAGGTCAGCCAGGGTGGCGGAGCTGCCGGCGGGAATTTTCAGCACGCCGGCCTGGTCCTTGATGGGGCCGGTGAAGGGCTGGAACTCGCCGCTCTTGATGCTGGCGATCAGCTTCTCGGCCTCGGCTTTCACGTCGGCGGGGACGATGTCGCTGATCGGCAGCTCGACGGTGCCGTCCTTAAGGCCACCCCAGTAGTCTTCCGACTTCCAGCTGTGGTCGATGACGTGCTGGGTGGTCTGGGTGTAGTACGGGGTCCAGTTGTTGACGATGGACGTCAGCACGGCCTTGGGCCCGAAGTGCGCCATGTCCGAGGCGTAGCCCACGGCGTAGACACCGCGGCGTTCGGCGGTCTGGATGGGCGCGGGGCTGTCGGTGTGCTGGAAGATCACGTCGGCGCCCTGGTCGATCAGGGCGTTGGCGGCGTCGGCTTCCTTGCCCGGGTCGAACCAGGAATTGACCCACACCACTTTCAGCTCGGTGCCGGGGTTGTACTTGTTCAGGGCCAGCTGGATGGCGTCGATGTCGCGGATCACCTCGGGGATCGGGAACGAGGCCACGTAGCCGATCTTCTTGGTCTTGGTCATCTTCGCCGCCAGGAAACCGCCCACGTAGCGGCCTTCATAGGTGCGGGCCAGGTAGGTGCCCAGGTTCTTGCCCTGCTTGTAGCCGGTGGCGTGCTCGAAGATCACGTTGGGGAACTGCTGGGCGACCTTGGCGGTGGGGTTCATGTAGCCGAACGAGGTGCTGAAGATCAGGTCGTATTTGTCCTTGGCCATGTTGCGGATGACGCGCTCGGCGTCGGCGCCCTCGGGCACGTTTTCCACGTAGGTGGTGTTGATCTTGTCGCCCATCTTTTCCATCAGTTGCTTGCGGGCCAGCTCGTGCTGGTAGGTCCAGCCGTGGTCGCCGATGGGGCCCACGTAGACGAAACCGATCTTCAGCGGGTCGGCGGCGCTGACCGCCAGGCTGGTGGCCAGGCCGATAGCGGCGGCCAGTGTCCCCAACAGCGTCTTCAACGGGCGTGTGTGCATGTGTGGCGAAGCTCCATGTTGTTGTGTGTGCAGCAGGCCAATGCAAAAAATTGACCAACAGGACAAAAAAGCCTTCGCGCCCCTGTAGCCGCTGCCGCCAGGCTGCGCTGGCCCGCATTGCAACGTTGAAATCCCAGGTGTACGACGAGGCCAGCGCAGCCTGGCGGCAGCGGCTACGGGTTGGCGTAGTGCATGGGCCGGCAACCTCTGCTTTGTACTGGTGCGAAGGAAACCATCTGCCCCGGTCTACAGTCACTACACAACGAGCCAAACGCCGGGCGCCCCGATGCTGACCTTATTCAAGCAAGAGAAATACCTGCTGCTGGCGTTGATCGTCACCTGCGCGGCCTACCCGCTGGAGCCGTGGCTGATGGGCCATGGCCACGGCGTGGCGCTGCTGGCCGGCATCGTGCTGGTGGTGGCGGTGGTGTGCGCCTCGGTGCAGGTGGCCCAGCACGCCGAGCTGCTGGCGGAAAAGGTCGGCGACCCCTACGGCACCATGATCCTGACCCTGTCGGCGGTGCTGGTGGAGGTGGTGATCCTGGCGATCATGATGAGCAACGAGGCCTCGCCGACCCTGGTGCGCGACACCATCTATTCGGCGGTGATGCTCGACATCAACGGCATCCTTGGCCTGTGCGCGCTGATGGGCGGCATCAAGCATGGCGAGCAGGTGTACAACGACGACTCCGCGCGCTCCTACGGGGTGATGATCATGACCGCCATGGGCATTTCCATGGTGGTGCCCGAGTTCATTCCCGAGGCGGATTGGAAGCTGTATTCGGCCTTCACCATTGGCGCCACGGTGATCCTCTACACGGTGTTCCTGCGCATGCAGGTGGGGCCGCACAGTTACTTCTTCAGCTACAGCTACCCGAAGAAAAAACGCCGCCAGGGCGCGGATGCGCAACCGCTGCCGGTGAGCCTGCCACTGTCGATTGGCACCTTGGTGTTCGGTGTGTTCGTGATCGGCGCGTTGGCCGAGGTGATGTCCAAGACCCTGGACTATGGGCTTGAGGGCAGCGGCGCGCCGCCGGTGCTGATGGCGATCATCGTCGCCGCCATCTCGGCGGCGCCCGAGATTCTGACCGCCCTGCGCGCGGCCCTGGCCAACCGCATGCAGTCCACCGTCAACGTGGCGCTGGGGGCGTCGTTGTCGACGGTGATCCTGACCGTGCCGGTGATGGAGGCCATGGCGCTGTACACCGGGCAGCCGTTCCACATGGCGCTGACCCCGGTGCAGACGGTGATGATCGCCATCACCCTGGTGGTCAGCGCCATCAACCTGAACGACGGCGAGACCAACGCGATCGAGGGCATGACCCACTTCGTGCTGTTCGCCACGTTCATCATGCTGGCGTGCTTGGGGCTTTAGCGGTGCCTGCATCGCGAGCAAGCTCGGCTCCTACGGGTGCCTGCATCGCGAGCAAGCTCGGCTCCTACGGAATCAGGCGCCGCCAAGCAACGCCGCAGCGGCCTGGCGGTGATCGGCGATCAACCCCTGCACATCCAGCCCTTCGACCTGCCCATCGATCACCCGCCATTCGCCGCCCACCATCACCCGGTCGGCTTTGTCCGCCGCGCACAGCAACAGCGCGCTCAGCGGGTCATGGCTGCCGGAAAAACGCAGTTCGTCCAGTTTGAACAGCGCCAGGTCGGCCTGCTTGCCCACTGCCAACTCGCCAGTGTCATCGCGCCCCAGCAGCCGCGCCGAACCGCGGGTGGCCCAGCCCAGCACGCCCTCGGGGGTGATGGCCTTGGCGCCGTAGCGCAGGCGCTGGATGTACAGGGCCTGGCGCGCTTCGAGGATCATGTTCGAGGCATCATTGGACGCCGAGCCGTCTACGCCCAGGCCCACCGGCGCGCCGGCGGCCAGCAGGTCGAGGGTGGGGCAGATGCCCGAGGCCAGGCGCATGTTCGAGGTCGGGCAATGGCAAATGCCGGTGCCCGCCGCGCCCAGCCGGGCGATTTCGTCGGGGTTGAAATGAATGCCGTGGGCCAGCCAGGTGCGCGGGCCCAGCCAGCCGACGCTGTCCAGATAGTCCACGGTGCGCAGGCCGAAGCGCTGCAAGCAGAAGTCTTCTTCGTCGAGGGTTTCCGCCAGGTGCGTGTGCAGACGCACGTCCAGTTCCTCGGCGAGTTTGGCGCTGGCGCGCATGATTTCCGGGGTGACCGAGAACGGCGAGCAGGGCGCCAGGGCGATCTGCACCTGGGCGCCGGCGCCGCGCTGGTGGTAGCGCTGGATCAGCCGCTGGCTGTCGGCCAGGATCACTTCGCCCTGTTGCACCGTCTGCTGCGGCGGCAGGCCGCCATCGGCCTCGCCCAGGCTCATGGACCCGCGGGTGAGCATGGCGCGCATGCCCAGCTCGCGCACCACCTCCACCTGCACGTCGATGGCCTGTTCCAGGCCGTCCGGGAACAGGTAATGGTGGTCGGCGGCGGTGGTGCAGCCCGACAGCAGCAGCTCGGCCAGCGCCACCTTGGTGGCCAGCGCCAGTTTTTCCGGGGTCAGCCGTGCCCATACCGGGTACAGGGTCTTGAGCCAGGGGAACAGCGGCTCGTTGACCACCGGCGCCCAGGCGCGGGTCAGGGTCTGGTAGAAGTGGTGGTGGGTGTTGATCAGCCCCGGCAGTACCACGTGCTCGCGGGCGTCGAACACCTGCTGGCAGGGTTGCGACGGTTGCTGGCCGGCGGCCAGTACTTCGCTGATCAGGCCGTCTTGCAGCACCAGGCCGCCACGGCCGTCGAGGTCGTTGCCGGTGAACAGGGCCAGGGGGTGCTTGATCCAGATACGGGGTGCGGGCATGAGCCGGCTCCTCTGTCAGTTGATTGAGGTAAGCCAGCTCAGTGATTGCCCTGTCTGCTGATCCAGGGGCGCCGTCAGGCGCGTGGGCATATTACCAAGGGATGGTCTCGCCGCGATAGTTCACGAAGTGATGGCCGCCCTTGCCGGCGTAGGCGTTGACCTGGTCGATGAGCCCGCGGGTGCTGGTCTGCACGTCGATTTCCGCGCCTTCGCCGCCCATGTCGGTCTTCACCCAGCCGGGGTGCAGGCTGAGCACGGTCAGCGCGGTGTCGCCCAAACTGCCGACGAAGGTGCTGGTCATGGAGTTCAGCGCCGCCTTGCTGGCCTTGTACAGCGCCAGTTCCGGCGCATCTGGCATGGTCACGCTGCCCAGCACCGAACTCATGAAGGCGATCACGCCGCCCTGGGGCCGGACCTGGTCCTTGAAGTGGTTGGCCAGGCGAATCGGCGCCACGGCGTTGGTGTAGAACAGCGCGCCGATGTCCTCGGGGCTGACCTTGTCGACGCCCTGGTCGTTGGGGCCCTTGACCCCGGCGTTGACGAACAGCAGGTCCCAGGTCTGGCCCTGCAGCGTCTGCGCCAGCGCCGCCAGCTGGCCGGCGTCATCCATGTCCAGCTTCTCGATGCGCACGCCCGGTACCGCTTGCAGCGCGTCGGCGGTGCGCAGGTTGCGCACCGTGGCGGTGACGTTCCAGCCGTCCTCGCGCAGGCGCTGCACCAACCCCAGGCCCAGGCCGCGCGAAGCGCCGATGATCAATGCGTTCTTGCTCATGATGGATGTCCCTTGGCAGGCAAAGAGCATCAGCATACACCGCCACCACACACATCCCGTAGCAGCGGCCGCAGGCCGCGTCCGGGCCTACCGCCCCGGCTGCCACGGCTGCCCCAGCGACACCGGCGCATACAACCGCGTGCGCACGCCATCACGTGACAGCAGCACCAGCACCACGATGGTCGCCACGTACGGCAGCATCGCCAGCAGGTTCGACGGAATCGACAGGCCAACCCCCTGGGCCACCAGGTGCAGGATGCTCGCCAGGCCAAACAGGTAGGCGCCCAGCAGCACGCGCCACACCCGCCAGCTGGCGAACACCACCAGCGCCAGGGCAATCCAGCCGCGGCCGGCGCTCATGTTTTCCGCCCACATGGGCGTGTATGCCAACGACAAATACGCCCCGGCCAAGCCGGCCATGGCGCCGCCGAACAACACCGCCAGGGTGCGCACGCGCAGCACCGGCAGGCCCATGGCGCTGGCCGCGTCGGGGTTTTCGCCCACGGCCTGGATGATCAGGCCCACCCGGCTTTTCAGCACCACCCAGGCCACCAGCGCGAACAGCGCGAACGACAGGTACACCAGCAGGTCCTGGGCGAACAGCATGCGGCCGATCAGCGGAATGCTGCTCAGCACGGGGATCGCCACCGGGTCGAAGCCAGTGAGCGGCTTGCCCACCCAGCCGGCACCGACAAAGGTCGACAAGCCCACGCCGAAAATCGTCAGCGCCAGGCCGGTGGCCACCTGGTTGGCGTTGAACACCAGCGCCACCAGGGCGAACAGCGACGACAGCAGCATGCCGGCGACCATCGCCAGCACCACGCCCAGCCACAGGTTGCCGCTGCTGAAGGCGACGATGAAGCCCACCACCGCACCGAACAGCATCATGCCTTCCTGGCCCAGGTTGAGCACGCCGCTCTTTTCACAGATCAATTCGCCCAGGGCCACCAGCAGCAGCGGCGTGCCGCAGCGCACCATGGCGAAGAGAATGTTACCCAGCAGATCGATATCCATCACAGCGCTCCTGCGGTGGCGACCGCGGTGGTACGGCGGGCCCAGCGCACGTTCAGGCGCGGGCGGTAGAGAATCAGCACGTCACAGGCCAGCAAAAAGAACAGCATCAGGCCCTGGAACAGTTCGGTGATGGCCTGGGGCAGGTTCATCGCCATCTGCGCGTTCTCGCCGCCCAGGTACAGCAGCGCCATCAGCAGGCTGGAGAACACGATGCCAATAGGGTTCAAGCGGCCAAGAAAGGCCACGGTGATCGCCGCGTAGCCATAACCGGGCGACACCTGCGGCACCAGTTGGCCGATTGGCCCGGTCACCTCGCACACCCCGGCCAGGCCCGCCAGCGCACCGCTGACCAGCAGCGCCAACCACACCAGGCGTTTCTCGCGAAAGCCGACGAAGCCGGCGGCGCGCTGATCCAGGCCCAGTACCTTGATCTGGAAACCCAAAAAGCTTTTCTGCAGCAACACCCACACCGCCACCAGCGCCAGCAGGGCGAAGTACAGCCCGGCGTGCAGGCGCCCGCCCTCGAACACCAGCGGCAGGCGGCTGGCGTCGCCGAACATGGCCGACTGCGGGAAGTTGAACCCGGCGGGGTCGCGCAGCGGGCCGTGGACGAAATACAGCAGCAGGTTCAGGGCGATGTAGTTGAGCATGATGCTGGTGAGGATTTCATTGGCGTTGAAGCGTGTGCGCAGCCAGGCGGTCAGCCCGGCCCAGGCGGCACCGGCAAGGGTGCCGGCCAGCAGCACCAGCACCAGCGCCCAGCGGCTGTCCACGCCGATGATGCTCACCGCCACGGCGCTGCCGCCCAGGGCGCCGATCAGCAGCTGGCCTTCGGCGCCGATGTTCCAGATGCGCGCCTGGTAGGCCACCGCCAGCCCCAGGGCGCACATCAGGATCGGCAGCGCCTTGACCAGCAGTTCGCTGACGCCGTACAGGTCGCTGATCGGCTCGATCAGCAAGGTATGCAGCGTTTGCAGCGGGTCATGCCCCAGGGCGATGAACAGCAGCGAGCCACAGCCCAGGGTCAGCAGCGCGGCCAGCAACGGCGAGCACCAGAGCATCAGGCGTGACTGCTGGCCGCGGGGTTCGAGGGAAAGCAACATGGAAGGCTCCGTTAACCGGCCAGGGCAGGGGTGGGGGATGGAAGGTCAGCGAAGCGCCCGGCCATCCAGCCGCCCAGTTCCACCTGGGTGGTCTGCGCGGTGGCTTGCAGGGCGCTGAGGCGGCCGCCGCTGAGGGCGCCAAGGCGGTCGCTGATCTGGAACAGTTCATCCAGGTCCTCGGAGATCACCAGGATCGCCGCGCCGGCATCGCGCAGGGCAATCAGCGCGCGGTGGATGGTGGCGGCCGCGCCCACGTCCACGCCCCAGGTGGGGTGCGCTGCTATCAGCAGGCGTGGCTGTTGGAGAATCTCGCGGCCGAGGATGAATTTCTGCAGGTTGCCGCCCGACAGGCTACGGGCGGCGGCCTGGGCGTCCGGGGTTTTCACCGCGAAGCGGCGGATGATTTCGTCGGCCAGGGCCAGCACCTTGCGGGTGTGCACCATGCCCTTGCTCACCAGCCCTTGCTGGAAAGCGGTGAGCAGGGCGTTGTCGGCCAGGCTCATGTCCGGCACGGCGCCGTGGCCCAGGCGCTCGGCCGGCACGAAGGCCAGGCCGCGGGCGCGGCGTTGGTCGGGGCGCAGGTGGGCCACGGGCTCGCCATCAAAGCTGATGGTAGCCGGCTGCTTCAGGCGCTGTTCGCCACTGAGCAGGGCCAGCAGTTCGTCCTGGCCGTTGCCGGCCACGCCGGCGATGCCGACGATTTCACCGCTGCGCACCTGCAGGCTGACGCCCTGCAGCGAGCAGCCGAACGGGTCGGGGTTGCTCCAGTTCAGTTGGGTGACGCTGAGGAACGGCGCGCCGCCCTCGGCTTTCGGGTACTGCGCCACCAGGCCCTCGGCGTCGCCGACCATCAGCCGCGCCAGTTCCAGGTCGCTGCGCTCGGCCGGTACGCAGTGGCCCGACACCCGTCCACCGCGCAGCACCGTGGCACTGTGGCACAGGGCGCGCACCTCGCCCAGCTTGTGGCTGATGAACAGAATGCTGCAGCCCTCGGCGGCCAGGCGGCGCAGGGTCACGAACAGGTCGTCGGCCTCCTGTGGGGTGAGCACCGAGGTGGGCTCGTCGAGGATCAGCAGGCGGATGTCCTGCATCAGGCAGCGCACGATCTCCACGCGCTGGCGCTCGCCAATGGACAGGCTGTGCACCAGGCGGTCAGGCGCCAGCGGCATGCCGTAGCGCGCCGACACCTCGCGAATCTTCGGTTCCAGCTGCGCCGGCGTCTGCCCCGGGCCCATGGCCAGGGCGATGTTCTGCGCCACTGTCAGGGTCTCGAACAGCGAGAAATGCTGGAACACCATGCCGATGCCCAGCTGGCGCGCCTGGGCCGGGTTGCGCAGGCGCACCGGCTGGCCCTGCCACAACACGCTGCCGCTGTCGGCCTGGGTGACCCCGTAGATGATCTTCATCAGGGTACTTTTGCCGGCGCCGTTCTCGCCCAGCAACGCGCGGATCTCGCCGGGCTGCAGGCTCAGGTCAATGCTGTCGTTGGCCAGGCAGCCGGGGTAACGCTTGCTGATCGCGCGCAATTGCAGGCGCGGGGTGTTCGCAGGGTTGGACATGACAGGCTCGGTTGGAATGGGACGCTGGTGCATAAGCAATTTCCTGGCCAGTGAGTCAGGAAATGCGTGGCGCCTGCGTTTCCGCGGTTTTCGCCGTGGTGCAAGGGCACCAAGCCAGGGCGGCGCAGGGAGGAGCGCATCGAAATCGTGCTGGTTAAAAAATGATCAGCTGCCTGTGCAGGCCGTGCAGCCTGCGGCTGGCGCAGGCTTGCACGGCTTATCCACAGACTGCTCCACAGTTTTTGTGCGCAAGGGGAAAGCGCGGGTATAAGCCCGGGCGGGCTATGTTCGAACGGCGATAACTGTGCATAAGTGTTTGAACGGGCGTCGTTTTCCGCTGTGGATAAGGCAATTGGTCAAATAACGTACAGAAGTCTGCAGGCCTTGAATCACAAGGGCTGGCGCTGATTGCGCAGAGCTTATCCACAACCGGGTGCACAGTAGATGTGGGCAGTTTTGCCCGAAAGGGCGCGCGTCGGGGCCATGACGCCGGCCCCTGTAGCAGCGGCCGCAGGCCGCGTCAGGGCCATGACGCAGCCTTCGGCAGCTGCTACGGGGTAGAGGGGAGTTCCAGGAGGATGCGGCCGCGGCTCAGGTCGGCCAGTTGCTGCTGCAAGCGCGCCACGTGCTCGCGGCCCAGGGCCAGTTGCAGGTCGACGCCGTTGGCGGTGAAGTCCTCCTGCACCACCAGCCCGTCCAGCTCGGCCAGGCGCAGTTTCACCAGGGCCAATTCGCTGAAGCTGCACGAGCAGGTCACCGCGATGCGGCTCACCAGCACGCGTTTTTCCGCCTGCTGCAGGCACTTGTTGGCGCCGCCCCCATAGGCGCGGGCCAGGCCGCCGGTGCCCAGCTGGATGCCGCCGTACCAGCGAATCACCAACACCACCACCTGGTCGCAATCCTGCGCCTCGATGGCCGCCAGTATCGGCCGGCCCGCTGTGCCGCCTGGCTCGCCGTCATCGTTGCTGCGGTACTGCTCGCCCAGCTTCCAGGCCCAGCAGTTGTGGGTGGCGTCGGGCACGCTGTGCTGGTCGAGAAACGCCTGGGCGTCGGCCACGCTGGCGATGGGCGCGGCGAGGGTGATGAAGCGGCTCTTGCGGATCTCTTCACGAAATTCGCAAGGGCCGAGCAAAGTCGAGGGCATTCAGGGCAGATCCGCGCAAACAGTCATTGGACAGGGGTGAGGCCACAGCCTTTGAGGATTATACGGGTCAATTGCTCGCCGGCTTCCTCGAAGTCCTGCTTGGTCAGGCGCGTGCGGCCGGTGACGCGGCAGATCTGCGTGGCGAAGTCGGCGTAGTGCTGGGTGCTGCCCCACAGCAGGAAAATCAGGTGCACGGGGTCTACCGGGTCCATCTTGCCGGCGTCGATCCAGGCCTGGAACACCCCGGCACGGCCCTGGAACCAGGCGCGGTAGTCCTGGCTGAAGTATTCGTTCAGGCACTGGCCGCCGCTGATGATCTCCATGGCGAAGATGCGCGAGGCCTGCGGCTGGCGCCGCGAGAACTCCATTTTCGCGCGAATGTAGCGGGTCAGCGCCTGGGCCGGGTCATCGTCCACGGTCAGGGTGTTGAAGGTGCTGTCCCACAGTTCGAGGATGTTGCTCAGCACCGCGATGTACAGGCCCAGCTTGTTGGTGAAGTAGTAGTGCAGGTTGGCCTTGGGCAGCCCCGCCTTGAGGGCGATGGTGTTCATGCTGGTGCCCTTGAACCCGTGGCGGGCGAACTCGTCCTCGGCAGCCTGGATGATGGTCTCTTCGTTCTTCTGACGAATACGGCTGGCAGGTTTGCCGGAGGCGTGGGCGCTGTGCGCGGGGACTTCGAGGGTCATGGGCGGTTCCGAACAGATCGTGTGGGTGCATCGTGATGCGTTGATAACGCACCCACGTGATCCAGACAAGGCCTGGCGCCGAAAACCTTCAAACGCGAGTTTCAAGTCCTTCGCTTTCAACCGCCGGCATAGTGGCCACGGGCTTGCCCTCGGGCAGCAGCAGGCACATCACCAGGGCAGTGATGCCGCCGCTGGTGATGGCCGAATCGAACAGGTTCTGCACCAGCTTGGGCAACAGGTGCAGCAGGGTTGGCTGCGCCGCCACGCCCAGGCCGACGCCGAACGAGGTGGCAATGATCAGCATGTTGCGCCGGTCCAGCGGGCCCTGGGCCAGGATGCGCACGCCGGCGGCGGCGACGCTGCCGAACATCACCAGAGTGGCACCGCCCAGCACCGGCTTGGGAATCTGCTGCAGCACCGCGCCAATCACCGGCACCAGGCCCAGCAGGAACAGGATCGCGCCGATGTACAGGCCCACGTAGCGGCTGGCCACGCCAGTCAGCTGGATCACGCCGTTGTTCTGGGCGAAGGTGGTGTTGGGGAACGCGCTGAAGGTAGCGGCCAGCATGCAGCTGAAGCCGTCGCCCAGCACGCCGCCCTTGAGCCTTGCAATGTAGGTGGGGCCGCTGATGGGCTGGCGCGAGAGCATGCAATTGGCGGTCAGGTCGCCGACTGTCTCGATGGTGCTGATGAGGTAGATCAAGGCCACCGGGAAGAACGCCGCCCAGTCGAAATTGAAACCGAACTTGAACGGGATCGGCAGGCTGACCAGGGGCAGTGGCGGCAGCGCCTGGGGCACCAGTTTGCCGGTAAACCAGGCGGCGATGCTGCCCACTGCCAGGCCGATGATGATCGCCGACAGGCGCACCCACGGCGTGCTCGAGCGGTTGAGCAGGATGATCACCAGCAGCACGAACGCGCCCAGGGCCAGGTTGCCGGGGGCGCCGTAGTCCGGCGCGTTGAAGCCGCCGCCCAGGTCGGTCATGCCCACCTTGATCAGGCTGATGCCGATCAGGGTGATGACGATGCCGGTCACCAGCGGCGTGATCACCCGGCGCAGCTGGCCGATGAAGCGGCTGAGCACGATCTGCACGGCGGCGCCGAAGAAGCACACGCCGAAGATCATCGCCATGATGTCCTCGGGGCTGCCGCCGCGCTGCTTGACCATGAAGCCGGCGGACAGCACCGCGCCGAGGAAGGCGAAGCTGGTGCCTTGCAGGCAGATCATGCCGGCGCCGATGCCGAACGGCCGACGGGCCTGGATGAACGTGCCTACGCCGGACACCATCAGCGCCATGCTGATCAGGTAGGGCAGGTGCTCGGTCAGGCCCAGGGCCGAACCGATGATCAGCGGCGGGGTGATGATGCCGACGAAGCTCGCCAGCACGTGCTGCAGCGCGGCCAGCACGGCGGCCATGGGGTTGGGGCGATCATTCAGACCGTAGATCAGTTCGTTGGGCGACGATGATTCTGGTGGCATGGGAAGCTCTCGGCACGGGGCGTGTATCGGATGACACGTCCTGTTGCAAAAAGCTGTCCAACTGCTCAGGTTTGAAATGGGTGTTTAACCTGTAGCCCTTGTAAATCAAAGGATTAAAAGTTTTTACGGCCGCTTTGACGAGGTTCCAACTGCACTCGGTTGCTAGCAACGTGCACTAGCGTGTGGCCGCCAGGCTTTCCAGGAAGCTCTCCAGCACCAAATGTGGGCGCCTGCCCTTGCGCGTCACCCACGACAGGCTCAGGTCATAAAACCGGCTGTCCGGTTTCAGCGCGCGTAGCCGCCCTTGCTGCACCCAGAAACTGGCGTAGTGGTCGGGCAGGTAGCCGATGAAACGCCCGGTGAGGATCAGGAACGCCATGCCCTCGCGGTCCGAGGCGCTGGCGGTGCAATGCAGCGCCTGGTAGTGCGCCTGGATATCGGCCGGCAGGCGGAAGGTTGGGGCGATGGCGTCCTGGGCGTTCAGGCGCGCGTCGTCCAGGTCGGCGTCGGCGGCGTAGAACAGCGGGTGGCCCACGGCGCAGTACAGCAGCGAGCGCTCGCTATACAGCGGTGCGTATTCCAGCCCCGACAGCGGGCTGGCCTGGGGCACCACGCCCACGTGCAGGCTGCCGTCGAGCACGCCTTGTTCCACCTGGCTGGGGGCGATCATGCGGATCTGGATGCGCACGTCCGGGCCGCGGTCCTTGAGCTGGGCCAGGGCATGGGTGATGCGCATGTGCGGCAGGGTCACCAGGTTATCGGTGAGGCCGATGTTCAGCTCGCCGCGCAGGTGTTGGTGCAGGCCGTTGACCTCGGTGCGGAAGCTTTCGATGGCGCTGAGCAGTTGCAGCGCCGAGTGGTACACCTCACGGCCTTCCTCGGTCAGCGAAAAGCCGGCGCGGCCGCGTTGGCACAGGCGCAGGCCGAGGCGCTGTTCCAGGTCGCTCATCTGCTGGCTGATGGCCGAGCGGCCGATGCCCAGCACGTTTTCGGCTGCGGAAAAGCCGCCGCACTCCACCACGCTGCGGTAGATTTTCAGCAGGCGAATGTCGAAATCGCTGACCTGCGCCAGGGGATCGGGACGTCGGCTCATAGTTTAGTCATCGCCTAACCAAAGATTGGAAAAACAGGATTTTCCAGACTTTATCGCCGTGACAACGTAGCTGCAACAACACTCGTTACTTCCGATTCGAGGTCTTGCACGCATGAACTTGCCCGAAAACGCTCCGCACGGAATCGCCAGCCAGCTGAAACTCGACGCGCACTGGATGCCCTACACGGCCAACCGCAGCTTCCAGCGCGACCCGCGTATCATCGTCGCCGCCGAAGGCAGCTACCTGACGGACGACAAGGGCCGCAAGATCTACGACAGCCTGTCCGGGCTGTGGACCTGTGGCGCCGGCCACACCCGCAAGGAAATCCAGGAAGCGGTGGCGCGCCAGTTGGGCGTGCTGGACTACTCCCCGGCGTTCCAGTACGGCCACCCGCTGTCGTTCCAGCTGGCCGAGAAGATCACCGAGCTGACCCCCGGCGAGCTGAACCACGTCTTCTACACCAACTCCGGTTCCGAGTGCTGCGACACCGCGGTGAAAATCGTGCGTGCCTACTGGCGCCTGAAAGGCCAGGCCACCAAGACCAAGCTGATCGGCCGCGCCCGTGGCTACCACGGCGTGAACGTCGCCGGCACCAGCCTGGGTGGCGTGAACGGCAACCGCAAGATGTTCGGCCAATTGATGGACGTCGATCACCTGCCGCACACGCTGTTGGCCAGCAATGCCTTCTCCAAGGGCGCGCCGGAAGAGGGCGGTATCGCCCTGGCCGATGAAATGCTCAAGCTGATCGAGCTGCACGACGCCTCGAACATCGGCGCGGTGATCGTCGAGCCCATGGCCGGTTCCGCCGGCGTGCTGCCGCCGCCCAAGGGGTACCTCAAGCGCCTGCGCGAGATCTGCACCCAGCACAACATCCTGCTGATCTTCGACGAAGTGATCACCGGCTTCGGCCGCACCGGCAACATGTTCGGTGCCGACACCTTCGGCGTCACCCCGGACCTGATGTGCATCGCCAAGCAGGTCACCAACGGCGCCATCCCCATGGGCGCGGTGATCGCCAGCACCGAGATCTACCAGACCTTCATGAACCAGGCCACGCCCGAGTACGCGGTGGAATTCCCCCACGGCTACACCTACTCGGCCCACCCGGTGGCCTGCGCTGCTGGCCTGGCCGCACTGGACCTGCTGCAGAAGGAAAACCTGGTGCAACAGGCCGCCGAACTGGCGCCGCATTTCGAAAAAGCGCTGCATGGCATCAAGGGCAGCAAGAACGTCATCGACATCCGCAACTTCGGCCTGGCCGGCGCCATCCAGCTGGCCCCGCGCGACGGTGATGCCATCGTCCGCCCTTACGAGGCCTCGATGAAGCTGTGGCAGGCAGGTTTCTACGTGCGCTTCGGTGGCGACACCCTGCAGTTCGGGCCAACCTTCAACGCCAAGGCCCAGGACATGGACCGCCTGTTCGATGCCGTTGGCCAGGCGCTGAACGCGATCGACTGATCCCCTCTTTATATAGGAAGCGGCACGCGCCGCTTCCTGGCATCTATTCCAGGAGTTTCACATGAGCAGCATTCAGCACCTGATCAACGGTGATCTGGTTTCCGGCGGCGACCGCACCGCCGACGTCTACAACCCATCGACCGGCCAGGTTATCCACAAGCTCCAGCTGGCCGACCTGCAAACCGTGCAGCAAGCCATCGACTCGGCCAAGGCCGCATTCCCGGCCTGGCGCAACACGCCGCCGGCCAAGCGTGCCCAGGTGATGTTCCGCTTCAAGCAACTGCTGGAGCAGAACGAAGCCAAGATCTCCCAGCTGATCAGCGAAGAGCACGGCAAGACCCTGGAAGACGCAGCCGGTGAACTGAAGCGCGGTATCGAGAACGTCGAGTACGCCAGCGCCGCGCCGGAAATCCTCAAGGGCGAGTACAGCCGCAACGTCGGCCCGAACATCGACGCCTGGTCCGACTTTCAGCCCCTGGGCGTGGTCGCCGGCATCACCCCGTTCAACTTCCCGGCCATGGTGCCACTGTGGATGTACCCGCTGGCCATCGCCTGCGGCAACTGCTTCATCCTCAAGCCGTCCGAGCGCGACCCAAGCTCCACCCTGTTCATCGCCCAGCTGCTGTTGGAAGCCGGCCTGCCGGCTGGCGTGCTGAACGTGGTGCACGGCGACAAGGTGGCGGTGGACGCGCTGATCCAGGCGCCGGAAGTCAAAGCCCTCAGCTTCGTGGGTTCCACGCCGATTGCCGAGTACATCTATAGCGAAGGCACCAAGCGCGGCAAGCGCGTGCAAGCACTGGGCGGCGCCAAGAACCACGCCGTGTTGATGCCCGACGCCGACCTGGACAACGCCGTCAGTGCGCTGATGGGCGCGGCCTACGGTTCCTGCGGCGAGCGCTGCATGGCTATCTCGGTAGCCGTGTGCGTGGGTGACCAGGTGGCGGATGCCCTGGTGGCCAAGCTGGTGCCACAGATCAAGGCGCTGAAAATCGGTGCCGGCACCTCCTGCGGCCTGGACATGGGCCCGCTGGTCACTGGCCAGGCCCGTGACAAGGTTGCCGGTTATGTCGAAGACGGCGTGCAGGCTGGCGCCAAGCTGGTGGTCGATGGCCGCAGCCTGGTCGTGCCGGGCAATGAAGACGGCTTCTTCCTGGGCGGCTGCCTGTTCGACAACGTCACCCCTGAAATGCGCATCTATAAGGAAGAGATCTTCGGCCCGGTGCTGTGCATCGTGCGGGTGAACAGCCTGGAAGAGGCGATGAAGCTGATCAACGACCATGAATACGGCAACGGCACCTGCATCTTTACCCGTGACGGTGAAGCGGCGCGGCTGTTCTGCGACGAGATTGAAGTGGGCATGGTCGGCGTGAACGTGCCGCTGCCGGTACCGGTGGCGTACCACAGCTTCGGCGGCTGGAAGCGTTCGCTGTTTGGCGACCTGCATGCCTATGGCCCGGACGGTGTGCGCTTCTACACCCGCCGCAAGGCAATCACCCAGCGCTGGCCGCAGCGGGCCAGCCACGAGGCGTCGCAGTTCGCGTTCCCCAGCCTCTAAGGTTGTAGCGTGAGAAAAGGGCGGGCCGCAAGGCCCGCCTTTTTGTTTCACTACAAATCTCCATTAGTACCACCAAGGCGTCCCCGGGAGATGCCACTGACATAACTGGCCCGAAACAAACGGGTAGCACCGGCCGCAGGCCGGGTCGCGCCGCGCGGGCGGCGCTCGATGCCATGAGGCATGAACCTCTCCCGACATGCACCTGGTGGCCCTGATGCGGTCACCGGCGGGGATGCTTTTGATCTATATGGCATTTCTGTGAAAACAACGCTTGACGCCCCCGCAGATCTCTCTATAATTCGCCCCACTTCCGGCGCAACCGAAACGGAAAACTCCTTGAAACTCAACGAGTTAACCGAAGTAAGCAGTTCCGAAGGGTTTCGATATCAACGTCGAAAGCGGTGAAAAAGGCAGTTGACAGCAACGCAAGTTGCTGTAGAATTCGCCTCCCGCTAACGAGAGATCGAAGCGAGCCAAGTGGTTGAAGTTGTTAGGGATTCTCTGAAAAACTTCAAAATAAACGCTTGACAGGCTCTGAGGAAGGCGTAGAATGCGCGCCTCGGTTGAGACGAAAGAATCAACCAACCGCTCTTTAACAATTGAATCAAGCAATTCGTGTGGGTGCTTGTGACTCAGACTGATAGTCAAAAAGATTATCAGCATCATAAGTTACTCCACGAGAAATCATGGTTTAACCAACGATTGCTGAGCCAAGTTTATAGGGTTTTCTCAAAACCCGATTGCAGTATTGAACTGAAGAGTTTGATCATGGCTCAGATTGAACGCTGGCGGCAGGCCTAACACATGCAAGTCGAGCGGATGAAGAGAGCTTGCTCTCTGATTCAGCGGCGGACGGGTGAGTAATGCCTAGGAATCTGCCTGGTAGTGGGGGACAACGTTTCGAAAGGAACGCTAATACCGCATACGTCCTACGGGAGAAAGCAGGGGACCTTCGGGCCTTGCGCT